>NZ_AODF01000092.1 GCF_000525875.1 Listeria floridensis FSL S10-1187 | reverse complement strand
GGGCCCCTAGTCCAAACAGTGCTCTACCTCCATGACTCTTCCTTCGAGGCTAGCCCTAAAGCTATTTCGGAGAGAACCAGCTATCTCCAAGTTCGATTGGAATTTCTCCGCTACCCACACCTCATCCCCGCACTTTTCAACGTGCGTGGGTTCGGACCTCCAGTAAGTATTACCTTACCTTCATCCTGGACATGGGTAGATCACCTGGTTTCGGGTCTACGACCTGTTACTTCAACCGCCCTATTCAGACTCGCTTTCGCTACGGCTCCGCTTTTTCCGCTTAACCTTGCAACAAATCGTAACTCGCCGGTTCATTCTACAAAAGGCACGCTATCACCCATTAACGGGCTCTAACTACTTGTAGGCACACGGTTTCAGGAACTGTTTCACTCCCCTTCCGGGGTGCTTTTCACCTTTCCCTCACGGTACTGGTTCACTATCGGTCACTAGGGAGTATTTAGCCTTG
>NZ_AODF01000091.1 GCF_000525875.1 Listeria floridensis FSL S10-1187 | reverse complement strand
AAACGGAAACGGTTTTTGTGAATAGCTATACGCAGGAACAGCGGGAAGTACCGAAAACAGAAGTGACCATGGATGATTTGTTTAGCGGGAGTAATGTTTACGCGGATCAGTTGAAAAACCAGTTTCAGGCGTGGAAGAAGTTGAATCCGGAAGAAGCGGTTTCAGAGAACGATTTTCGAGCGACGATGCTGAATACGCGCGCGTTTGCGTATACGTCGATCCAGGATGAACAGCAGAAAAAGGAGTTTTGGGTGAATGTTGCGGCGACGGTCGCGATCGTCGGGGTTGCGATTTTTTGTCCGCCTGCTGGTCTCGTGCTTGGGGCGGCTTATGGCAGTTTAGAAATGAGCGCGGCAGTGACGGGAAAAGATTGGCTGACGGGGCGTGAGATGGATACGTCGGAACGCGCGTTACGCGGGGCATTTTCACTGTTTGACCTAGTTCCGGGCGTGAAGGCGCTGTCTGGCGGGACGCGAGTGCTTGGAGAAACGGGGCATTTGGCAGAGCTCAGTCAACTGATAATGCGCGGAAAGCAAACAGCGGTGTCGAAAGCAGAGGATTTGGTTCGGATTGGGAAGAATCAAGCGGAGATGCGGGTAAGAAGTTTGAAAGGGGCGGCGCATAGCGGAGTGGACAAGTTGACACACGGTTTGGATACGATCGGGAACATCGGAGCGAAATGGGAGAATAGTTTGAACTTACCGCCGCGGCAGCAGTTTAGCGATGGCAGATGTTGGCGGACTGGGGGACTTCTGGTAGCTCGAAG
>NZ_AODF01000090.1 GCF_000525875.1 Listeria floridensis FSL S10-1187 | reverse complement strand
GAGAGTTTGTAACACCCGAAGTCGGTAGGGTAACCTTTATGGAGCCAGCCGCCGAAGGTGGGACAGATAATTGGGGTGAAGTCGTAACAAGGTAGCCGTATCGGAAGGTGCGGCTGGATCACCTCCTTTCTAAGGAATAGGAAACCTACGGATCTTTTTCCCTTCTTTTGTTCAGTTTTGAGAGGTCAACTCTTCAAATAGTTATATACGTGTTTGATCGAGGGACACAGTGGTGCGCCTTCAGAATGAGGGGCCTATAGCTCAGCTGGTTAGAGCGCACGCCTGATAAGCGTGAGGTCGGTGGTTCGAGTCCACTTAGGCCCACTTTTCTCGGTAGACACATTTTTTAATGAGGGGCCTTAGCTCAGCTGGGAGAGCGCCTGCTTTGCACGCAGGAGGTCAGCGGTTCGATCCCGCTAGGCTCCACCAAAATTGTTCTTTGAAAACTAGATAAGAAAAGTTAGTAAAGCCGAAATAAGTGAGAACTTATTTCGAACCAGTAACCGAGAATCAATCGAGAGAGCAATCTTTCAATACACGGTTCGTCTCACTATCGCAAGTGAACGAAATCGAACCTTTTACTTTTACCGTTAGAAAGATGAAAAAGAAAAGGTTAAAGGTTAAAGGGTAA
>NZ_AODF01000089.1 GCF_000525875.1 Listeria floridensis FSL S10-1187 | reverse complement strand
TCAATTATATCACCTGTTCGCTTACCCCCGCCAAGATTTAAGTCAAATTCCTGCATCACTTTCTTCAGCACCTTTTGACTATTTCCTTTTATCGGAACAGCTCCAACACCCGGCGCCGCGAGTTGTCCACGCGGTGGAAGGTTCAAGCTATCACCTAGATGGTTCAGTTGTTTCTTAACCGCTGTTGTGCCTGTATGTACCTGTTCTTTTAGAACCGCTTTCAGTCCTCTTATTCGCGTGAGTGCCATTTTGTTCCCTTGCACGACAAGATTATTCACATTCTTCAATGGCGGACGCATCAGCCGTTCTAGTGCCGAACCCGTTGGAAGTCCCTTGATTCCGGTAGAAAAAGCCTTCACTGCTGGAAGCATATCCGCAACGGATAATGCCCCTCTCATCGCCCGTTCGGAAGTCTCAAGCTCTCTGCCACTTATCCAGTCTTTTCCAGAAACTTGCTGTCCCAAGCTCCAAACTACCATACACCGCCCCGATTGCCAGTCCGGCAGG
>NZ_AODF01000088.1 GCF_000525875.1 Listeria floridensis FSL S10-1187 | reverse complement strand
TTCTCTTGAATAGGTTTTACCTGTAGGAACATAACCACCAGGTTTCACTGTCTTTAGAAAATAACCTTCATCATTGTTTGATTTAAGCATTACAACGTCTCTCGAATCTCTGTCAATGAAAAGCACAATTCCTTTATGGGGCAAAACTACGCCCACCTCTTCAATTTCGTCCCCTATCCGGATCCACTTGAGGGCATTTTTATTTTTAATCCGTTCCCATAATAAAAGAATTCCAAAACTAAGACTTATACCAATTGTAAAAAAACCAATAAATGTAAAAAATGCCATCGCTAAAACTCCTTTACTAAAGACGCATTATAATCAAGCTCTTGCACAACTCCAAAGCTCGGCATAAATATCAGCTCGGCTTGTGTGCCTTCCCCACCACTGCGTCCCTTCTTGATTTCGATGACTGCGGTTTTGTCAGCAGAATCAAACGCCAGTAATGCCGCAGCATCTTCTAAAATAGC
>NZ_AODF01000087.1 GCF_000525875.1 Listeria floridensis FSL S10-1187 | reverse complement strand
TCTCAGGTATGGAGAAATTTGTCTTCAAGAAAACGGATAAAGTAGAAGTTGTAGGCGTGGATAGCCGCTATGTCGAGCAAGCACGGAAACCGGTCACAGTTGTTGGGAATGACGTGATGGACTATGATCTAACGGTCCAACAAAATCCTTATGTGATTGGCACTTCGACGTCCTTAACTGGTACTTATGGCGATGATATTTCAAAAGTGCGTCTTTTCGTAAATGGAAAAGTGGTCGCACAGGCAACAACGGATAGTAACGGAAACTACACGTTCGCAACGGCAGCACAATTTATCACATCAAGCACAGATACAGTCAAAGTGGTTGGGGTGGATAGTGCTTACGTACAACGTGCTGAAAAACCAGTGACGGTACAAGGCAATGTTCAATATGATTACAGCTTATCTGCAGATCCTTACAAGCTCAACCAAGCGAACTTGACTGGGAAATACGGTAAAGACATCTTCAAAGTACGTCTTGTGGTGAATGGCACCATCGTTCGTCAAGCTGAAATGGATGGCAACGGCAACTTCACCTTCCCAAATGTCGCGACCTTTATTCAACCTGGAGATACAGTAGAACTGGTTGG
>NZ_AODF01000086.1 GCF_000525875.1 Listeria floridensis FSL S10-1187 | reverse complement strand
TTCGAAAACAAGCTAGTGGAACAACTATTGAAAGTAGTTGCAACAAAAAATGGTAAAGACATCTGATAAAGCAACCACTGTTGTTGTTCAAACAGAATTAAGTGCCCCAACGATTAATGGCGTAACAAGCAGTGATACAAGTATTTCTGGTAAAGCTGAACCAAATGCTGTAGTAACAGTAGCAATTGAACAAGCAGGCGGAGGCTATCGTAACTGGGAAGGAACATCGGATTCAAACGGCAATTACAGCATTACGATTCCAAAACAAGCTGTAGGAACAAAAATTGAAGTAACAGCAGAAAAAGGTGGTCTAACTTCACCTAAAGCAACAACAACTGTTACTCAGGGAGCTCTAGCAACACCAACGATTAATAGTGTAACGGACAAAGATACAGTCATTTCTGGTACAGCAGATCCAAATGCTACAATCGTATTAGCTGTTGAACAAGCAGGCGGAGGCTATCGTAACTGGGAAGGAACATCGGATTCAAACGGCAATTACAGCATTACGATTCCGAAACAAGCTGCAGGAACGAAAATTGAAGTAACAGCAGAAAAAGGTGGTCTAACTTCACCCAAAGCAACAACAACTGTTATTCAAACAGAGCTTTCTGAACCAACGATTAATGAGATTACAGATCAAACAACAGCAGTGACGGGTGTAACTGAACCGAATGCAGATGTTAAAGTTCGTATTGCTATGCCTAGCGGTGGTATTCTCAATTGGGATGGCAAAGCAGATGCGAATGGTAACTACAGCGTCACGATTCCAAAACAAGTAGCAGGTACAGAAGTACAAGTTATAGCTTCTCTA
>NZ_AODF01000085.1 GCF_000525875.1 Listeria floridensis FSL S10-1187 | reverse complement strand
ATGAAGCGGAGGAAGACATTCGGAACTTGGATCGTGATGGTGCGATTTCATTCAGCCATACAAGTTCAGAGAAAGAACTGCAAGAGCTGTTTGAGGATTTTGAGGTGCTGCACCAGTTTTCTGAGCGGGTGGATGAACTTGTTCATACGAAAATTGATCGGCCGTTTTTTGAAGACTTGGATCGGTTTGTGGAAGGCATGCGGAATTTGGATGCGTCCAAGTTTACGACGACGAATCGGATTGGGGCGACGAAAACGGAAACGGTTTTTGTGAATAGCTATACGCAGGAACAGCGGGAAGTACCGAAAACAGAAGTGACCATGGATGATTTGTTTAGCGGGAGTAATGTTTACGCGGATCAGTTGAAAAACCAGTTTCAGGCGTGGAAGAAGTTGAATCCGGAAGAAGCGGTTTCAGAGAACGATTTTCGGGCGGCGATGCTGAACACGCGCGCGTTTGC
>NZ_AODF01000084.1 GCF_000525875.1 Listeria floridensis FSL S10-1187 | reverse complement strand
AAAAAAGCAGATACAGTTGAGGTTGTCGGAGTGGATAGCAGCTATGTGGAACGTAATCGTAAAGCAGTAACCGTTACTGGTGAAGATGTCGTTGATTACAGCTTGACAGTTGATCAAAATCCATACATCGTTGGTACATCAACATCGTTAACTGGTACGTTTGGTAAAGGTATTTCGAAAGTACGTCTATTTGTTAACGGCAGTGTGGTCGCACAAGCAACAACTGATAATAACGGAAAATACACATTTGCAACTGCCGCACAGTACATTAAGTCAAGTGCTGATGCAATTAAAGTTGTTGGAGTAGACGCACAATACATTCAACGTGCTGAGAAACCAGTTACTGTACAAGGTAGCGCTCCAACACTGGATTACACGCTTACAGCAGATTCTTACAGCTTAAATCAAGCAGCTCTAACAGGTAAATATGGTAAAGATATTTCAAAAGTACGCTTGTTCGTAAATGGTACTGTAGTCACACAAGCGCAAACAGACGGAAATGGCAACTATACATTCCCGAATGCAGCATCGCTGATCAAAGCAGGCGACAAAGTTGAAGTAGTAGGTGTAGATAGTCGTTACGTAGAACAAAAACGCATTCAAGTTACAGTCCAAGGAAGTGCAGTAGGGGACTACGCACTGTCAGTAAACCCTTATGCACTTGGTCAAGAAGCATTGACTGGTAAGTACGGAGCAGACATTGCGAAAGTACGTCTCTTCATCAACGGAGCAGTTGCTACGCAAGCCCAAGTTGACGGTAATGGCAACTACACATTCCCGAATGACAGGTGCATTAATCAAA
>NZ_AODF01000083.1 GCF_000525875.1 Listeria floridensis FSL S10-1187 | reverse complement strand
GTAATGCACAGTGGAAGGCCGATACCATTATGGTCGATCCACTTCCTGAGCCAACCCCAGATCCAGATCCACAACCACAACCTATAGATCCAATGGATCCAGTTGACCCTGAGCCCCCAGTTCAACCTGAACAGCCGACACCTGAAAGAGGGGACATAACACAAGAATCTGTTGAGTCACACGATCCCATTCTGTCGAGTCAAGAGTCCTCTGCTTCAGGGAGAACTCCAGCGAAACTACCCCATACAGGGGATCAACCTTTCCCTACGGGGTTAGCTGTCGGTTTAGGCAGCGTATTTCTGTATCTGGGAATTCGACGATTATTGAAATAAACACAAAAGAGAGCCCTCTTCGGGCTCTTTTTTATGTGGGATACGTGAGGGGAGAAGAGGGAGACCCTTTAACCAAAAAGCTCTTCCCTGATAAAAGTATACGAAATTTGTCAGATCGTGTGTTCCTTGTTATTCTCAAAACAAGAACAATTGTTCTTTTCATGGCCGTGAGAAATAAAAACGAAAAGAGGAATTGAAACGATGAGTATTCAAGTCGAATTAGATTTACACCCCAATGCACAATATTTAGAAAGTGAAGCCAAGGAAAACACACGGAAATGGAATGAAGCAATTGCGGCACTTTCTGTGAATCGAACGGAAGAGGCAATTCTTTCACTTGAGGCGGATGATTATTACTTTTCAGGCCCGATCCATGTGACTTCGAATCTAACCATCCAAACGGGTGATGGAGACCCAAGTCAACCTAAAGCCGAACTGCACTTTGCACGTGTACCAGGAGAAAATACAGGGAAAGGGGATGCCGATCAATCAGCGGGGCTTCAAGTCCCGAACTTAGTACTTGGAGATCTTACGGGCAAAGTGCCAGAAGAAGATTGGTTGGAAAACCTAACGATTCGTTCGCTTGAAATGGATTTTGTTACTCCTCAAACAGATGCTGTAGATAGT
>NZ_AODF01000082.1 GCF_000525875.1 Listeria floridensis FSL S10-1187 | reverse complement strand
GTCTGGATCGTGGGGTTGGCTCAGGAAGTGGATCGACCATAATGGTATCGGCCTTCCACTGTGCATACAGAACAGATTGCGCCGCATCGGACCAGTCTTCTCCTGCCGAAACAGATTTCCCTTGCCCATCAGCTTGTGTATTCCACCCCAAGAACGTATACCCTTCTCGTGCAGGGATCATCTCCGCAACACGCGCCGGATCCTCTACGGTATAGGATTGATCACTGGGAAGATTCTCCACAACATCGCTGGTATTGGCCTGGTACTGAAGGGTGTAGGTATCCTTCTCCCAAGTAGCCTGTAAAGTTATCGGTGCATTCGGCATTGTTTGGGTTGGGAAATTCCAGAACGATCGCTCTCCGTCTTGTTCGAAGGTCCAGCCTTTAAACTGGTAACCCGTTCTCGAAGGAGAATCTGGCTCTTGAACGGTTTCTCCCGGAAAGACCAGTTGTTCCGTATTCGAAGCAAGCACTCCCCCTTTTGGATCAAAGGTTACGACTTGATCGGTCGCAAACTCAATTGGGATAGACATATAGCCGCTGGATGATGGCGTCTCGTTGGAATGACTTTTCCCATATTCCAAAACGCCATCGCGCACCGCTCGAGCTTGATTGGTCCACAAATTTTTCAAAACGAGTTGATCCGTAGAAGCATCATAAGAAGATACCGTACTGGCAAAGCTAGAGCTGCCATTAACGGTTCCTTTATCAAGGGAATAGGCTTCTCCATTAAACCCAGTAAATGGATTATCAATCCGTATTTCTTCATCGCCTCTTACATAGTGAACGGGAAGTGTTAATCTTTGTCCCGTCAATCGAATTCCTGGTCGTTGTTCCGGATTTTGAATCACGGAAAAGTCTTGTATGGCGTTATTGTTTAAACTAATCGTTGTCACCCATGGAATCTCATTCACAAAGGAAGCATCTGTCAAATCATTCCACCCCATATTCAAATTGGTTAAATTCGTTAATTGAGACAAATCAGGAACCCTACCTAAACGATTATTGGATAATGACAATTCCTTTAAGCTCGTCATTTCCTGAATAAGATCGAGATCCACCTCTTTTGGCAAATCACAAGAACTCAAATTGAGGCTCTCCAGGTGTA
>NZ_AODF01000081.1 GCF_000525875.1 Listeria floridensis FSL S10-1187 | reverse complement strand
TGCCAGTTCAGCACAACGGATTTGACTTTTATTTATATGGAACGCCAGATGGTATTATGCACTACACCGATGATAAAGGTAAGGTACATCGGATTGGGCTAGAAATCAAGTCGAAGCAAACGACATACAGCCGTACAAGCGACTACAGCATGAAAGAGCCTGAAGCAAAACACATCAAGCAAACGGTTGCTTACTCATATATGTACCGCGATCCTGAAACGGGGCAACCTCTTGATTACTATTTAATTCTTTACGTGAATTTGAGCAAGAAAGGTTGGTTTGCAACCTTTGACGAAGCGCCTGACCTAAAATGCTTCGGAGTTCAGACGACAGAAGACGACCGAGCCAAGCTGTTCAACTATTTAACTGAAGTGTTAGTGAGTGTACAGCGCAAAGAGTTGCCGCCTTTTGATATTGACAGTTGGACATTTAATAACTTTAAAACTGCAACTGCACAGTCGTTGACTGACGAAGAATTTGGCCAAGTTAAGCAGTATGTTAAAAAGGTGCTGAAATCCAGTCAACCAGAGTACAAAAAAGAACAGTATTATGCCGCTTTTGAGGATATAAAAGAACGGAGAGAATGCGTGTGACAGAAATTAAGCGGGTGCTTGCCTTTGACATTTCTCTTGGGCAGCCTGGTGTTGCGCTAATTGAAATCGCAGATGGTGCCGCAACAATCATTGATAAAAGTAACATTAAAACGAGTAGCAAGGACTCTGTGGCTGTGCGCACCTCAATTGTTTATGCTTGGGCAGTTTTCTTCATGGAAAAACATCGTAAAAAAGGTTTTGACTACATTGCACGTGAGCTCTTTCAAGGGCGCACATGGAAGCAGAATGCCCCTGTCTTCGCTGCTTGGAGCGCGATTGATCAGGCTTTGAAAGTGTTCGAGTTGAATTATACACATGATCCGGTCACACCGGCCAGCCATTTTAAAACGGTCGCAAAGAATGGCAAAGCTAAAAAGCCGGAAGTGGCGCAGGCTGTGCGCGAATGGACAGGCTTTAAAGGCGATTTTGCTAGTGATGACGAGAGCGATGCGTGCTCACTCGCATTACATATTGCTGTGAAGGAAGGATTAATACCTTGAAAACTTTAAATAAAATCGCCCACTTTTTATTGATGTGGCTTGTCACGTTTGTTCTATTCTTCGTCTTTTTCTTTATTATTTGTTGGATAGGTACGGTCTTTGCAATGATTGTAGCTATTCCGATTGCACTTATTTCCGTTACATCAGCCGCAATTTCGTTGTTAATCGCGATTCTAAGTTTGGAGGACGATAATTAATGCAACAATACGTACTTGAATTTTATAGCAAGGGTCAGTGCTCGCCTTGTGTAGCTACTAGCTTTGCTTTACAAGTAGTTGAATGGCCTTTAAATGTATCTTTAGTAAATTGTAAACTCGAAGTATTAG
>NZ_AODF01000080.1 GCF_000525875.1 Listeria floridensis FSL S10-1187 | reverse complement strand
CCTTCCGATCCGATGTGGCGGATGCACCGGCAAAAGATCAATTTCAAGAAGTCTACTCGGCGCGTATCAAGCATGCGAAAGCGACACTCTTTACCGATAAAGGGTTCCCGAGCTATGAAATCGGAGGAAGCATTCGTGCGTTAGTTCCTGCCACTTCACGTGTGGCGAAAGTAGGCGTATACCGAGTGGAACAAGAAGCTGGGGAAGACACCTATACACTCTTACGCGGGGATTTGTTAACAGCGGCTTCTCCTGGTGTGACGGTGGATAATGAACAGGTATTTGTTCTATCCAATTTACCGGATCGTACCGAAGAAGACGACATTCGTTTATGTGCGTTTGATCCATATGACAACATGATTGAGGCTCGTCCGATTTACTTGACCAAACTGACCGTTCAGCCTGTCCATACAGGGGAAACAACATTAACCGGAACGTATGACGCCACTTTAATTAAGAATATTGTGATCTTTCGAAATGGTGTGTACCAAAGCTGGAATAAAGTGAATATGAATCCAGATACAGGGACGTATTCTTTTTCCATTCTTGCTGCAGATAGAGGGGATACGTTTGAAGTGTGGGCAAAAGATCCGACGAACCTGAATGTCGGCTATAAATGGATGCAAGTGTTACCGAACTATCAGTTCCGTGTCCGCGAAGTCTATGAAGTGAATCAACAGACGCTTGCCTTCGAGAAAGGCAAAGACTTGAAACAAGTCAAAATACTCTTACAGAATGGGGCTACGACTCAAGAATTCGGTCCGGTGACATTGACCGGAAGTACGCTTGATATGACGCCTTATCTGGCAGCGATTACGATTAATTCTCACCTGCAAATTTGTCCATTGAATGAACAGGGACTTGAATTAGAACCGATTTCGGTCACGATTGCCGATTATCAAATTGCGCCTACTCCTTTCGTGATTGGTAGTCCTTCTCATGGCATTCAGCTACGTGGAAGTTGCGGAAAAACGTTAACGTCATTGAAGCTTCTCGTTAATGGTGAAACGGCGGCAGAAGTCAAACCGGTTCAAGGTCAATTTGAATTTGGAAAATCTCTGACAACCGCCATTAAAGTGATAGAAGATAGCGTAGAGATTGAAGGATATGTGGGATCAGTTAAAAAGCAAGATGTGAAAGTGCCACTAACAACGGGCTATACACTAGATGCGGGTGATATTTACACAGTCGGTAGTCTAGACTCCATTCGCGGAACTTTTGGTCCGTATATCCGTGCTGTTCGGCTATGGATCAATGGTGGTGACTTGCCAAAAGCAGCGATTAATCGTCCCGATCAAAATAACCGAGCTGCTTATGGAGAGCCTTTCCATTTTGAATTTACTGAAGTAGAAAGACAAAGTTTAGACCAAGTGATTACCTCGACAACGGATCAGGTGGAACTTGTGGCTGTGAATTATGATTACAAGGAACAAGCACGAGTACGTGTTCCGCTCACAGAAGAACAGCAAGGACTTACTTTTGGTCTCGATAAGGCGAAGTTCTCGTATGGCATTGATCAGTTCATTCGAGGAACAATGGGCTCGCGCATTCAACGGATTCATCTTCTTGTGGACGGAGAACTTGTGAAAAGTTTAGTCTTTCTTTCTGAGAAAAACCAAATTGTGGAAACGGATCATGTGCATCAAACGGTCAATACCAGCAAACGGATTAATGAGCAAGTGGCCTTTGATGTGCCTGTAGAACCACCGAAGACCTTTAGCTTTGATCAGTTAACCGATCTGATTG
>NZ_AODF01000079.1 GCF_000525875.1 Listeria floridensis FSL S10-1187 | reverse complement strand
TAGCTTATTCACTTTTGTTCCTCCTTCTTCCTAATGACTTCCTTCACAGCAGCCGGATACACTCGGCCAACTTTTCGCTGAAACATCTTCTTTAACACATCTAACTCCTCGTTCCAAATGTCTTCAACGATTTCAGAACTGCTATTCTTCAAAATAGTCCCCATGTCAGTCTCATCGAAGTCTTCGCCGATGACGCCCGAGTCAACAAGTTTGCAAAGTATTTTTTGAACACGCGCGGAAGTTAACGTTTGAGAAACAAATTCTCCGAGTTCAGTAGCATTTTTCGAAACCTTTTCCTTTTTCGTTTGAACCTCTCTAAATTCGTCACTTACGAACTTGAGCGTTTCGCCCTCGAACCTCGAACCTTTTGAACGAACAACGATCCCCTCCCCTTTTTTTGCAAGAAATGATTTCCCCACATAAGTTTTTAATTTTTCAAATGAAGGTTTAGATGATGGTTCGTCAATTATTGGCGCATGATCTATCGCTAGCTCATCAGCCCGAGTTTGAGAACTCCACAAAGGTTCGAAAGTTTCTGATTCACAATCATAAACGTCAAATAAATAGAATTTGTCGCGATGGTGTTCATAATCAATTTTGTGTTTGACTAACCATTCGCCGAAATAAATAGAGTTTGGTTTCAACAATTCTTTTTGTGGAACAATATAATCACGAACCCAGTTATAGAAGCCTCTCAAAGTATTATGTTCGTCTAACTCCGTTGTCCTCGAATAACAATGTACTTCCCTGTCGACTAAACGAAAACTTGCATTGGCTCCGTCCAATTTTTCAAGAATGACAACGTCTTTAATGTCGTCATAAATTTCCCTTGCTTCCCTTTTGTGCGCTCCAATCAAACTATTGTACTTGTGCATTATTTCAGCTCCTTGTTTCTTCATGATTCAAACACCCTCACATCAAGCTTGAATCTTGTATTATTGTTTATGCCTTGCACAAGCTCCTCTACACTTTTAGCCTCATAAATATGCCGTTTGGCTCTGTAGTGCAGACCTAGGTTGCCCATGCGTTTTACTAACGCGGTTTTAAGGTCGTCAAGCGTAATGTCGTATTTTGAAAATTCGTACCGGAGTTTACGTTCATTCGGCCAGCACCGCTCCGTCGTATAAATTCTAATGTAGTATGA
The DNA here is from genome assembly GCF_000525875.1 of Listeria floridensis FSL S10-1187. Taxonomy (GTDB): domain Bacteria; phylum Bacillota; class Bacilli; order Lactobacillales; family Listeriaceae; genus Listeria; species Listeria floridensis. The sequence continues at coordinate 1,193 of NZ_AODF01000079.1, read as the reverse complement.
CTTCATGATTTATCCCTCCTAACTCTCAAACCCAGATCAATTTGATTCGCTATTGATTTGTCACGATTATAGTAGCGCTTGAAATATTTACTTTTTGTACAGTTGTGAACAGTATTCGTCGAACAGTTCATGTATTTGGCTATTGCTTTAAAATGCAACCCCGCGTTTCTTAACTGCGTCACTTGAACCGGCGAAATCGAACCGTGTTTTGTTTTCTTCACAACCGGACAGACTTCATACGCCCGTTTAAACTGGTCGTACAGTCGCAGCTCATCTTCCCCAATATCAAGAAGTCGGTTGAGCTCTCGCACTTTTTTTTAAATATTGGGCGCCGAATGGGAGTTGTTCGATCTCATACATCAAGTCTCGCTCTCGTTCACGGCGTTTTATTCTTTTTTTTCTTAATTTTTCAAATTCATTCATTGGAATCACCTTTTCAATGACGGAAACCGTCATTCCAGTAGGCGTCTACTACCATAGGATTTTCTGTTTCGTTATTCATCGTTAGTCTCCTCCAGCTTCATTTAATAAATGCTGCATGTTTGATAAAGATTCTTGTTTTGACATAATTGATTCTAAATGATTCATTGTTCCAACCTCATAAATTCCGACAACTTCATCTTGACTGCCGCGTTCCTCACACGTTGCTTTCAACATAGCTGTTAAGGGTGATTCTGCCCGACTAATCGTATACATGGTCTTACCATCAACCTCACTGACAATCGCAAATTTACTCATCGGTATCCTCCTCGACTTTTATAGCTAAGCTCCAATACCGTTCGTCAATCGCTTTGATTTCTTTTTTTGTAAATTTAGTTCGAAAATAAACATCTTCGTCCTTATCACAAAAATTAATTTCCTCATTGATTATTTTTAAATTTAGATAAGCCTTTTCTTCTTTAATGTCAGGCAGACGGACATAATAAAGCTGTTCTTTTTTAACCTCATAGCCGTATCGAATGGCATCGGCAATCGTCGTAAGTGTTGTACTCTCGGGCTCTATCACACTCTCGATCAACCAAATTGGTACTAATTTTTTACTACGGAGTTCATCCCTTTGGTACGCACTACTTGCCGCTACGACCTTATAAAGGGCTAAATCTGCGTCAAGCTTCCAAGCATCGGGCATCGTGTCCAACCAATCCGCCATTTGTTGCTTCGACTTCAATTTTTTCGTACGCAGATTTCGAGCC
>NZ_AODF01000078.1 GCF_000525875.1 Listeria floridensis FSL S10-1187 | reverse complement strand
AAAAAGACGGGATTGTCGTTTTTAGCTCTCAGAATGAAAAAACTCGAAGAAGAACAAGACTTCTTCCACGTCCATAAAGCTAGTTTTTTCAGGTTCATGGCAGTATAAGTAAGCGTGGCTTGCAGTGTGACTTTCGCTAATCCGCGATACGTCGCATAACGCATACCATGCTTTTCTTTTGCATCGGCAAAACATCGTTCAATCGTTTCTTTTCGCTTTTTATAGAACGCCTTGTGGCGTTCTATATGGCGTAACTCCTCCGATCGTTCAAGGTCAGCTTCCCATAGGTGGCGAGTCAAACTCTTTTCATAGACTCGACTGTCCGTACATTCTGTGCGAAGTGCACATCCTTCACAAATGGTTGAATTGGATTTATAGAGGTAGTAACCCTCTCGGTTGAGACGGACATAGGACAAAAGATGATTATTCGGACAATGAAACGCGTTTAACCATGCGTCATACATAAAATCTCGTTTCGTGAAAAAGCCTTCTTTTCCTCGAGGCCGGGTATAAGGAAGCACCGCTTCCATCTGATTTCCCCACAGATAATGGGCAATCGCTGGCGTCTTGTAACCTGCATCCATTACCACCACTTCGGGTAGGTGTTTTTGACGAAGTTTTTCCATTAAAGGGATGAGTACTTGGCTATCGTGAATGTTTCCAGGTGTTACGATTTTTTTCAAGAATAAAGCCATGGCGATCACAAGTCGTGTGAAAAGAATAGGCAAACTGTTTCTCTCGTTCCCCTTTGACGTAGTATCCACTTTCGGGATCTGTTCGACTGATTTTAATTTCTTTCTCCTCGCATTTTTCTTTCCACACAATCGGCTTTTTTCCTTCTGATTCTCGCACAAAATTAATTTCTTTTTCAAGCTCTTCTTGATAGGCACGTGTTTCTTTACGTACCCCTTTTTTATGCCATTTATTTTTATTCGCATTCGCTTTCACATGTGTCGAGTCTACAAAAGCGATTTCCGTATCCACAAAGCCTGCTTCTGAGGCTTGTTTGAGAATCCGGTAAAAGATTTGTTCAAACACATCCGTTTCTGCGAAACGGCGAACATAATTCTTCCCAAAAGTTGAAAAGTGAGGAATTTTCATCGTAAAATCATAGCCTAAAAACCATCGATACGCTACATTCGTTTCGATTTCTTTGATCGTTTGGCGCATTGAACGAATCCCGAATAAGTATTGGATGAGCACGAGTTTGATCAGCACCACAGGATCCACACTAGGCCTTCCTGTATGCGAATAGGTATGTTCGACAAGGGAATAGATAAAATCAAAATCAATCACCGCATCCACTTTTCGAACTAAATGGTCTTCTGGCACTAAATCATCCATGGAGATGGCCACCATTTGGTGGCGAATATCGTCTTGATGTTTGGATAACATGTTCTTCACCTCTTGTTTTTTATGTCAGTTCTCTCCTTAGTATAAATCAAAAAACATTGTAAACAAAGTTTTTTCACTTACTTTGTCTACAGTCTGAGT
>NZ_AODF01000077.1 GCF_000525875.1 Listeria floridensis FSL S10-1187 | reverse complement strand
GAACGGGTGTGACCTTCTCGCCATAGCCACCAGACAAGTTTGACTGAAAGAACGTTGTTCTCTCAAAACTAGAGAAGAAAAGGGTTCAAAAAACCAGGGAATCAAAGTTTGAGGTTAAGTCCTCGATCGATTAGTATTTGTCCGCTCCATGTGTCGCCACACTTCCACTCCAAACCTATCTACCTGATCATCTTTCAGGGATCTTACTTTCCGAAGAAATGGGAAATCTCATCTTGAGGGGGGCTTCACGCTTAGATGCTTTCAGCGTTTATCCCTGCCGCACATAGCTACCCAGCGATGCTCCTGGCGGAACAACTGGTACACCAGCGGTGCGTCCATCCCGGTCCTCTCGTACTAAGGACAGCTCCTCTCAAATTTCCTGCGCCCGCGACGGATAGGGACCGAACTGTCTCACGACGTTCTGAACCCAGCTCGCGTGCCGCTTTAATGGGCGAACAGCCCAACCCTTGGGACCGACTACAGCCCCAGGATGCGACGAGCCGACATCGAGGTGCCAAACCTCCCCGTCGATGTGGACTCTTGGGGAGATAAGCCTGTTATCCCCGGGGTAGCTTTTATCCGTTGAGCGATGGCCCTTCCATGCGGAACCACCGGATCACTAAGCCCGACTTTCGTCCCTGCTCGACTTGTCAGTCTCGCAGTCAAGCTCCCTTGTGCCTTTACACTCTGCGAATGATTTCCATCCATTCTGAGGGAACCTTTGGGCGCCTCCGTTACACTTTAGGAGGCGACCGCCCCAGTCAAACTGCCCACCTGACACTGTCTCCCCACGCGCTAAGCGTGGCGGGTTAGAATGGTCATACAGCGGGGGTAGTATCCCACCAGCGCCTCCTCGTATGCTGGCGCACACGATTCAATGGCTCCTACCTATCCTGTACAAGCGGTACAAACATTCCATATCAGGTTGCAGTAAAGCTCCACGGGGTCTTTCCGTCCTGTCGCGGGTAACCTGCATCTTCACAGGTACTATAATTTCACCGAGTCTCTCGTTGAGACAGTGCCAGATCGTTGCGCCTTTCGTGCGGGTCGGAACTTACCCGACAAGGAATTTCGCTACCTTAGGACCGTTATAGTTACGGCCGCCGTTTACTGGGGCTTCAATTCTGAGCTTCGCAGATGCTAACCCATCCTCTTAACCTTCCAGCACCGGGCAGGCGTCAGCCCCTATACGTCACCTTACGGTTTTGCAGAGACCTGTGTTTTTGCTAAACAGTCGCCTGGGCCTATTCACTGCGGCTCTCTCGGGCTTTCACCCTATCAGAGCACCCCTTCTCCCGAAGTTACGGGGTCATTTTGCCGAGTTCCTTAACGAGAGTTCTCTCGCTCACCTTAGGATTCTCTCCTCATCTACCTGTGTCGGTTTGCGGTACGGGCAGTCTTTCTCTTCCTAGAGGCTTTTCTTGACAGCGTGAAATCAGGAACTTCCGTACTCTATTTCCTTCCCCATCACAGCTCATGCTTCGCAAGAAGCGGATTTGCCTACTTCTTACACTCACTGCTTGGACGCACTCTTCCATCCGTGCGCTTCCTTATCCTTCTGTGTCACCCCATTGGTCAAACAATCAAGACTGGTACAGGAATCTCCACCTGTTGTCCATCGCCTACGCCTATCGGCCTCGGCTTAGGTCCCGACTAACCCTGAGCGGACGAGCCTTCCTCAGGAAACCTTAGATATTCGGTGGAAGGGATTCTCACCCTTCTTTCGCTACTCATACCGGCATTCTCACTTCTAAGCGCTCCACTAGTCCTTCCGGTCTAGCTTCTCTGCCCTTAGAACGCTCTCCTACCACGAACCTCCAAAGAGGTTCATCCACAGTTTCGGTAATACGTTTAGCCCCGGTACATTTTCGGCGCGGGGTCACTCGACCAGTGAGCTATTACGCACTCTTTCAAGGATGGCTGCTTCTAAGCCAACCTCCTGGTTGTCTAAGCAACCCCACATCCTTTTCCACTTAACGTATATTTGGGGACCTTAACTGGTGGTCTGGGCTGTTTCCCTTTCGACTACGGATCTTATCACTCGCAGTCTGACTCCCGAAGATAAGTCAATGGCATTCGGAGTTTATCTGAATTCGGTAACCCGAGAGGGGCCCCTAGTCCAAACAGTGCTCTACCTCCATGACTCTTCCTTCGAGGCTAGCCCTAAAGCTATTTCGGAGAGAACCAGCTATCTCCAAGTTCGATTGGAATTTCTCCGCTACCCACACCTCATCCCCGCACTTTTCAACGTGCGTGGGTTCGGACCTCCAGTAAGTATTACCTTACCTTCATCCTGGACATGGGTAGATCACCTGGTTTCGGGTCTACGACCTGTTACTTCAATCGCCCTATTCAGACTCGCTTTCGCTACGGCTCCGCTTTTTCCGCTTAACCTTGCAACAAATCGTAACTCGCCGGTTCATTCTACAAAAGGCACGCTATCACCCATTAACGGGCTCTAACTACTTGTAGGCACACGGTTTCAGGAACTGTTTCACTCCCCTTCCGGGGTGCTTTTCACCTTTCCCTCACGGTACTGGTTCACTATCGGTCACTAGGGAGTATTTAGCCTTGGGAGATGGTCCTCCCGGATTCCGACGGAATTTCACGTGTTCCGCCGTACTCAGGATCCACTCTGGAGAGAAAGTCATTTCAACTACCGGGCTGTTACCGTCTCTGGCGGGCCTTTCCAGACCGCTTCATTTATCACTTTCTTTTCTGACTCCGTATAGAGTGTCCTACAACCCCAAGAAGCAAGCTTCTTGGTTTGGGCTCTTTCCGTTTCGCTCGCCGCTACTCAGGAAATCGATTTTTCTTTCTCTTCCTCCAGGTACTTAGATGTTTCAGTTCCCTGGGTCTGCCTTCCTTGTGCTATGTATTCACACAAGGATACTATCCGACTAAAGATAGTGGGTTCCCCCATTCGGAAATCTCTGGATCAACGCTTACGTACAGCTCCCCAAAGCATATCGGTGTTAGTCCCGTCCTTCTTCGGCTCCTAGTGCCAAGGCATCCACCGTGCGCCCTTCCTTACTTAACCTCTTTTTTACTTCTACGAAGTAAAAGGTTCGATTCGTTCACTTGCGATAGTGAGACGAACCGTGTATTGAAAGATTGCTCTCTCGATTGATTCTCGGTTACTGGTTCGAAATAAGTTCTCACTTATTTCGGCTTTACTAACTTTTCTTATCTAGTTTTCAAAGAACAATGAACAGTTTGAGAGTATAGACCTCTCAAAACTGAACAAAAGAAGGGAAAAAGATCCGTAGGTTTCCTATTCCTTAGAAAGGAGGTGATCCAGCCGCACCTTCCGATACGGCTACCTTGTTACGACTTCACCCCAATTATCTGTCCCACCTTCGGCGGCTGGCTCCATAAAGGTTACCCTACCGACTTCGGGTGTTACAAACTCTCGTGGTGTGACGGGCGGTGTGTACAAGGCCCGGGAACGTATTCACCGCGGCATGCTGATCCGCGATTACTAGCGATTCCGGCTTCATGCAGGCGAGTTGCAGCCTGCAATCCGAACTGAGAATGGTTTTATGGGATTGGCTCCACCTCGCGGCTTCGCTACCCTTTGTACCATCCATTGTAGCACGTGTGTAGCCCAGGTCATAAGGGGCATGATGATTTGACGTCATCCCCACCTTCCTCCGGCTTGCACCGGCAGTCACTTTAGAGTGCCCAACTAAATGCTGGCAACTAAAATCAAGGGTTGCGCTCGTTGCGGGACTTAACCCAACATCTCACGACACGAGCTGACGACAACCATGCACCACCTGTCACTTTGCCCCCGAAGGGGAAGCTCTGTCTCCAGAGTGGTCAAAGGATGTCAAGACCTGGTAAGGTTCTTCGCGTTGCTTCGAATTAAACCACATGCTCCACCGCTTGTGCGGGCCCCCGTCAATTCCTTTGAGTTTCAACCTTGCGGTCGTACTCCCCAGGCGGAGTGCTTAATGCGTTTGCTGCAGCACTAAGGGGCGGAAACCCCCTAACACTTAGCACTCATCGTTTACGGCGTGGACTACCAGGGTATCTAATCCTGTTTGCTCCCCACGCTTTCGCGCCTCAGCGTCAGTTACAGACCAGAGAGCCGCCTTCGCCACTGGTGTTCCTCCATATATCTACGCATTTCACCGCTACACATGGAATTCCACTCTCCTCTTCTGCACTCCAGTCTCCCAGTTTCCAATGACCCTCCCCGGTTAAGCCGGGGGCTTTCACATCAGACTTAAGAAACCGCCTGCGCGCGCTTTACGCCCAATAATTCCGGACAACGCTTGCCACCTACGTATTACCGCGGCTGCTGGCACGTAGTTAGCCGTGGCTTTCTGGTTAGATACCGTCAGGGGAGAAGTAGTTACCTTCTCCTTGTTCTTCTCTAACAACAGTGCTTTACGATCCGAAAACCTTCTTCACACACGCGGCGTTGCTCCGTCAGACTTTCGTCCATTGCGGAAGATTCCCTACTGCTGCCTCCCGTAGGAGTCTGGGCCGTGTCTCAGTCCCAGTGTGGCCGATCACCCTCTCAGGTCGGCTATGCATCGTCGCCTTGGTAGGCCTTTACCCCACCAACTAGCTAATGCACCGCGGGCCCATCTATCAGTGACAGCCGAAACCGTCTTTCAAACAAGGTTCATGCGAACCTTACTGTTATGCGGTATTAGCACCTGTTTCCAAGTGTTATCCCCCGCTGATAGGCAGGTTGCCCACGTGTTACTCACCCGTCCGCCACTCACCGACAGAGAAGCAAGCTTCTCTTTGGTTCGTTCGACTTGCATGTATTAGGCACGCCGCCAGCGTTCGTCCTGAGCCAGGATCAAACTCTCGTTAAAATGAATTTGAATACTTATTCAACACCGTGAATAAGTTTCCTTAGCGTCATACTTGACTTCGCTAGCAATTTCTTACTAGATTTGTTTTGGAAATCACTTTTTGATTTC
>NZ_AODF01000076.1 GCF_000525875.1 Listeria floridensis FSL S10-1187 | reverse complement strand
GAGGCGCAATAGTTGTATAACCTGCCGGCATCACTTCGTTATCTTCACAAAAATACAGATCATCACGTTCGAATACGCCACTTGCATCGAACTTAAACACTTGTTTAAACATTATGACGTCACCTCTTTCGTAAAATAGGATATGCCATCAAGACCGGTATTAACATCAACAGCACCCACCGCCACAATGTTAATATCACCCGAACCACCCAAATAAATATTCGCCTGATTAGATGCGCTAGTGGACTGTTGAGCCGCGCTATAAAGCTTATTCCAATCAGTATCGGGTTGTAGTATTGTTGGTACTGTCGCGCAAATACCTGTCCCTGTTCCGGTTCCTTTTCCAACAATGCCGCCTAGCATAACGAGATAACGATTATTCATTTTTACATAACGGGCTGTTAGGGCTCTCGATGCGACGAATCCATTTTTAGGTGTGAGGGTAACAGTTTGGACGGTCAAAGATTGATCAAGATAGTTTTTAGCATCGGAAAGTGCTTGTTCTTTTGTTGCCAGTTCGTTACCAAAAAGAAAAGCTTTTTTAGTCTCCCATTCAATGTATAGGCTGTTCGCTTTGACCCAAGGCGAAGCACCAAAACCAAAATATAAAACATTCGCGACTTTACCCTTGCCACTTATGCCGAACTCAGCTAACCGATTACCAGCTCTTATCCCAAAACCGCGAGCCCAGCTTTGTGTGTCTGAAACTTTGGAGGCGTCAAAAATAGGCGCCGCTGATGTATTACTAACGTCGAATTGAAAGGCGCCATCAATTTGAACATTCCCAACAAATTTTGTAAGTTGCCCGTCGCGCTGAATCGCTAAAGAGGTGCTAGGCGTTATAGTTTTAGCAGTTACTGGATTCCCACCGCTAACAACAGAACGCCCCCATACATAATCGGCTGGTGCGTAACCGAGGAGATACCCGTTAGCGTAACCCGTGATTGAAAACCTCGAATCACCTACAGCCCCGCCGCCAATAACGTATGTTAGTGTGTCTTCTGGTAGATGCCCGGTGCTCTGATGGCCGATTGAAAACGTGATCTGTGTATCGTTTGCTAGGCCAGTACCTACATAATGCTTTATTGAACCGTATCGGATAGTTAAAGCGTTTTGACCGTCTAAGTTTAACGTTCCGGTCATGCTGTCGCCTGTTTTCGAGACGTACCCACTTTTTGCGATTTCGTCTCGCAACTTCGCGAGCTCTGTTTCTGCTTTCGCTGACAGCTCAACGGCATTTTGACTATCTTCTAAAGCTTTTGCGGAGTTCGTCAAACTATCCTGCATCATTTCTTTAATCTCTTCTTTAAAACGCTCATAATCACTAACAAAACTTGAAGCTTCTAATTTACCTTGGATCGGGTCAGCTTTAACTTGATAATTGAAGTCAAAGCTGTGCGTAATTTGGTCCGGTGTACTTCCCTTAGTCAGCATAAATTTTGCATTATAAACGGTGCCTGGAAAGCTAAATGCTTCTTGCACAAACGTGTAAGAAAATTTTCCTGTTGTTGGGTCAGAATCAATTATTGTTGAATCATCTAGCACAAAGTGTTCATCGTCAGGCAATAACGCTTTAAAGTACACGCTCCAGCCAGTTAAATCAAACGGCACACTATTGACAGTCAATGTGACTTCAAGTGTTAACGAATCCTTATCGCCCACAGTTCCCACAATTCGAGGATTTGCTCGAACAGCAGTGTTTAAATCTAATCTGTATGGAATTGGTCTAACAAGCTCCATTAGCACCACCTCTTTCTAATTTTTCAAGTCGTTCTTCAATATTATTCAACTTATTTTCTAACCGTTGATTTTTTTTAATGGCTTCTTGAGCATAGCGCCATAAATAAGCAACTGCTTTGTAGATATCGATGCCTTTACCATCTTCGGCTAATAGTGGGCGTGGCGTCTGTTCTGCGATGAAGCCTATCTGTAGGTCGTCATTATTGCCATATCGGTACTCAAACAGCCCTGTACTCATAATCATTTCAACAGCAGAAGTCACAAAAAACTCCGCTTCTTCAATAGGCTTAATATCACTTTTTGCTTTTTCAGATGAATGTTGAATAAAGCTTTTTGCTCGCACATTACCATAAATATAATTATTTGGATCAGCTCCAGAGTTAGGAAGCCCTTTTTTATCTACAATACGAAGCTCACCACTATTTGTCGTATCGACGCCAATGTAGAAACCGGCGAGTCCCCAACCTTGCCTATCATAAGGTGGAACTGAGATAGCATGTGATGTTACGACCTCGTCAGATACTCCGCCAACCTGACGACCCTGATTATCTAATATATAGTAGCCACCATAATCCATGATGAGTTTACCTATAATAGTTCCGCTCGCATTCCTTAACTCAAATAAGAGGCTATCACCATTTACTGTAAAGCGCCCCTCACCTTGTTTTATCCAATTTCCGCCGGATGGGTTCGGCACCATTTTATCGACGATTGCACTGAATTCGTCAGCTTGTATTTTTGAACCGGTGATGTTTACACCTTTTATATCTATCGCTTGAATTGTTCCTGCAGTGATGAAGTCAGCATTAAAAGCACCGTCGAGCGTCCACGCTGATTTGTAAGGACCATTGACGCCATCACTGCTGAATCCAATCCCACTCTTATTTAATCTAAGAACTTGCTTAGCTGTATTCATGTCGTCAGTGTCCATGATGAATATTTCGGCGGGTCTGCCTGGCGGATAAAGAACCACATAGCCTCCGTCGTTCCCAGTAATTATTTGAGTGGCTTTGTCAATTGCAAGATTAATGAAATCGTGAATATTATTGAACTTGTTTTCAAGTTGCTGCTTCGTCTCAGCATCACTTGTAGCTCGACTACTTAACGAATATTTAGCATCGCCTAACTCCATTGAAATGTAAAGTTCTTCGACTGGGTCATACTGATACTTACTTACTCGTGCATCTAAGTAGATGCCCCAATCATCGTGCCATACTTGCACAGTATCAAATAGTGCAATACGTTCGAGTGCAGCATACTCTTTATATTCTTCTGTGCGAGCAAGTTGAATAAAATCAACCTCAATGTTTACTTTTGGCTGATTATTGCCCGTTTTTTCAAACCAAGCCTTTGCTAATGTACGAAGCTGTGCTTCAGACGTATAGCCCGCATCTTGCATTTCCTGCGAAAAATCGACGGGCAAAGCAAGCGGTTGAAAGAACTCATCAATATTTTCGGCGTCAATAACTACTTCTGAAAGAGTAACTTCACGAGTGGACCCGTCGCCATTATCGATTTTGGCAAATGGGATAATACGTGTTGTAATGTCGCCCGACGTAGTCATGTTCAAACCAGTCAAATTCTTCTTATAGGCGATACGAACGTCTCTGTTTTTACCTCGATTCTTCCAAAACCGTACAGTAAAATTATCCCATTCAATTTCAGTGCGCCACGTATCAATGATCGAACCTTCTGAACCAGCAATGGCATTTAATACATTGTTGTATTCTTGCGTGAAGTTGCTAGTTTCAGTAATATCTGTCCATGCGGTATAAGGAGTTGGCACTACAGACTTTTCTACCATGGTTTTAAAAGCATTCGATGGTGTCGTCGTTGTAATGTCCACTTTTTGAAACGCATTTGCTGTTAAGTCAGCTTGTGCAATGACTGTAGCAGTGACCTTTTTAGAATTGTTTATGGTGTCGAACTCAACATCTTCAATGCGAAATAGTCTGTCCCCGTCGAAGTCGTTTGGCTTTGCTTTGATGACATTATGCTTCACAAGTTCATCGAAAATCACTTTTTGTATGTTGTAGTCTTCGTCTGTTTCGATTGGTGCATAATAGTCAAATTCTAACGTAAATGCTGCCTGCCGTTCCTCAGACACAACTGGCGAGCTAATACGAGTTAAGATCCCGATGCCATGGTGCTTCGGTACAATACCTTTCAATAACTCTATATCATCTGATCGGTATAAAATCGGATAACTCATATTGTCCACCAGCGCGGTATAACTTCAATCTTCGTCACGTTTCCGATCCAGTCAAACAAGTTGTCGCCGGGATCAAGTGTCGGAATAGGGTTTAGCACTGAGCTATTAGCTGGTGTAATAACACCGTTTGGCTTTGTGTAACTATTCTGCATTTGTGCATCTAGCGTGATTGGCTGACTAATGCCTTTTAAAACAACTGTTTGATTATTGATGTAAAGCGTAATATCACCGCTCCCGTGAACAGTTATTGCAGGAGCACTCTTAAATAACTCGGGGTTATAAAGAATATCGCCTTTTTTAGTTATTTCACGTACAGCGAGCCCATCAGTGTTCCAGCGTTCAGGCTTTCGAGTAAATGGCAACGTACCTTCGCCACATAGAAAAGGTAAAAGACTTCATTAAACGAAAGTTCACTCGCAATATGTACTTGCATTAGGTGGTAAGGGTCGTCGCTATAATAAAGCTCACACCAACCACTCGGTGACTTTAACCAATTAAACAGTTCTGTAGCCTCTTCGCGTATGTTTCTTTGCGTGCGATCTTTTGCAAACAAATAAACTGGCAACTCTTCTGTTACCAGTTTAAATGTCCCCTTATCGATCATAAGCGCTCCGTTTTGTCCGGGGCGCTCAATCAGTTCAATATTTTTTTCTGGCGCAGTATAAGGAGCGCGCTCCCGAACTGCCAACCCAAAATCTAAGCTACTTTGTCCATTAAAAACAAAGTATGTCAATTCATTTTCGTTCATTCTACGCCTCCTCTAATACTGCATACCTCTCGCCTTAAATTGATAGCGTTGCGCTTTAGCTTCTGCTTCGCTCACATGCGGCGCCACAATTTGACCTGCTTTTTTGCCGTCAATTGAAACTTCCATTCCGTCTATGCGATCACCCAATGCTTCAAGTTTAGAGCCAATCAGATCGGCAAGACCTCCGCTGGTTACATTTGCATCAACTGAGGATGCAACAGATGCTCCAATAGCGCCATTTAAACCACTTTCAAGACCAGTTCGAATATTGTTAATGCTTCCTTCTGCAGCTTTGTTAATTGTTGCGCTCATGTCCATAACAGTGCCCATTACACTCTTAAACTCAGAACCAAGTCCCTTGTTTAAACCCGTCATAATAGCCCGACCGGCCGGTATCAAGAGTTTTTTATCGTAGCTAATTGGACCCTTATGATCTTTAATCCAATCAGCAATTCCTCCAACAAAGTTTTTAACCCCTTCAAACGATGATTTTAGTCCGTCTAGGAATCCATCAATAATAGCCTTTCCAGCATTTAAAAGCGTATTAGGTTTAAACTTTTCTACCATGCTTTTTAGTAGCTTACCAATCTCTGATAGTACATCTTTAGCTTTCTTGCCTATTCCAGAAATAAATTTACCGATAAGTTCAGCACCCTTTGCCACCAACTGACCTGCAAATGACCCAATTTTTCCAATCAATTGGACGATTAGACGCCCGCCAGCCGCAAGTATTTGCCCCAACATTTGAAGTAGTCCTTTGATAAGCGCCCAAATTAATTGAACACCTGCGCTTAAAATTTGAGGAGCCATTTTTATGAGTGCTTTGCCTAGCTCGATAATCAGCTTAAATCCAGCTTGAAGAAGTTGTGGTAATACTTTAATAAGACCTTGAATCAAAGCAAGAAGCAGCTTCACACCTGCCTCAATTATTTTAGGTAGATTCTTAATAATTGCATCTAGCAAGGTAGTTATTAATTTAATTGTTGCGTCAATTATATCAGGGAGCATTTTAATGATTCCTGATATAAGAGAAGTGATCATCTTAATTCCGGCGTCAATAATTAAAGGAAGGTTAGTGATTATACACTCAATCAAAGACATTAGAATAGTGATCGCCGCATTTAGAAGTTGTGGGAGTGCCTCAATCAATCCACCGATTAATGCAGTCAGTATCTGAATGCCGGCCGCAATAATCATTGGTAGTGCGGCTAAAATCCCACCAACTATAACCGGAATTAAGTTCATGACGACCTCAATTAATTGTGGTATCACAGTCACAATACCTTGAATCAGCGAAATGAGTAGCTGCACCCCTGCATTAATAATTTTTGGCAAAGACTCAACTAAAACTTCTATAAGGGCAGTTAGTATGTTCGTAATAGTGCCAGTAATCATAGGCAACATCGTTACAATACCTTGAATTAGAGCCGTTAAAATTTGAACGCCTGCATTTATAATTTGAGGAAGTGCGTTGACTAACGTTGTTAAAATTGTCGTGATTAATTTTGTAATAGTTGAAACTAGCGCCGGCAATAGAGATACAACAGAATCTATAATACCAGTCCAAATACTAAGCCATGTCGAGATAATTTTCGGTAGATTTTGAGTAATTGCACCAATTAAAGCCGTTAAAATTTCTGAAACCGCTGTTACAAGTTTTGGAAGCAAGTCCGTTATTCCTTTTGCAAAAGCAGTCATAATAGACACACTAGCATCAAATACGCTAGGTGCAACACGTGCCACAGCGTCCACGAAAGCATGAATTAATTCGACGCCTTTATTCGATGACGCTTCCGTCTGGTCAAGTCCAGAGACGGACTCTCCGCCAATTTGATTACTTGCATCTGCAACACTACCGATGCCACTAATGAGGCTGTTTGCAAAACTTGAAATCATTTCGGTAGCCTTTTCTGCAATCAAAGGAATGTTTGAGGCAATTGTTTCTGCGAAAGTTGTAACAGCCGTTACGCCTGATTCTACAATCACTGGTAAACTAGTGGATACCGCTGACGAAAATGCACCAAGTGCACTGACAACGGCTGTTATTATTGATGGTAAACTAGACATGATACCCTGAACTAAATTCGCAATCATGTCCACGCCCATTGAAATAAACCGGGGCAGATTTTGTGCTAAATAAGTAGATGCCTTGGAGATTACATCGGTCAATCCAGTAAATACTTTCGTAATGCCATTTGCGGACATGTCTCCGGTCTTAATCCATGTCGCAACAAAAGACACCAGAAGCGAAATTACAATACCAAGCGGTCCTGTTATACCCAACATAGCTAAAGCCATTTGTGTAAAGACTGCAACAACAATAGTCAAAACACCTCCGAGCTTTCCAAAAACTCCTCCCAAAAAGTCAAGACCCGCGCTTAGCCTGGATACAACCCCGTTAGACATTTCAGTCATTTCACTTTTGAGCTTTGCAAAAGCTGGAGCTGCCTTTTGAAGGACTTGTCCACCCATAATTTTTAGTTTTTCCGTAAATTTAGAAAAACCAGGCAGCAATTTATCTATTGCCGCACCAATGCGATCAAATAAAGGGCTCATTATTTGGAGCAATTTAACTATACCTGCGACAGCTAGTCCAAAACCTTTTTTAATTAAGTCCCCTAAGCCTTGAAAACTAGCTTTGGTTGCGTCAATACTAGAAATACTATCAGTTAATTTATTGACAAAATCGGCAAATTTTTGCGCAACAAAGGCAATTACCCCCACAAACTTGTCAAACAGCCATACTACACCAGAAACAGCACCATTAACCACCTTCATGACACTTACAAATAAAGCGCTCTGTTTCGCGCTATTTATCATTGCATTTGCAAAATCCGTTAAAACTTTTTTTATAGCTGCAAATAAATTCTTAACGGCTTCAACAGCTGGCATCAAAGCATTTTTAAACTTAGATACAATAGAATCTAAAATACGCTTCATGGTTTCGTTTGTTTTACAGAAGTCAATAATTAAAGTGGTTAAAAGTATGACTGCGCCAGCTATAGCAAGAAAGGGAGCTAGCAAGGAACCTAATCCCCCTGCAATTGGTGCAATCATTGCAATTACCGCCATTATCTGTGACCCGAAAGCTGCCCAAGCAGCCATAGCTGATCCAACAATTGTGCCTAAAATCATTAAGGCGGTCACTAATAAAGTGATAACTGCAATTACTTTTGCAAGTGTTGGGTGTGCTTCATTGAATCTATTAATAAATTCTGTTATTTTGATGACGATTTTATTAATGAATTGTAGTAACTTACCTAACACATCTTTCAAAGGTGTTCCAATCGCCCGCATGAATTCAGTCATGACTTTTTTTGAAATACCAACTTGAGAATCAAATGTTGCATAACGTTTATTCGCTTCATTTAATAATGCCGTATTATCTTTCCACGCCTTGTTCGCAGTATTGAGTGCGCTGGTCAACAAGTCTGCGTTACCAGATAATCGAAGTAAAACGTCTGACTCACGTATGCCTTTAATGCCCAAATCAGAAAGAATAGATGTTAAGTTTTTACCTTCCTTACTACTTTTAGAAAGGCCATGCACAACCGCGTCCAGTGCGCTTGCTGCGTCTTTTTTCCATGCTATTTTAAACTCATTGGCACTCATACCAGCCAACTTAGCAAATCCAGTTAACTTAGCGCCACCAGAATCAACTGCATTGTTGATTTTTTTCATGACCATGGTCATAGCAGTACCGCCGGCTTCGGCCTGAATACCAACAGAAGACATTGCAGTTGCTAATCCAAGAATTTTGGCTTCAGACATACCAACTTGCTTACCTTGACCAGCAAGACGAAGCCCCATTTCAACAATTTCTTTTTCTGTTGTCGCAAAATTATTCCCTAAGTCTACAACAGTAGCTCCTAATCGGTCAAAATTCTTTTGTGGCATTTGTGTAATGTTAGCCAAACGAGCTAAATTTGTTGCCGCCTCATCACTTGTCATATTTGTAGCAACACCAAGATCGAGCATCGTTTTGGTAAATTTCGCTATATTTTCACGTTTTATTCCAAGCTGCCCTGCCGCTTCAGCAACCGCAAAAATTTCTTTCGTTGATTGTGGCATATTTTTAGTAATGGCTAAAAGTTCTTTTTGTAGAGATTTCATTTGTGTAGCACTGCCATCAACCGTTTTCTCAACGCCAGCCCAAGCGCTTTCAAAGTCTGCCGCAGCTCGAACTGAAGCCCCAATACCCTTTACAAGTCCGACACTTACAGCGCCAAAAGTTGCTGCAATAGCAGCTCCGGCCATGCCAATATTCTTACTCATACTTTGAGCACTACTATGCGCCTGATTAAATTTTCGAGATAGATCATTTATGTCCGCTCCTACACGAACTAATATGTCAAAATTTGACAATCGTTAACCCCCCTTCTGTAGTTTGCTAAAATCAATCTTCGAAAGAAAGTTTTCGTTTTCCCGCTGAATAATAAGTTTTTCGTCCTCTGACATTACTTTTTCTCTGCGATCTTCTTCCGTCGGACGCTTGAAAAGCGACTCTGGTTTTAATTTCTTAGAGCGTGCTGCACTTTCATTAAATATCGCTTGTCGGACTTGCTCTTCAATTTGGTCATATCTATACTCTTCTTCTTCAGACATAAGCAAATAAAAATCGCGTGGAGTTAGCTCGCGGAGCTCTCTTGGCTTCAATCGCAAGTAACGCCACGCTTTTTTTATATATTCGTCAACATTAAATATTAATTCAGAAGTTGGTCCATCGCTTGTTTTGCATCTTCGTTCTTCATCAGTTTGTCTACTGTTTTCTTGAAGAAAAAACTGTTCGCAACCAAAGCATTTCCGTCGTGCAAAATTTTATCTAAGTCGATTTCTCCAGCCTCGATTTTATTATTAATTTCAGCTTTGACAGTGTTGTAACTGATGCCCTCACCTGTATGAAGTAGCCCTGCATAAACAATATGTGTGTACACACCAAGATCACCCATCATGACCTTACCAATTAAGGCTAGCGCTCCTCCGTCTTCGATACTGTTCATATAATTAATTGCATCAAAGGTTAGCTTAAGTTCATATTCTTTTTCATTCAGAGCGAAGGTCACTCGATTAGTTTTTTTAGTCATTTATATCCTCCTGAGTTAACGTCCCGCGACGATTTTTTTTAATATAAATCATATGCCAAATCTTTTTTATTGAGATGGCGGTGTAGCGCCTTCATCAGCATTATTTTCTGGCGCACCATCTGGTAAAGTCGTGAGTTTAATTTCTTTCACGTCACCAGAAAGAGACGCTTCGATCGAAATTGACACGTTATCACCTACGCCATTATCTTCTTCGTAGCTGTTTAGTTTGTATGTACCTTGCTCGCCTTCGAGTGTCCTTTTGTCCAAATCAACAATAGACACATATTGCTTATTGCGAAGTGCTTTTTTCAAGTACGGGTATGCCGGGTCGCCTTTTGTCATAATTTGACCAAAACTGACTGTTTGCGAAATTTTACCGTAAGCCGTCTCGCTCTTGTCTTTTGTCTCAAGTTCTACATCATCAGCTTCAATTGATGTTGTGCCGTCTGTTTGATTAAATGGGCGCATATATGTTTCGCCATTCGCACCCGGAATAGCAACGATATATATCTTATCTGCTCCTTGATATTCTAATGCCAAATTTAATTCCTCCTACTTTTTCTGTTTAATAAAGTCACGCTAATAAAAGCGCGATGCTTGTTTAATTCGTCAGAAGCTGTCTCAGCATAAACTTCTTGAACGCTAATGCTGTCCTCTACTTCGAACTCTTCGAACTCATGAAAAATGAGCGCATCTTTTATTGATTCGCTCCACTCTTTTTGCTGACGAGAAGTCAGCGGGTATAGAATTATTTGATATAACTCACTTTGTTGAACAGAATCCTTTAACTTTGTTTTACTTCCGTAGACTAAAGCATCATTTAGGCTTTGTACGATAATTAGTGGTTTCATTTTTGGGGTTAACTCTAGACCGTCATATAAGTTAAGAACCTCAACTTGAAGTAGTTTTTCTATAAAATCCCTGATAATTATTTGATTACTAAGTGCCATTACCTACCAACTTTCCTCAAACGTTGTTGCAACGTATAAATAAAAGCAGGTCGATCTTCTTGCACAGTTTTCCGAACGAAACCAGCCTTTGTACGGTTTGTAAACTCCTGAATTGAAGCATAAGGTAGCTCACTACCATATTGCCACATAGTCATGCTTTGTTTCGAAACAGAGGCAGGAAAGCTATTTGCAAGCGCACCTGTTTTTCTAGGTGCATATCGTGCTGTTTTACTCGCTGATTGATGCACTTGTCGTTCAGCTTCTTCTGCTACTACATTTTCATAAATTTTTGCTGAAAGTTTTCGGTTCAAAGCGCTTGAGATATCCACTCTAAAATCAAATTTCATTAGTGCACCAACTCCCCATAAACCTCAACACGATTCCGAACTCCGATCCCTTTTTTGGGGCTCCCTACAACCTTATACACATTGCCTTCGTAATTTAGTTGCTCACACTCAATCCAGTCTTCAATTGCGATATCACACTTAATGTCATATGTTTTTTGAATGATACCGTTGTTTAACTCAAGCTCATTTACAGCACCATAACCTGTGGATTCAGTGACGTGTGCCTTAACCGATTTCGGTTTTTGTGGCATTGGAATTGGTTCATTAGTATCAGGGTCATAGCCCATTATTTCAGAAGGCATCAACAAAACTTCAAAAGTACGACCTGCCAACATATCCTGTCGTGCAGCTTTCATAAATCTTTTGTCTGCATCAGTAATCATCAAATAGCCCGTCCTTTCTTGGTTTCATAACATAGGTCAAATAGCTAGTACAACGCGGGTGAGGACGATCAATTGGATAACTGGTGTCAGGCAGATAAACACCTTCGCCAAGTCCATAATGGTCTGCGTGTGCCAACGCAACACATTTTGGCGAGTGGTGAATTCCTTCTGTTATATGTACAGCTTCAACGTATTTACTTTTTTTTAGCATTCTCAATAATTGATTCACGATAAGCATTAACACCATCACTTTTGACGATATTTTCTGTTTTCCAGCGATTAGCTTTAAGTACCTTCTCTACTTCTTTGAGTGCCTCTGACAATCCAGCCTTGCTTTTCGTATTTACAGCTTGGCGGATTGAGTCAAGTATGTCGCGTGCATGCCAATATTGAATATCCGTCAAGTTTGTACCATTTGGCCAGCGATACTTATATACATTGTTGATGACTTCTTTGTTTAAAGCTTCCTTTGTACTTGTGGCAATTAGTGATACTCCAAAAGTAACGGCAAAAAATTCAATTACTTTATCCGTTGTCCATGAAGTTGTTTCATTAATAACCTGTTCAATCGCGTCAGAAACTTCTTTGTGGAAGTCAGGCAACATTGCTTCTAATTCACGATTTATTGATCTATTTTTTGATCGGGGAATATTTTCGTCTTTATCAGCATACTTTACAAGTACTTCAAAGACCTTTGGCTTAATCGCTTCTATCTGTTGGATTGTTTGTTTAGATTGTTGAGTATTTAGCTTCTTGTATTCCTCAATTAAAGACTCAAAAAAAAGCATCAATTGTCATAGTCTATCAAGCCTTTTCATTACTCGAAATGCGTTGTCTCCGGCATAAAGTCGCTGGTATTTGCTTCTTAGAACACTTAAAATATCAAGATAGTTTTTTGAGGTATTCGCTTTCGTAATACTTTCCTCGCCATCACTGAAATTAAAATAGTGTGCTGTATTAATAGCGAGCTCTTCAACCCCTGAAATTTGAGCTGTCAGTAGCACAGCATTGATTTTGTCAGCAGGGACAGACTCTGACGACGCATAGCCTTCTTGTGCTAACGCATCGTCAAGCCACCCCTTAATTGTTTCCGGTGTTAGGTTCGGAACTTCTTTGAATTTAAGTTCAAGTCTTTTAGTTAGTTCGTCTTGCGTCGCCATGAATTCCCTCCTTACTTAGTTTTTGGGGCTTTTTTCTTTTTTTAGGTAGTGCTTTTGGTTTTGTTTCCTCTTTTTCTTCTACAAAACCCTTGGCAACAAGTCGAGCTAAGTCTTCCTCGCTTAGCTCAACCTCTTCCCCCACATTTTTGTAGTCAACTTGACCTTTAATTACAATGGCTTTTGTCATTATTTCACGTCCGCAAAAAGAAGTAATTTAGGGTCTTCGAGTACTGGGAACCCTGCCGCGACACCTTCGAAAATCGAGCGGATTGGGCTACGTTCGTCAATCGCGTCAACTACAATGCCTGGTTTAAAATCATTTTCTACAGTTGGTCCCAATAAGAATTTTCCGACTCCGTCAGCTACAAAAATAACACGGTTTGAGGGGAAGAATTCTTTCACTTCATCTTTTCCATCATAAAGATTACGAACTGTCATTTTGCGATTTGTAACAACTTCTAAATTTGGCAATCCGAATTGCCCTAAAACTTCTTTCACCTCTAACTCACTTACACGTGTGGCCTGTGTGTTAGGCCGTGCTTCAGAAATGATAACCTTATTTTTAGCTAATAATGAGAAAGTTTCTCGCGGCATAATAATTTTAGAAGCGCTACGTCCGTTTGTATTTGAAAATTGCTCGCTCCAGTTTAAAAGATCACTAAGCGCATCATGGTCAGAATTGTCCCACTTGTTTGCTCCTGTTAAAACAATTTTATGTTCGTCAGGTACGCCAAAATCAAAGTCGACTTTGACATTGTTGTGATTATAATGGAACTCACCTGTAGTTAGAGCTTCAAGTTTCATTAACTCAATTCGATCAAGCAACGCATTTGATACGTTGATGGCTTTGCGTTGAAGTTTTTCGATTAATTCAGCGTGTTCAGAGTTGTTACGACTTTGATTAAGAGCTAATAATTCCTCTTCTGTTGCAATATCTTTAATACCTAGTTTTGTTAACTCACCCATCTTACTTGCTACAGCGTCGCGATCCATTACTGGAGGCTCTGCACCAAACCCGATCATAGCTGCCAAATGGCGATTTGTTTTAACAATATCGTATGCAAATTTTGTGCTGAAGGTATTCTCGTTTGGCAAAAATACGTCGGCAAATGTTGGTGTTTCCTCGCGTATTTTCACGCTTTCGTCAATCAGACCCCGCATTGCTGGTTTTTGAAATTGTTCAATATGTGTTATTCCGGGCATTATTTAATCTCCTTTACATAGCGAATTTCTGGTGTTTTTTCTTTAAATGTGTCAGTCACTCCGACAAGTTTTGCTTCATAAACTGAGCCTCGAGTGATAAGCTCCCCAACAATGCCATCATTGACTCCGTCAGCATTCCAGTCAACATTTAGGATACCGTAATCTGCATAGTTGGTAGGTGCTCCTTCTGCCCCATCTTCGTAAGGTTCCCATTTTCCAGATGTTGCGTTTTGTGCAACGGCAGTTCCTACATCTACATACTTAGCTCCAAACTTAGTAGCATCAAGTGTTGCTCCTGCTTCGATAAAAGTGAAGTGCTCACTTGCTAGAATATTTTTACCGCCTTTAAATTCAGTACGGCTAGTTTTTGGTGTGTAAATTGGCAATCTAGTTCCTCCTTATTTTTTCTTGAAAAAGCGTCGAGCGGCTTCTCTGCCAACTTCTTCTGCTTTATCCTTACTTGTCTGTGTATTTACTTTTTGACCGCCCGGTGCATTTACGGAAGGGTCAATATATGATTCAGTGGGGATAAGTTCCGAAAATTCAGCAATTTTACTTTGAATTTCTTCTGGAGACGAGCCATCAACAAAATTCTTGGCTTTTTCAAGTCTTTCCCCTGTAAATCCTGCTTTTGCAAGCCCCTCTGCTTTTAAATGATCGAGCTCAAGTTGAGTCTTAGCTTTTTCAGCAGCTTCACGTTTTGCAACTTCGGCTTCATACAAGTCTTTAAATCGCCCTTCCTCTTTCGCTTTTTCGGCTTCTTGCTCGGCAATTTGTGAGCGTAATAGCTCAAGCTCCTGTTCAGCCGCTTTCTTTGCGTCATTCACAGATTTAAAACGATCATATGGGACTTTCTCAACCACAACTTGTTCGTTTTGTTCTTCCGGTTTTAACGACTCGTCAGTCGAGTTTTGTTCGTTAAGTTCAACCTCTTTTACTTCTTCTTGTTCACTCATTCAATGAATCCTCCTCGTTTTACGCCTCGGTTGGCGGATTATTTAAATTGTAGACGTCTTCTGAACGCCTTTTTTTCAAGTGTTTCTGCTTGTATCTCTTGTTTCTTTGCGGAAGCATTTTCAACGCCTAGTCGGTTCATAGCGCCTGCAACAGATTCAAACCCGGCGTCTACTTCGTCAGCAAGGAGTTCAACTAATTCTTTGCGGTTATCAGGAAGTGGGAGCACAAACTTAATTTCGCTCTCATAATCTTCTCCGATAGCTTTAACAACATCTTTGTCATAACCAAATGCCGTATGACCAAGACGAGCTTGTAAGTATTTAATTGACTTCTGATGTAATTCCTGCAACTTAACTTGCCAAATATGCCAATGCTCTTCTGTATCTTGTATAATGTCATGAAACAGAATTTGAAGGGCTTCTGCGTTCATTCCGCCGAAATTTAAGTCTTGTGCGGAAAAGTTAGGTAATGAAGTGACTTCATGCAAGGCGCCTTTTAAGCGATTAAATGTATCGTTTAAAGCTGTAGTATATGTAAAAGACGACTCTGACTTAGACACGTCAGGCGACTTATCTCCCTCAGAATTTAAAGCAGCGGCTGCGCCGGGTGCAATGTCAATTTTATTTAATATGTTTTCTGGAACATTTTTGAAATATGTCACGGGAAACATTTCAAAACGCAGCGAGTCAACAGCGTCTTCGTTCAATTGGTTCAGTCGGTCCGTAATCTCTCGCATGTCATCAAGTTCAGTCGTGTCGCCAACGTGAGCTTCTAGCAAACTTTTAACTGGAATTAAAACAGCAGGGATAAAATCAAGCCCAATTGGTTCTCGTTTTGCCCATTCTTGAACAGGCTCAAGCGCTTCGTTGTAGTAGCCTTCCGTTAGATAGCATTTTCCTTCGATGAGCTCAAAGGTTTGCTTTTTAATCAACTCAACCTCTTCTTCGTTTTCGTCGTACAGTTCGACAGATCGAACGAAACTCAGCTTGACTAGTTCTCGGTAGTCATCATTGCTGTAAACGGGGAACACTTCCGTGTCTGGGTGCCACACCCATTGCAACTTGCCTGTTCGAGGGTTAAACACAATTTTAACGGCAACCCTAGAGGCGATTAAGCGATCCTTAGCCGCCGACAATAATTCAGATCGCATGTCATTATCACGCCACAACTGGTAAAGAAGTTGCTCGTAGACATTTGCACGCTTATCCTCCGCTTCTTGGGCTTTTGATGGCTGATAAGTGGGTTTCAGTCGCTCTTCAGGCGGGTCAATAATTTTGGGGGACACGCTGATTCCATGATCGCCCCCCATTTGCCACTGCGCCTTTGCATCAATCATGCGCTTAAAGTAGTTTACTTCAAACCGTGTCGGATCGTAGTCAAAGCCTGGAGGACGTGCCAATTCGCTGGCTTTTACAAGTTGCCCACTTTCGGGGTCTCGATGTTGATAGCCGTTATAATAATTATAAGCATCAACTTGTTTTTGAAGACGTTGGAACTCCTGTTTACCGATCGCCTGCATGAACGGCGACTTAATCATTTTTTCAATGTTTTCTTGCGTAATTAAATTTGTGTCAAGTAGTACTATTATTGATCACCTCCTTAGCGATAACCTCGCCGCTGAATAAATTGAAATTTTGACGTTGTATTTGCGATTTTCAATGCGTCGGCAAGTGCGTCGGGCGCATCGTCGTGGTTGTGGTTCGGATAGTATTCAAGCATTTCAAGCAACAATCTTTGCGACTTTAAAAAGCGTACATTTCCGGCTTCAATATCCGGTAGCATTGCTTCAATCCGAAGTGCCTTGCGTGTTTTCTGCTTCACTTTTGCAAGCCGCGTTGTGGACGGATAGCCTCGCTTTTTCAGTGCTTCGGCAAGCTTGTCCGCAAACCATTCTTGCGCTTGTTGGGCTTCGACTGCTAACCGTTCGTATTGAAATTGCAATGTTTTGTCGATGATGACCTGCATAAATTTGTCTGGCTTAACTCGTTCAACATATGTATCAACTACATAACAGATGCCTGTGTCACGTTTCCTAGCAACTGTAACAAGCGCGGAGTAGTCCCCTTTTTCTTTTCCCATTGCAAAGTCAACTGCTCCAAACAGATCACATTGCGAAAGGTTAAGTTCTTTTTCCGAGTAATAAAAAAAAGTCGTCAGGATTAAACACCTGCGACTCTTCGTCGATCGGGTTATTCATGTACTCTTGATTAAACGCTTTAGCGCCCATTTCCTCGCGCTTCTCCATAAAATATTTATAGTCGTAGCGAGAAGCCCACAAAACCTGAGAACCTTTCAGCATTTCTGCCTTATTTTGCTCGAAAAACTCGTCTGCCGTCTCTTTAGCCGTCGGGCTGTCTTCGTGGTAAATCGCACGCCATTTCGCCCACAAAGTTTGGTTTTCTGCGTGAGCGAGAACCGCCGGAAACTTTTGAGACTTAAATTCACGACTTTTTGTGACAACACGGTTCAATAGCGAATCATAATGCACGATTGTTCCCATGTACACACACAATGCGTCCTTATCCGCTGCTTGTAGCATTTCAGACTGGAACCAATGCAAGTTTTTTTTCGCGCAAGTCCTTCGTGTTCGTATTCTGGTTTGACTCGAGATCATCAAGCAGGAATAGGTCGGGTCGTGTGTTTAAGAAACGAAGCCCACGCATTTGCTGCCCGGTTCCTTTTGCTTCAACTTTTGTTCCTGAAAGTGTGATAAATTCATCTTTATTGTCCTTTTCGTTTCGGCTTGGTTGCTCATATAGCAGCTCACCAAAATCCGCTCGCAACTTCTCGTTAAACTTAAGCTGAAGTTTTGCCCAGCCAATGAAATCACTCGCCATGTCTGTTGTTTCCGAAATCACTACAATGTATTTGCGGTGACGGTAAACCGCTTGGTGACAAGTAAACCCGTTTGTTAAATAGGCTGTTTTAGCGTGTTGACGAGGCACCGCCCAACCGATGTTGGTTTGCACATTGCCGGTCGTTACATCGTCCAACATATCGCACAGTTGGCGGTGGAAGTCCGCGGCGTCATCAATTGACACGCCCGCAGGAATCAAGTTGCCTGTGTTCTCGGGGTTGCAGTCCTCACTAAAGTATTCATACATAAAGTACAGCAAATCATGTTCGGCTCGGTGTACACGCCGCAACTGCTCAAGCTCTTTCAGGTCAGTCAGCAACGTTTCAAGCTGGCTTGTAGTTGCTTTCCCTTCATTTTTCAACTGCATCAGCGCGTTGGCATGGCGCTCAAGCAGCGCAATACGCTCGGCACGCTCAGCACGAGGCAAAAACTCACTCATCAGTATTCACTGGCTTCGATGCCCCTGTTAACCGTTCAATCTCAGCCTCTAAGTCGGCATCGTCTCTCGACCGAGTTGTTAGGTCGATGGACTGCTCATTTTTAATCCAACCTTGTGTTTTAAAATACAAGTCGAGCGCTTTTGTACTCGGTTGTGCGCCGCTCATGAGTTTACTCATTGCACCATATGCCTTAGGTGCTAGCACAGCTAACCGTTCGCGACTCGCCTCTGCCAGTGCCTCTTGAAAAACAGGGGTATTGCGCCAGTTGTAAATCGTCTTGCGCACAGTGTCTAACTCCTCTGCAATCTGATCCAAACTTTTGCGGTCCGGATCACCCTTTGCATACTCCTCACGCTCGACCAACATGTCAATTGCCTGCTTTTGT
>NZ_AODF01000075.1 GCF_000525875.1 Listeria floridensis FSL S10-1187 | reverse complement strand
ACATTTGCACCATCAATCGCCGCTTGCAGACCCTCTTCTGTGACTGCAATTGTTTTGCCTCGCCCACTTCGACCATACCAGGCATACACGTTGCCTTCTGTGTAGCCGCCAAGCTCCCGATTTATGGTAGGAAACTTGGACTGCCACACTTTATTAGAATCGCCTTGCTTGCGCTTTTGGTACTCGGTCAAGAACTTACTACCATCATTTAACACGTCTGTGCCGAGCCCTGCAGTGATGCTCGCCTGCAGTTTCGCGCTATGTAGCTCATGTTCGAGCGTTTCAATAAATTCAAGGCTATTCATACTATCGAACTTTTTTTGCAGCTCAGGGTCTTCGAGCACTTTAAAGACAGCTACTTTGCCCGCATAATCTTTGACTTGCTTTGCTAAGTATTCGTAAGTGTCACTTACGTCGGGTATATACTCAAAGTCTTGTACCTGAGCGCTGACAGTGGCATAACTTGGCACAGCGCCTTGCTGATCGTGGTACTGCTTAATAAATCGGAAAGTTTCCGCATCTGCCTTCGTAGGCATGTCTGCTTGCGTAATATTGTACTTAGTCAGCGCCCCAAAATTCTGGTCGTTGATGACCTTATTGAGTAGTAGCTGCGCAAACTGTTTACTTGCCATATTCAATCACTCCTTTCCGAACCTGGTCAATCAACTTATACGCTGCTTTTTCTTTTACTTTGAAGTCAGGCAATCCCGTAGCTTCATAAGCCCCAATATTAAAAAGAGCTTCGTCGAGCAGTTCGTCTATTTTCTGCACCTGTTCTGATGTTGTCAATTTTTTTGTTGGCGCATCAGCGTTTGCAAGTTCCATTTCGACAGTGAGTTTGCCAGTCTTTAAATACTCGTCAGCTTTGTCTGCTCGACACACAAGTGTAACATCATCATCAAAACCTATCTCATATTCACCCGCAGTGCTTGTCAAGTCATATACTGTTTCATATGTGTACCCACGCTCACTAGTTATTTTTTGCTCAGTGATTGAATCAACATAATACAACACACCACTGTAGCCCTGTACCTTCACTAAATCACCTGGCCCGATTTTCATTATTCATCACTCCCAACTTATCGTCACTAAACCAAGACCAGTACTTATTTTGATATCCAAATCTGGAAACACATTTTCCAAATGTCGACGAATCAATAAAGCATTTTTACGAAGAAGTTCTTCCTCATACCCTGTGCAATATAAAATCAGCGATTCTTTACCCTTTTCAACGGCCATTAAAATTAAGTCTTGAATATAGCTCTTGTCAAAGGTTTTTTCAACCCACTTATCCGCATTTTCACGAGAAATGTCTTGTAATTCTTTTTTCGTAAAGTTCATTGTGTGTCCTCCTCAAAAAGTGATCGAATTTCACTCAAATCGTATTCGAGCAACTCTTGAATAAGTTCATCTACAGTCTCAAACGCGCCTAGATATCTGTCCGCGTCGCCGCATTGCAAACAATATGCACCGTTGCTTTCGCAATACTCGTCTTCTACGTATAATCCGCCTAAATGATTTTCCCAAATATGTTTCATTCTGTGTCCTCCTCCATAACTCTCCTCATGTCGTTCTCAAAGTTCCGTTTAACCCTAGCTTTCCATTCTGCTGAAAGGTCTTTGCTGCAATATATTTTTGTGATTTGTTTGATGTAAATCTCATCTTTCACGCCTCTTTCGTTGATGTATGTTATAAAATCACTATGCACACCACTTACAATTCCCAAAGAATACCTTTTGCCATCAAAAGAGTTGTTGATTGCAACCAAATCTCCGATTGACAGCATCGGTTTTACAATTTCAATATATTTTTCATCCATCATTTCACTGACTCGTTTTTCAATGTGCATCGCTAGTCCGACAGTGGCGATAAAGGGAATTAGTGTTATAACGAACAATACGATAGTAAAATTCATTTATTTATCCTCCTCCGAATCTACTAACTTAATGTCGATCTCGCGTATTTTATCAGCGTTGATTAGTGTTATATATCGTGCGCCATCGACAGTGTAAACAAAAGGTACCAATCGGGCGTCTATGCTATCAATGAGCTGTTCTACAT
Organism: Listeria floridensis FSL S10-1187; assembly: GCF_000525875.1. Lineage (GTDB taxonomy): Bacteria > Bacillota > Bacilli > Lactobacillales > Listeriaceae > Listeria > Listeria floridensis. Next base: position 716 of record NZ_AODF01000075.1, on the reverse strand, counting down.
TAACATTTTTTATCGTGCAAGTTTCTCCCTCGTCACTTTGATAATAAACGGTCGCTTCGTATTTTTTAGTCATTCTATCTCCTCCTTATCATCAGCTAACATTTTCAATGCCCCATAAATTCGCGGCTCGTTGAGTATGTCTAGTAACGCCTCTTCGTCAAAAAAGTTATCGGCTGTAAGCTCTTTCCAGTCATCCGTTTTCTTTTCTCGATAGAAGATGCCGCCTTCTTCTCCTTTTTTGATTGTCATCACATTTAGCTTTAATTTTTTAGCGTTTTTGAGGAAGGTCTTTTTGTCAAAAAGTTCTTTGGTCATCTTGCATCACATCCATTTTTTGTCACTCATGACCCCATCTAAAAATTAGGGGAACAAACCCCGTAGCCAAAACGTTAGGCTTTTTAGAAACTTTAACCCCACCTAGCTCTTTCGACAACTTATCCATGATGTCATCCATGTGAATGCGAATATGCTCAAAAGAGCCCATTTTGATATCGTAGCTAGCATCAGACAAGCCCTGTTTTGCAGAATTAAGCAACGTCGCTTTTTAAATGTCCTATGTCCACATTTTTTTTTTGAACCACGCATCTACATATTCTGCATTTTGCTTTTCTAATTCTTCCTTAAAATTCATTTATTTATCCTCCTTAAGCTTTTCACCCTTTAAAAGTTTGAATAGCAATGCATTCTGTTGCACGAGTAGTTTGTGTGATTCCCAG
>NZ_AODF01000074.1 GCF_000525875.1 Listeria floridensis FSL S10-1187 | reverse complement strand
TAAATGGAAAAACAGGAACGAAAATTAAGGTGTAATAAAGCATAACAAATACTGGTATAAAACCTACGTGCCAGATAAAAATGGAAAATTGGTGCTAGGCTTCATCTATCATGGATTTTTGAAGAATTTAAGTAAGCCGGATAGTAAGGGGCGTATTTCTGCTACGGTTCAAGCCTTCGCGATCTTTTGGGATAACCAAAATTTGCGTGGCGGGCAGATTTTAACTTATAAACCTGGTACGAAACTAAAACATTATCCTGAAAAAATCGGGCTCAAATCTGCCTATTTCACGAAACAAAAGAAAGTATTTTATACGCCGAACTATTGGTTGAAATAAAAGGAGAGAACAACATGAAAAAGATTATTACTATTATTTTAGCGGGAGTGCTGATTTTCAGCGTTCCCGTTTTTGCATCTGCCCAAAAAGACATCACTGTATCTAGTCATATTCCTCTTTATAAATATAAATATGCGAGAGGTGGCGTCGTAACCTATCTTCCAAAAAATGCGATTGTTAACTACCAATCTGGCGGAAAAGTAACTTTTCGCGGAAAAACGGGTTATACGTCTCTTTATTATTATTTTGCGCCTGTGAAGTCGAATGGGTGGGTTACAGCAGTTACCAAACGCCAAGCCGTCGCGCTAGTGTCTCCGGGAAAAGGTGGCGGAAACTATCTAAATATGAATACAGTTGTACGAATCAAGCCAAGTGTAAAACGAAAAGGCTATGTTCAAACAGCTGTATTCATCAATAAAAAATGGGTATGGTGCAGATGGATTAAACCGTCGAACTTGATTCGTGTAGATGGGTACGGATATGGCTCTATTGCTGTTTTTCATTATTTATAAGATAAAATGCTGTTAATTGTCTTTCGCTCTGTTTGATAGCGAAGCACGTAAGCGACCGATTGAGAAACGGTCGTAAACACATCTTAGCCTCGCCCTTTTGGGTGGGGTTCTTTTTTTTGTGCAAAAAACTTTTTTAAAAACCATTGACTATATATCAATATTGATATATTATATAAATATAACAAGTACCAATACTAAAAAAAGGAGTGAGAGAACATGAAAATAAGTTATGATTCTACTGAGTTGATTGCTGAGTTAAAAAATGATATTAAGGAGTTCGGAAGAGACATAGAATTATGGTGTTTCTTTAAATTCGTAGAAAAACAGAAGATTTATACTAATTACGACTTTATTGTTGATGATGAAGTCAAAAAAGAAGAGCTTGGCGAAAATGGGCATCTTGACCGATTGCCTGCACGTAAGCTTCTAGAGCGGTTAGAAGAACAAGATAGAATTATGTAAATAAAAATGAGGTGTAAAAATGACCGAAAAAAAAACAAAAAAACTACTGAGGCACAACGCAGAGCGATGAAAAAATATCGAGAAAAAAATAAAGAAAAAATTAAAATTCAAGGTGCGAAAGGTAGCGGAAAGTACTTCATTCGAAATCACGCAACACTAGACGATTTAGAAGACTTTGAAAATCTTATTGAAGAAAGAAAAAAAAGTTTTAAAAAAGGGTTGACTATATATCAATATTGATATATAGTGTAAATATAGAAACGAAATAATAAAATTTAAAAAGGTGGTAATTAAAAATGATTATGAACAAAGAACAAGTAGTTAAATTAATTGAAGAAGAAAAAGCGGGAAACATTAAAGAAGTTTATTGCACGAGTGCAGAAAATAAAAACAACGAGGTCGCAGAAGTTGTGGGTTGTGCAGTTGAAGCAGTTGAGTACGTAGGACAATTTGACGGCGAAAACTTTGAGTTTGAAAACAAAGAAGTCGTAGATGGAGATATGATTTACATTATTAAGTAAGTCGAATTAAAGCCCTGACAAATGTCGGGGCTGTTTTTTTTTTATGTAAAAAGCGCAAGCATTCAGCCAGCGCCTCTTCTCTCAGTATAAATAGGTTTGAATATATTGTTCATATAGAGTTCTCTCGTAAAGTGAAAGCCGTTTTTTTTGCTAAATCTCTTCGAATGTTAAATTTTGTTTCCAAAAAGTATACTGCGTCTGCTCGGTTTGGAGGTAGTTCGATTTGTCGAAGGGCAAAAAATGGCACAAGAAAACGTTCCGCAAAGTTATTGGCCTGACGCTCTTGATACTCATAATAGACATTCTTTATGCGCAAGCTGCCACCATCGTGCAAAAAATAGTGCCCAAGCTCGTGCGAAAACTCTTCAAGCTGTTCTTGTTCATGCTTTCTGTCATCAATAAAAATGTAGTCTCGATTGCGCATATGTGTATGCCGACTTCGTGTTGGCGCTTTTATCAGCGTCAAATTTAACTTCGCGCAGATCGTATTCATGTGTATTTGTCCCGGTTTAATCTCTAGTTTGTCATAAATGTTTTCAACTAAATCATCTAAATAATTCATTAAATCTCCACCTTCAAAAAGAAATAAGAATCGAACGTTTGTTCTTATTTTAATACGAAGATGAAAATAAATCAACTATTTATTATTTGTTGCGAGTTTTTTTCATGAGTTCCCAAAGCTCACGCAGGTCCTGCAACTCTTCTTCACGGGTAGGTAGTTCTTTGTACCATACATACAACTCCGGGTCATTAATGAAAGCTTGAAAAGCCGCTTCATCTTCTTCTAATACATACCGATGGTCTCGCCCAAGCAAATAATCTACAGAAACACCAAAATAATCAGCTACACGCTGTATTTTGTCGATGCCAGGCACAGAGTTGTCCCATCTTCGTATTGTTCCGTTCGGTATATCTGTTCTTCTTTCTAATTCTGCTATAGTAATTTCTTTACTTTCACATAATTTTTTTTATTCTCTCAACGATTGTCATATCAACGTTCCTCCGTACTCCTAAAAATAAAATGGCAAATAAATACATTTTTTTATTGACAATGTACAAATTTACTATTATACTTTAGGTAGTTAATATGAAAGACAGAAAAAAATAAAATCAGCTGTTCCCCAACAGATGCTATAAGTTTTTTTTGTATTGCCTTTCTGTATCTTTATATTAGCAAATATATACGTTTGTGTCAATGGTGTTAGCGTTTGTAGATATACAAATTTGATAGGAGGAAACAAGATGAAAACAGAGAATTGGAACGGGCACGAAATTCGATTTGTGAGTTTGGAAGGTGAGTGGTGGGCAGTCGCTAAAGATGTTGCTGAGGCATTGGGCTATAGAAAGCCTGAAAATGCTGTTGCATCACATGTATCTAATATAGATAAAACCACTACCCTGATTCAGGGGACTGGTTCAAATTATAAGTCTAAAGCCACTTTAATTAGCGAATTCGGAATTTATGATTTGGTATTCAGTTCCAAAATGGAAAAGGCTAAAGAGTTCAAACGGTGGGTCTTCGATGTAATTAAACAACTCCGTCACTCCGCCGGACTTGAAGGCTTTGAGGTGTTCCGAATGCTTGACAAAGAGCACCAAAAAGAAGCGATGAGTAAGTTATCAAATAGCTTAGCTGATCCTGTACGCGAACATTTTATCATTGCAAACGTCATTGCAAACAAAGCGGTCTCAACCAAATACGGCTTTGAAAAATCACTTAAAAAAGGTGATATGCTGCCGGAAATGTTAGTTGACAGACAAGCCATTTTGGACGACACAGCGCAACTAATTGCAGTCAAAGACAAATTTGGGCTCGACTTATCCGTCAGCAAAGAAGTTTACAGTAAAGTGTTGGGCAAGGCACATGCTGATGTGAGCTAATGAAGCAAGCAACATTTACGAAGGTGCCAAACAAGGCAATTGACGACCCTGCATTAAACGGAAATGATTTGCGAGTGCTGCTTGCTATTTGTCGATATGCACATAATAAGACAAGAAAATGTCACCCGAGCCGCGCAACCTTATGCAGAAAAGCGAGAGTGGGCAATAAGACACTTGCGAAGTCACTTGAAACACTTGTGAATTGGCATTATATCAACATTGAATCCCGTTATTCAAATGGCGCAAAGTTGTCAAATGAATATACTGTGATAGTGTCAACCGACACCATGTCATAGTGTCAACGAACACCTACCATAGTGTCAGATGACACCATAAACTAGACTGTATTTAACTATACTGTATTAGAACTAGACTTTAAAGTACACCGCCAGCTAAAGCTGTCGGGGGCGACCAATAAATAAAAGATATTAATAGGAAGGGGTTAGGCACCATGGATAGTATCTTTATAGATGATGTAAGAACACATAGAACCTATAAAACACATACTAAAAAGATAGCTAAGCAGATTAAAGCAGTTTGTGAAGGTGGAGACAGCCGAAAATTGATTGCGGAAATACTAAACAGAGAGGACTGGCTTGTAAGTAAAGTAGCTGACTACTTTGCTAGTGAACTCTCTCATGTAATCGAAAAAGGGCAGCTGCCTCAACTTACTAATCATCTATGGCAAACTACTGATAGAGAACTATTGGACAAAATAAACACGGGAGAAGTCTTGCTTAGTTCAGACGCGGATAACGACTATACAGCAAAAGGAACGAAAGCGGCTATAAATGCCCTTGTCAAACTTCACGATAATCTGATTGATGAATTGTGGGAGTGGGTTGTCGAATGGGAGAGCTAACAACAAAAGTACAATGTCTCTATGCAGCTAACTTAGTTCTGAATGACATTAATATGTCGCTGATAGATAAGAAGCTAGAGTCACGCGATGACATTATTGCAGTGGCAACTATGCTACGTGCGAAGTCAAACGAGCTCATAAACATCGACTACGAACTGTCTGAAATAGAGCTATTCGAATTTGTGGAAGAAAATAATGTGCCATTTTTTGGTCAAAGGAGCGGTCAGCCATGAGTTTCACAGCCTTAGTATTTTTAACATTCGCAATATTTGCATTACTGTTTACACGTGGAAAGGAGCGGCATTCAAAATGAGCACCCCACTTAACGATCAAGAAACGTGTTTCAGCTATTTGCATGAGACTGGCGAGTGGCGAATTTATACGAATGTCAAGAAGCACATTACGAAGTACACACCTCTCGTTAAAAACCCTAAGACGATTCAGGAAAATGGACGTGTAATTTCAATTGAAGGCGTTTTGGATAACGTAACAGTCAGCGCGTATAAAAAGCGCAAATACGATGAGAAAACTCGAGAACTTATGAGGAAAAGAATGCTAAATGTTCGGGAGGGGGAGCCTGATGACTAAAAAAGTTGCAGATTGGAACACAACGGACTTTACAAAGTATTTACAAGCTGAGCATAAACGGCTTTATGGCATCGAATATCAGCCATTTGGACGCTGGGCACTTGAGCAGGGGCAGATTGGAAAAATTATAGGCACCGCGAAAAAAAAGGGAACGCATAGCAAGCAATTTTTTAAAAGACTTTATTGATACCTGCTTTGCTGAGTACAAGCCGTCTAAGGAGTATCCGGGAATCAGTTTCGGTTTTATGATGACGTATAAAAAGCAAACCTGGCAGCGCGTTGAACTAGCACATAATCAAAGCAATAAGAAAGCAACTACACCAAAAAAAAGTGGACTGGGACGAGGTGTCAAAATGGCTTTAGGAAAGTATTGGGTGCTAGAAAGCCGTGTCGATAACAGCAAAGGAGAGTTCATGCTTGTTTACTCGCATAGACATGATTTTGACCTCTGTGCTATCGCATATTATGACAAACATAGGCACTTGATTCAAACACATCATGGCACTAGCGAAACCTGTGCATTGTTTGCGGAAGCATGGAAAAGAGGTGAGCCGATTGGCTGAAACTTTCAAATTTTTAGAGGACCGCTCGGCTACCGATTCACTCCGTGTCGTTATTGAGGCACGCGAAAAACTGGCTGAGGTCCCCGCTGATTATAGATTTTTAACTCTTAACACGAGCCCTGCTAAAGATACACAGAGACAAATTTATAAGTTGTTAGCAAAATATCGAACTACTTTTTCTGCATCAGGGCACGAAATAAAGTCTCTTTATTTATATTCTAGCGCGCCGGGAACAGGAAAAACAACAACTGCTATAGCATTGCTAAATGAGTTTATAATTGCGCGAGTCATTAATTCGTTCAAGCAAAGCGAGAGGCCTTCGTCGCTACCAGCATATTTTGTTGATGTTAACGAGCTACAAACACTGTTCAACAAGTTCAATCGTCCTAGAGTCCCGGAACGAGAGGCATCTAAAGCGGCCTCAAAGTATTACACAATTTTAGCAAAAGGCACTTGTGCATCATTTGCTTTACTTGACGATGTTGGAGTGCGAACGGCAACTGAAGCGTTTCGAAGCGATATACATACTTTAATCAATGAACGTGTAACCACAAAAAAACCGACAGTGTATACGTCGAATATTGCGCCAGAGCAACTTTCACAAGTTTTTGATGGACGGTTAGCCGATCGAATCATGGACCAGTGTCTACCTTTACATTTTGAAGGTGGTTCTCAGCGAGGAATGAGAAAGTGAGTGCTTCTCAATGAGTCCTGAAAATAAAATGAAGCGAAAAGAGATTATTAAAAAAATTGGTGAGGCAGAAGTCAGGCAGGACTTATACACCATTAAGAAACTAGGTAAACAGTTAATTGAGCTTGAGACATTCAACGAACGAAAGATTTATACTGTATTAGATTTAACGGTTAAAGAATACTGGGGATATCGACATAATGATTTTTCAGATGCACAAATAGCAGATATTTGCGACGTGCACCCCAATACATTAAAAAAATTTTAAAAAAGAAAAATGGAATTATTAGTAACAAGTTGAATCAAAGGAGGAACAAAAATGACTAACAAAATACATGTAGACATTAGATTAGGCGAGTGGTTGGATGGGATACCTGTAGTGTGGAAAGATAAACCTATGCTGGCGGCTTATAGATTGGCACAAGCCGCTGATAATTATACTAGGTTTGGTCTTTCTTCGTCTCTTATACCTAAATGGCTAATAAAAGACCTGATCAAAACCAATTATACGCTACTGACAACGATTGTATTGGCGCTTGAGCTTGATTATGAATATCAAGGACAATCTCGATATTATATTCAGCTCGGCACTCAAGAGCATACGTATTTAAATTTAAGAGATGATGGTAGTCTCTGGGTAAGTACAAATTCAGAGTACGGGCATTGCCAAACCAAATTTACAAAAGCTGAAATTGAAGCGTTAGAAAAACGCTTTAATAAACCCTATATGGAGTTCGCTGTAAGAGTCGAGGAGGTTGACGGAGATGAGTAAGTTTAAATTAGGTCAGATGGTACGTGTTCGAAATGATATTAGTGAAGACTCAAGGTACTCCGCGCGCATGCTTTTTACTCAAGAAATGTATCAACATGTTAGCAAGACATTCAAAGTCATCACAATTGATAGTTTCCGAAACGATACACAATATAAATTAGAAGGGCTGGATTTTTTGGTGGCATGAGGATTGGCTCGAATCTGCGTACGAAAAAATTGA
>NZ_AODF01000073.1 GCF_000525875.1 Listeria floridensis FSL S10-1187 | reverse complement strand
TCGTCGTTGTATTGCTGGATAATGCTAGATTAGCTTTTTTTATATTTTCACCTGCTACATTCTCAAATTGATCTAGACCTGACTGTAAAGTTTTAGAAATTTCTTCCAACGTATCGAATTCTTTCATTCCTACTTCACTCCTTCCAACAGCTCCGGATTTTGCCATTTGTTTCCGATAACTTCTAGTTCGTTTAACTCACTCCACAAATTAATTGATTCGCGTCTCTTGTGGTTTGTGATCACCCAAGAACCTTCTAAAAATTCGACAACACCTATAAACTCCTCTGAATCAACTGAAAAATCGTCTATGATTTTTATTTTTATAATATCGCCCTCAAAAATTTTGGAGCCGCGCTTGTCTTTTAAGCCTGTGTACTGCATCAAATACTTTTCTTCAACTTCAATCCAGCCGAACCCTTCTACAACTTCCACTAATAACTCTTGACTACCGAAGGGGTTACAACTCAAACGAACGCTATAACTCATATAGTTTGGATATGGTTCATACACTCTAAATTCAATTGGTCTCATTATTTAATCTCCCTTTCGTGCTCTGTACAATAAATAAAATATCCGTCACTTAACCAGCCTTCTTTGTCTTGGTGAATAATTAAATCAGGATGTTTTTCTTTTAAAACCTCAATTTCAAAGTCACGCAGCCCTCTTTCTTTGTAGAGGGCTAATCCTGACACAGAAACTCTTGTATTCTCGCTATATCCTTGCTCTATGAGTTCATTAATAGTAGCGCGCATTTCTTCAAGGCTATTATGATACACTCTTATTCTTTCAATTTTTTTCACGATTTACTACTATCATCTGACAAAACCTCCAAATCATGCTAGTGTCTGTATTAATCTGCACTTTATCGCCTATATTCATTCGCTACGCCCTCCCTAGCTCTTTGCCATAAATAACTTGCTCAAATCCATCATAATCCGATATAACAACCTCGCTGCCATCGGGTATTTCTACTATTTTCAATTTTGAATATCTACTATTAGCAGCAGCACCTAACATCTCAACGACTTTTATTAAATCTTCATCAGCTCTACCTTTATCATTATCTAAAAAATCAAAACCAATTTGCTCAATTTCATCCCAGTTTTCGATAAGTTGCCATTCTAATTTCCTCAAAGGCTTTTTTAAATACCATATCGACGAGCCGTCTTGTGGAGAATCATTATAAGAAATGTCAATTTCCAAAAACATGATTCCGCCATTGATATCTGTTTTTTTATAGGGGTAGACTTCAATGTCTTTCAGTCCGAAAAGATTCATCATAGCAATATGTGACAAACCAAAGCCACCATAGCATTTATTTAGTACTAGTTTCATTCCTCCACCTCCCAAGAAACAATCAATTTTGGATTCATAAATTGACCAGAAGAGACGTCGTGGCTCGCTTTGAACCCCAAATTTATCAACTCCTCTATGATTTTCTTTTGTTTTTTATCAGATTTTATACTTTTACCAAAATCGTATTCCCATGTAGAATATTTAAAATTACCTTTTTTTGCTTCCTCGGCACAATTTAGGGTGATTTCTTCAATTATTTCTTCTACACTTTTCGGCATCAATGTTCTTACTTCTTCTGCGTTCATTCTTCCACAACCTCCTCTGTTTCAAAATAACAAGGGTAAGAGTAAGTTAGACCTCCGCCAAAAAAAAAGCTCTAGGGTTGGCGTATACAAGTAGCTATAATTAATGCCTGCGATTTTCAAATCTTTTTTGTTAAGGTCGACTAGAAATCCCGTTTCTTTATTCCAGATTTCCTCTTCTGTCCAAGACCAGTCTCCTTTCCAAGACAAGTCTCCTTTCATTACAAGATAAGCTGAATGTAGATCATGATTTTCAGATAATGCGCTTTTGATTAGATGCTGTGCTTTTTTATAGTCATAGTATTTATATCTCATTCTTCCACGACCTCCCCGCCAACAATGTCGACATACGCTTCTGCCTCTTCCTTCGATTTAAAAGTGCGCGCCTCACCCTTATCACCAAGCGTTATACCCGTAATATACTGACCGTCCATTTTTATATGATACTGTGGTGCTTGCTCGACTTCGTAGCCGTTTTGGAGCGCTTTAAGCGCGACTTCTTTGTTCCAAAAAACCCATTCGTGTAACTCATCTGAGAGTTTGTGTGCTATTAATTGGGTGGTGAGTTTATAAAACATTTCTGCCGCTGTCTGATAACTTCCCCCTTCTTTATAAACCCAGTCATCGAAGCACTTGGGCACTATGGCTTTTGGGGTGCCTCAAACTTAACGCCTAGCTCTTTTAAATCCATGAACTTCTTAAAGTCGTGCTCTAAACTCCGCTCTTTTTTAGTTTTGTATTCGATTATTGGCACATCATTAAAATACTCTTTATAATAACTCAGGTCATCATAGCTCAATATTTTTTGATCACTATACGTACGAACGCAAGTTTCTTCTTGTAATCTATACCAATTATTTATCGAAGTTGGTAAGGCTTTACCTGTCCACAAATACCCTGCCGCTTCCAACTCCTGCACCAGCTCATTAAACGCTTCTTGTGTCGGCGTGTGGTATATGGTGTCTTGATTGATTTTGATTGTCATTTTTTATTCCTCCATTTCTGCCATTTTTTCCGTATTTTTTAGCTCGTGATAAAGTTTTAGCAATTCGCTGCTTCCCCATTTTTCTGCCAATTTTTGGATATCGTTAGCAAAGTCTTCTTTGAAAAAATTCTCGTCTTTGCTCAAAATATCTACCAGATAATAATCGTCGCCATCGGCTGCTTTGACAAGTTGGGCCATACTATCTTCGAGCATAAATCCTCTTTTTTGACAGATTAACAAGTAGATGACAAGCTCAACAGGTAGCTTATTCACTTTTGTTCCTCCTTCTTCCTAATGACTTCCTTCACAGCAGCCGGATACACTCGGCCAACTTTTCGCTGAAACATCTTCTTTAACACATCTAACTCCTCGTTCCAAATGTCTTCAACGATTTCAGAACTGCTATTCTTCAAA
>NZ_AODF01000072.1 GCF_000525875.1 Listeria floridensis FSL S10-1187 | reverse complement strand
GTAAGTTCTTGACCGAGTACCAAAAGCGCAAGCAAGGCGATTCTAATAAAGTGTGGCAGTCCAAGTTTCCTACCATAAATCGGGAGCTTGGCGGCTACACAGAAGGCAACGTGTATGCCTGGTATGGTCGAAGTGGGCGAGGCAAAACAATTGCAGTCACAGAAGAGGGTCTGCAAGCGGCGATTGATGGTGCAAATGTGCTAGTCTGGGCGATGGAGATGCCCTGGTATGAATATATGGCGCGGGTGTACTCTAGTTTAAGTGCTCGCCGTCACGTTTTAAGGGCGGAGGTCGACGGCACAGTTTATGACAGCGGCTTTTATAATCGTGACCTACAAACAGGTGAACTTGACCCAGAATTTGAGTCAGCGTTTAAAATATTCACGCAAGAACTCGCAGAAGGGCAACATGTCAAAGGCTCGATTACTGTGCGGGCAGTTGATGATGACGACTTTGATAAACGGGACTTAAGCGCGCTTCAAGCAGACATCGAAGCTACTAATGCAAATGTAGTTATCATTGATCCTGTTTACTATATGGACTTTGAGCAGAACACGAGCAAGACGGCTGGGGGCGATGTCGCGGCAACAAGTAAAAAGTTGCGGCGGCTTGCTGGAAAGACAAAAACGGCTATACATGTTGTTACACAAGCCGAAGAAACAAAGGAAAACAAAGAGGAAGGCACTCGGCAGATTGACATTCCGGAAAGGTCCGCCGTCAAAAAATCAAAAGCTATTTTAGAAGATGCTGCGGCATTACTGGCGTTTGATTCTGCTGACAAAACCGCAGTCATCGAAATCAAGAAGGGACGCAGTGGTGGGGAAGGCACACAAGCCGAGCTGATATTTATGCCGAGCTTTGGAGTTGTGCAAGAGCTTGATTATAATGCGTCTTTAGTAAAGGAGTTTTAGCGA
>NZ_AODF01000071.1 GCF_000525875.1 Listeria floridensis FSL S10-1187 | reverse complement strand
TTGCGCATTTCATTCATTGTTACTTTTGTTTGAATAGCGGCTTCACCCTGCACACGTGCATTTGTGCACTGTAGAAGCGGGCGGTATTCGCCTTTTAAAGCTTCAGGCAAACGTCGTTTACGTGCTTGTTTGCCAATCCACACATAGCCGTATCGTTTAACAAACTCCCGATTGCCCGCCGTCCAACGTGCTAATTCTTGCATCTGGTTTCCGAGCTCTTTTTTGAGTTCGTGTGCTTCATTCGTTGAAATACTCAACTGCTCGCCCATTGTGCGGTCTCCTGTACCATATATATATGCAAGAAAACCTGTTTTGGCGTGCTTACGTTCTTTGCTGTCTTTTTCAATCTCGCTTTCAGGTTTGTTATAAGCAATAGATGCAAGTGCAATGTAAGGGTCGCGCCCCTCTCGAAAAGCTTTCAGCAGAAACTCGTCGCCCGCTAAGCTTGCCGCAATGCGCCCCTCCTGATTGCCAAAGTCCAACCCAACAATGACCTTGTTTTTTGGTGGCACAATGATATGGCGTGCCTCAGTCGGCAAGTTTTG
>NZ_AODF01000070.1 GCF_000525875.1 Listeria floridensis FSL S10-1187 | reverse complement strand
TCGCTTTCAGGTTTGTTATAAGCAATAGATGCAAGTGCAATGTAAGGGTCGCGCCCCTCTCGAAAAGCTTTCAGCAGAAACTCGTCGCCCGCTAAGCTTGCCGCAATGCGCCCCTCCTGATTGCCAAAGTCCAACCCAACAATGACCTTGTTTTTTGGTGGCACAATGATATGGCGTGCCTCAGTCGGCAAGTTTTGGGCATTAAACCCACCACGACTGCTTAGTCGACCTGTTTTCGCTCCGTTTGCCTCGTAGTGAGGGTGAAGCCGTCCTGTGCTTGGTTCGATAAGCTCAGGCAGTACACTAATATAAGTGCTATATAGTTTGATGTTTGTTTTGTAAGCCAGATACTGTTTAACAAGTGGAAACTTATATGCTAGAGGTTTCAACATCTTTTTAGCGTCAACACTTTCTAGTTTTATACCTGTTACTTTTTCAAGAGCAGGTCGAAGCTGCAAGGGGCTATTAATGTTGATGCCACCAAGTTGTGCAGTCAAACTAGCTTCATTTTCGTCAAGCTCTTTCTTCAAACGAGTCGCATATTCTGTCGCATAGTCTTTGTTAACGACGAAGCCTGTCTGTTCTGTTTCTGCGATAGTTTCGACAAAAGGCATTTCCACTTCAAAGAAATAGTCTCGAATTGTTGGGAATCGTTCGAAGTGCTTTTCTTGAAATCGCATAAGTTTCAATGTAACATCGCCATCTTTCGCCGCATAGGCAGTCGCAACTTTTAGGTTACTCACTTCGTGAAAACCTTTTTTGCCAAACAGTTCACCGTATGTTAAAGACGGAATATTCAGGTATTTTGAAGCTAACTTTTTCAAAGCAAAACTAGGCTCATTTTCATTTAACATAACCATTGCCGGCAGTGTATCAAAGTACAATCCATTTAAAGTAATACCAAGATCATTTTTTAATATGGAAATATCGAAACCTGCGTTGTGAGCAACCTTTTTAATCGATGTTTTTTTATAATAAGGACGAAGCTTTTCTAACACGTAGTCAGCATCAAGCTGAATCTCGTCTGTAATATGCTTTACTGGAATGTAGGCATGCACATCAGCTTTCGTTGCTGTGATAACATGCCCGACAAGATAATCCCGATAAACGTTTGTCCCTGTCGTTTCCACGTCGAACACGATTAGTTCTTCTTGGTCAAGCAATTCAAGTAATTCATCTAACCGCTCTTTTGTCTGTACAAGCCAATAATTTTTAGGCATGCTGTCGACCATTTCAGCCAGAATTTCGGCTTGCTTGAGCTCTTTTTACTTTC
>NZ_AODF01000069.1 GCF_000525875.1 Listeria floridensis FSL S10-1187 | reverse complement strand
AAAAAATATTTTTAGCTAGGGACGAATGGTTTTTTTTATTACATCTCGTGTCAGTATTAGAACAGGAGGAGACAAATATGAAACAAGTTATTTTTTCAGGAATTCAACCGAGCGGCGACTTAACGCTTGGAAATTACATTGGGGCATTAAAACAGTTTGGGCAGTTTCAAGATGAGTTCGAGTGTTACTACTGTATTGTAGATGAGCATGCCATCACGGTTCCGCAAGATCGGTTAAAATTGCGTAAGCAAATACGGAGTCTCGCAGCCCTTTATTTGGCTGTTGGATTAGACCCCAAAAAAGCAACACTCTTTATCCAATCGGAAGTTCCAGCACATGCACAAGCAGCTTGGATTTTACAATGTAATGTCTACATTGGCGAACTTGAGCGGATGACACAGTTTAAAGATAAATCTGCTGGAAAAGCTGGCGTAAGTGCCGGGCTCCTCACCTACCCGCCGCTTATGGCCGCTGACATTCTGCTCTATCAAACAAATCTTGTCCCTGTCGGCGAAGATCAAAAGCAGCATATTGAGCTTACTCGTGACCTTGCCGAACGCTTTAACAAAAAACATAATGATATTTTTACAATGCCGGATATTTATGTGCCGAAACAAGGCGCACGTGTGATGTCGCTGCAAGAACCTACCAAGAAAATGAGTAAGTCAGATGAAAATATGAAAGGCGCAATTTATCTGCTCGATCCGCCGAATACAATTACAAAAAAAAATCAAGAGTGCTGTAACAGATTCTTCTGGTGTAATTGAATACGACAAAGAAAATAAGCCCGGCATTTCAAATCTGCTAACCATTTATTCTACACTTTCTGGAAAAACTGTAAAAGAACTCGAAGCTGAATACGAAGGAAAAGGTTACGGGGACTTCAAAACTGATCTTGCCGCTGTTGTCGTAGCTGAACTTGAGCCAATTCAAAAGCGCTACAACCACTTCCTTGAATCGGAAGAATTAGATCAAATTCTAGATGAAGGCGCTGAAAAAGCAAATTATGCAGCTAATAAAACATTACGTAAGATGGAAAACGCAATGGGTCTTGGACGTAAACGCCGTTAAGAAAAAAGCCTGGAAACAGTGGTTTCCAGGCTTTTTAATTTAAATTGCTTTTAGTTCAACGTCAATATTACCGCGTGTTGCCTTGCTGTATGGACAAACTTGATGTGCTTTTTCGATCAATTCTTGTGTTTTAGCATCATCTACTCCATCGATATGCACTTCAAGTACTACACCAACTTTGAAGCCATTGTCTTCTGGATCACTATAAAGTGATACGGTTCCAGTTACAGTACTTTTACCGTTTACTTTTTCTTTCCCCATCACAAGTTCAAGAGCACTGTTAAAGCAAGCGCTATAACCGGCTGCAAAAAGCTGTTCTGGATTTGTTCCTGCACCATTTTCACCGCCAAGTTCTTTCGGCGCAGAAATATCATATTGGAAAATATTATCCGGCGAGTGCACTTCTCCGCTTCTTCCGCCAGTATTGATAACCGTTGTTTCATATAATTTTTTCATCTCGTTATTCCTCCAATTCATTTGTCCTACATGTAAATCTTAGGCATTTTTGATTTGAAAAACCAACAATTTGCTTGTGAATTAGTTAGAAATAATACGAAAGAGCCGAGAAAAGAAGGATTCTTTTCTCGGCTCTTTCTCATTTATTAATCAGTCACTTTTTTGAAAACAAGTGTTGCATTATGTCCGCCAAAGCCAAATGAATTCGACATTACGACATTTACATCTTTTTCCCTTGCTACGTTCGCTACGTAATCAAGATCGCATAGCGGGTCTGGATGCTTTAGGTGAATGGTAGGCGCAACAATGCTGTCACGGATTGTCAAGACAGAAAAGATAGCTTCGATGCCACCAGAGGCACCTAACGTATGTCCGGTCATCGATTTCGTAGAGCTTACTAGGAGTTTCTTAGCATGCTCTCCAAACACTGTTTTAACCGCAGTCGTTTCGTACTCGTCATTATAACCGGTACTCGTTCCGTGCGCGTTAATGTAATCAACATCTTCCGGTGCAATTCCTGCATCTTTTAGTGCCATTGCCATTGAGCGGGCTGCCCCTTCACCGTTTGGAGCCGGAGCTGTAATATGATAGGCATCGCTTGTCGCGCCGTAACCCACCACTTCTGCATAAATCTTCGCGCCGCGAGCCTTAGCATGTTCATACTCTTCCAAAATCACGATCCCAGCACCTTCACCAATGATAAAACCATCACGATCTTTATCAAATGGGCGGCAAGCTGTTTCTGGATCAGGGTTAAGCGAAAGCGCTTTGTTTGCACAGAATCCGGCAAGCGACATTTTCGTGATCGGCGCTTCTGTCCCACCTGAGATCATTACATCAGCATCACCGCGTTCAATCACTTTGAAAGCATCGCCGATTGAGTTTGTTCCTGTTGCACAAGCCGTTACCGTTGCAGTGTTGATTCCTTTTGTTCCGAAACGGATCGAAACTTGACCTGATGCCATATCAGGAATCATCATTGGAACGAAAAATGGACTAACGCGACGAAGACCTCGCTCTTTGAAAGTATCATACTGGGTCTCAAAGGTTTCCATTCCTCCGATTCCAGAACCAATCCAAACCCCTACTCGTTCAGCGTTTGATTCATCTACCGTAAAATTCGCATCTTTAAGTGCCATTTCAGCACCGGCAATAGCATAATGCGTGAAGCGATCCATTTTGCGCGCTTCTTTTTTTCTCGATATATTCTTCAACGTCAAAGCCTTTTACTTCGGCTGCAATCTTAACCGGAAAATCATCCGGGTTCAAACGAGTAAGTGGAGCTACACCGTTTTCCACCTTTTTTTGGCCTTGGCCCATGACCGTTTCTGCATCGTTACCAAGGGGCGTGA
>NZ_AODF01000068.1 GCF_000525875.1 Listeria floridensis FSL S10-1187 | reverse complement strand
CTTTCGTTGCTGTGATAACATGCCCGACAAGATAATCCCGATAAACGTTTGTCCCTGTCGTTTCCACGTCGAACACGATTAGTTCTTCTTGGTCAAGCAATTCAAGTAATTCATCTAACCGCTCTTTTGTCTGTACAAGCCAATAATTTTTAGGCATGCTGTCGACCATTTCAGCCAGAATTTCGGCTTGCTTGAGCTCTTTTACTTTCGGATAAAGGCGCTTGAGCTCCGCTTTACTTAGCCGCTTATTTTTCGCAACACTTTCGGGCTCTCTGCCAATTTTTTCCGCAAGCATCGCTGCTTTAACGTCGGCAATCATACGCTTGTCCGAATCGCTGTTTTTAAGGGCTTCAATGCGAGCCCACGCCTCTTCTAATGTTTCTTGCGAGGCTCTTTTTTTCTTAGCCGCATTGTTGAGCGTCGGCTTACAGGCGTCATTATTTAAAGTTAGTTTTACTTTTGGGGCCATGCGAGCACTCTCCTTTTAGCTCAGTAGTTTTTCGACAGGGGTATCAAGCGCAACTGTGCATTTATGTATCGAGACGGGCATATGCCCGTCAACAATAATAATATATTCTGTACAACTGTCGACGCCCACTACTACATATTTTTTATCGAGATATGAAATAATATCTCCTTCTTTCAATTCATTCACGTCCCGACCATGTTTAATGAATGAATACCCTCGTGATGAATATTTTAATTTATAGGTAAGGTAATCTTCCCCGTCTAATGAAAAATTGTCCCCCTCATCGTCCACAATCGTATATCCATCAGTCCAAACATTATTATGCACCTTATAAGGTACCCCCGCTTTAACAAAGTGAAATCCTGACTCTTTTAAAACAATATAATCGCCTGCGGTTAGACTTTCTTTTGATAGCTCATAAGTGACGCCCTCAATAGTAATTTCGTTTAAATCAATTTTGTTTGCTTCGTCATGAGCTAATTTGAAAATATTTAAAAGTTCTTCTTGAGTTAGTTCGAGTACTTCGCCGGTGTGCAATTTAATTGTTGCCATTCACTATCACGCCCCTAGTATTTTATATTGTGTTACAGAGTTTTCAATGTTGTTTTCACTCAGCCAATACTCTTTTTTACCGCGACATTTGAACATATATGCCGTTTGTCTCTCTACACCGATGATATAGTCAACTTCATCTGGCGTATAGGCATCGCCATTGTTTTTGCTTGCGTAAACAACAGGCTGATTGAGCCGGTCTTTTCTGCGACGAATAGTCTTCACTTGAATACGTGTGTATTCGCCTGATTTTGGATTTCGTGCAAGTAAGTCATACGCTTCAGGCACAATTGGGCGGCTGACCTCCCAGCCAAGCTCCGTTAAGAGTAGGCTGGCGGCAGTCAGTTCGCTTACTTCTCCCGTAATAGCCGTCAAATGCGCCAAATCTAAAACTCCTCGGTTGGGTCTGTTTCGGTAGTATTTGGGTTCAGCCCGATCAACTTCACATCAAAGCCAGCTTCGGTCAGTTTTTCGATTTGCTGAGCTTCGTCACAAACAAAAGTCAGCCCTTCAAAATCAGGCGCTTGCTCCTCAATATTGACATTTTTCAGGTGTTCTTGCTGCTCTTTTGTGAGGTCATCAGCGTCAATGACAGGCGTCAAACTTACGACTGTGTCACGTCCTTCCCCCGTCTTCTCAAGCTCGAAAGCTAATTTGTTTAGCTTATTTTTTGCATGTTGTTTTTCAACAATGCTATTCACATTTTTCATCTGATTCTTGCTGAAATCAACATAAATCAGCTCGCCGCTGTTTAAATCAACAAAAGGGACAATGTAGCGCCGTTTTGAGCGGTACTTAGCGGCTTCAGTACGTAAGGCCTTCACGTCATCGTCTTCTTTTGATTTACCTTTTTCAATTAGTTCTGATGCTTGGTCTTGGTAAAATTTTGATGCTAAATCCCATGTTGTTAACTCGTCAATGGCATATCCGCGCGCATTTTTAATTGACGGATTTTCTGCTTCAAAGCTGTTAACTTTTCCAAACACACTATAACTGTCGTATGCTGCTATTTTGTTTGGTGGCAGTGCTTTTACAATCTTCGCAGGCTCTCCACTTTTCAAATATGTAAATTTTTTGATGTCGCCAGTCGATGAGGTTGACACTTTTTCTGTCAGACTCGAGTATGCTTCATTTCCAACTAGTACCAAAAATCATTTCCCCTTTAACTTTTTATTTTGTTCGAGCAACGGACCAGAACGGGTGCACCTGCATTCCTTTTCCCTCGCCCGCAAGACGCCACGACCCGCCAGTCATAGCGCCTTGCCGACGAAGGTGTCGGCTTATAGCTCAAGTAATTTCCGAGCCTGTTTGACTTTAATGTTATAGGAGTGTTTTAAGGCATCTTGTTCCCCTTTTATAGCATCTAAGCGAGTTTCAAGCTCATTCACTGTCGTTGTTATTTTGTCGCGAGCTTTTGGATTTGATGTGCGGGCTAACTTTGCAAGCTCGTTGCTCAATTCCGCATGTATTTCTGCGCATTTATTAAAAAATTTCACGGCTGACTTTCCGTACAATTTTATGTTCTTTATCAAGAACCCTGCTCACCGCTTTTTGAGCCGCAAACTTTAGTTCGTCATCAAATGTTTTATACACCGTTATGATCTTTCTGTCTTTCTCATCTACAACAAATGTAATTCCGTCCACGTCATACTCAGTCGCACCGCCTCTAAGTTTTGCAACCGGCATTTTACCAACAAGCCTCTTACTTGCCCATGTTTGGGCATCTTTTTTGGGAATTTGAAGCCGCTCAAATGCTCGTTGCTTTGCATGTTCTGTCATTCGATAACTCAATTTGTTCACCTCTTACTCTTTCTATTATAAGTTGTCTTCTCATCACTGTACAGACAATTCAGAAAAGTTTTTTAATTTGTCATTTGCATCTTTAAACTTGTCATAATCAGCAAATTCTAGTTTAAATAATCCACCAAAAGCTTGCTTAGCTTGATTGTTCAACTTGCGTCCTGCTTTGTCATTATCAGCTCCAAGTATTATTTTTTCAGCAGGCAACCGCTTGATTAACTCAACTTGCCCATCGCTTAATTTACTGCTCCCGACCGCAATTCCAATTACATCTTTTTCAAGTAGCGTCCAGCTCATCGCATCAATTTCCGCCTCACATAGCGCAATTGTGTCAGGTTGTTCACTGTACACAACGTCTTGGCCAAAAACAAGGTCAGTCAAAGGGGTTGCACCACGTTCATACCAAAAGTCTTTTGTATCTATGCGCCTATATTTAATATTTGCAGGCAGACCCTCTTTTGTTCGCCAGGGCATTATCGCTTTTTCGCTGTCGCCGCCAACTCCATAAAGTTGTTGCACTTCTGAGCCGATGCCCCGACTTTCTAAATAGTCACTTTTAGGTAGTGCTGTAAATCCGTCCAAAGTTACTACCTCATTTTCAGGTTCCAGTCGTTTGATTGCTGGTTTAAGTTGCATTTTTGCAACATCTAAGTAGCCATATTTTTCTAATAAGTACTGCTCAGCCATTTCATATGACCAGCCGCGGAGCAAAGCCAGCAGCCACACGAAATTGCCTTTTTCTTTATGTGGTTCAACCGCCCCGCTGTCAGCCCAAAAGCCTGCAAGCTCCCCTTCTAAATTAACAAAAAAGGAAGGGCGGCGCTCATTTCGAAATGGACTATTTGCGATCAGTTTATCGCCCAGCCAACGCGCATTTTCCCATTCAAATGCTTCTAGTTCAGTTTGAATGTCTATCAGTATAACTTGTCCATTTATTGTGATAGATTGCATAAGTTACTCCTTAATAGTTAACGTTTTTTCGTATATAGCAACATCTTCGTCAGCTTCTTTGTGTAGCCTATTGCTAATTTCAGGGATAAACTCTTTCGATTCTTCTCTTGAATAGGTTTTACCTGTAGGAACATAACCACCAGGTTTCACTGTCTTTAGAAAATAACCTTCATCATTGTTTGATTTAAGCATTACAACGTCTCTCGAATCTCTGTCAATGAAAAGCACAATTCCTTTATGGGGCAAAACTACGCCCACCTCT
>NZ_AODF01000067.1 GCF_000525875.1 Listeria floridensis FSL S10-1187 | reverse complement strand
AACGTACCAGTTAACGATGTTGATGTACCAACGATGTATGGATTTTGATCAACTGTCAAGCTGTAATCAACGACATCTTCACCAGTAACGGTTACTGCTTTACGATTACGTTCCACATAGCTGCTATCCACTCCGACAACCTCAACTGTATCTGCTTTTTTCGTAATAAATTTATCAACATTTGTGAACGTATAATTACCTGCTGCATCTGTAGTAGCTTGAGCTGCAACCTTGCCGTTTACCCACAAACGTACTTTTGAAATATCTTTTCCGAATGTTCCAGATAGAGTTGCAGTTCCAATTGCATAGCTTGCTGGAGCTGTTAAGCTGTAATCTGTTGCACCTGCTTTAACTGTTGTTGTTGCTTTTTCACTTGTTTTCGATCCAACAGTTGCTGTTACTTGAAGTTCTGTACCTTCAGCTTGTTTTGAAATTGTAATGCTATAATTTCCGTTTGCATCTGCTTTGCCTTCAAAGTTAAGTAAACCGCCACCTGCTTGAGGAATACTTAATTTCACATCTGCATTAGGATCAGTCTTACCTGTTACTACTGTATCATCTGCTGTTACAGCGTTGATTGTTGGTGTTGCAACAGCTGTGCCTGTCACAGTAACAAGTGTTGGACTACTTACATTACCTGAAGCATCTGTTGCTGTTGCACGAATTTGATTGCCTTCTTGTTGAACCGGAATATCAATGGAGAATTTGCCATCAGATCCCGCAACTTCTTCCGCAATCTTCATTCCGTTTGAAGTGATTTCTACTATTGCATACGGTTCAGTTATTCCTTCTACAGTTGTTTGCTTATCATTAACAGGGTATAGAACAGGTGCATCAGGGGCTGTTTTATCAACAACATTTGTACTAGCCGCTGGCGATGTCATTCCATTTAGAGAAGCTATAACTTGTACTTCTGTACCTGCTACTTGTTTTGGAATCGTGACGCTGTAGTTACCATTCGCATCTGCTTTGCCATCCCAATTGAGAATACCACCGCTAGGCATAGCAATACGAACTTTAACATCTGCATTCGGTTCAGTTACACCCGTCACTGCTGTTGTTTGATC
>NZ_AODF01000066.1 GCF_000525875.1 Listeria floridensis FSL S10-1187 | reverse complement strand
TTTTTGCCGCGCGCGAAACGATCATGCAAAAAGCTTGCGGTCAGCACTGCTTTCTTCTAACTGCTTCGTTAAATTGTTCATGCTGTCCGTCAAGGGCTTTACAACAATCCGTTGAAACATCCATGCCAAGCCTCCGAATAAGCTAACTGTTATGCTCAAAATAGCCGCCCATTCGGTTATAGCCACACCCCATAACGCGAAACCTATTACCATTTGCCCCCCACCTCTCAACCAAAAATAAAAAAGCCTATTCGGCTTCTTCCTGTTCTTCCTGTTCTTCCTTTGATCTGAAAATTTCATCTGCTTGTTCTTGCGTGATTTTTTTTTAGTGCTACAAACTTATTGACTTCTTCGACACCATAAAAGCCACCCACAAAGTACTCCTTTACTTTTTCAAACCAGTCAATAGCCATTTAAATAACCCCCGTTTCTACCAAAATCAATAATAAATCTGCTTGATCTTGTTTAAGTTTATCTAATTCCGATGGCTCAGGAGGGGCTAAAGTGCTTGGGTCGTCCCCATTGCTCCACACCTGTTTTTCTACATTGAAAACAGGATTAATAGAGGGGATAGGAGGCGCAATAGTTGTATAACCTGCCGGCATCACTTCGTTATCTTCAACAAAAATCAGATCATCACGTTCGAATACGCCACTTGCATCGAACTTAAACACTTGTTTAAACATTATGACGTCACCTCTTTCGTAAAATAGGATATGCCATCAAGACCGGTATTAACATCAACAGCACCCACCGCCACAATGTTAATATCACCCGA
>NZ_AODF01000065.1 GCF_000525875.1 Listeria floridensis FSL S10-1187 | reverse complement strand
GATTGGCAAACAAGCACGTAAACGACGTTTGCCTGAAGCTTTAAAAGGCGAATACCGCCCGCTTCTACAGTGCACAAATGCACGTGTGCAGGGTGAAGCCGCTATTCAAACAAAAGTAACAATGAATGAAATGCGCAAAGTACTCGCTGAGTTTCGCGCTAAGGGGCGCGACTTCAAGCAGCTTGCGACTGTGCACGATGAGATACTTATTGAAGCTCCTTTTGATATTACAGAAAAAGAACGTGACAAACTAGTCGAAGTCATGACGCAGTCTTATTTATTGAATGGGGTTGCAAATGAAAGTGATGTCGAAATATATACCCAGCGTTGGGGCGATGCCATTCGTTGGGACGATTTTAAAAAGGAGCGTGGTTATTGATGGCAAAATTGAACGTAACGGCTGACGATATTCAATTCTTTAAGGAAACCGGAGCACTGGCAGTTGGTACAGATGACGGGTATGTGCTAGTTGAGGAGTTAAAGGCTGTATCAAAAATCAACCGAAAATCTGAAATATATCTTGTGCGCCGTGTGCCGCAAAATACATTACATAAATTAATCATCAATACAAAATATGCTAACAAACATGACTTTGAAGGTAGATTACATTCTGTATTCATGACAACTGTTGAAGAGGCACAAGCTAAAAAGGTTGCGCGGAATTTGCAGAAAAAGCCTGCCATAACGCCTGTAACGGCTGAGTGGTGCGATAAGTTGAAAGTATTAAAGGAGGAATTCTGAATTATAGACGTACAAAAAGTAGCCACTGAATTTCTTGACATGCTGAATGAGTATCACAGCTTGCCTGAAATTTGGGACAACGAGCTTGATACACAAATACATAAATGGTATGTAAATCCGCCAAAAGTTTTCCGAAAAAACCCTACTTTAGCCCGTCAAGTGCAGGCAGTAGTCAGCGTGAGCTTTACTTAAAACAAATTGGTGCGCATAAGGATATTGAAAAGCGTTCGCCAATCCATAAGCGTTGGACTGCTATTGGGACGGCTACTGGCGATATGATTCAACGTGATCTTTTATTCATAGAAAAGCATTTCGAGAAAAAAACAGGAAAGGCACCTCGCTTCGTCTTTGAACGAAACACAAAAGGCGAGCCCATGTTTGAAGACTTCGCCAAAAAGTGTGTGCCAGTTCAGCACAACGGATTTGACTTTTATTTATATGGAACGCCAGATGGTATTATGCACTACACCGATGATAAAGGTAAGGTACATCGGATTGGGCTAGAAATCAAGTCGAAGCAAACGACATACAGCCGTACAAGCGACTACAGCATGAAAGAGC
>NZ_AODF01000064.1 GCF_000525875.1 Listeria floridensis FSL S10-1187 | reverse complement strand
GAAGTAACTACTCGACTTGCATATGGACCAACATTGCCTGCTGCATCCGTTGCATTAGCTTGAACCACTGTTCCTACTGGATAAGTCGAATTCATTGTAATTGAATACGTTCCCGTAGAAGTTGCTGTTCCTGTCCCAACAACTGTTCCATTCACATAGAGTTTAACCGTGCTGTTTGCTTCCGCTGTTCCTGTTACAACCACTTGTTTATCAGTAATTGCATTGATACTAGGTGCATTTGGAGCTGTAGTGTCATTTGCTGTAACAATACGACTACCATATGCACTGACATTACCTGCTGCATCTGTTGCTGTTCCTTGAATAACCGTACCTGCTGGATAGGTCGAGCTCATTGTAATTGAGTAAGTTCCACTAGCTGTTGCTGTTGTCGTCCCAACCAAGGCTCCACCAATATAAAGTTTTACCGTGCTGTATGCTTCTGCTGTTCCTGTTACAACTCTTTGGTTATCAGATACCGCATCAATTCCAGGTGCATTTGGCGCAATTGTATCACTTGATGTTACTGTACGGCTTCCGTATGCACTAACATTACCTGCTGCATCTTTTGCCGTTCCACGTACAAGTGTTCCAGTTGCATAAGTCGAATTCATTGTAATCGAGAAGGTTCCGCTAGCTGTTGCTGTACCGGTTCCAACAATTGTTGAATTCACATACAAGATTACAGTACTGTATGCTTCTGCTGTTCCTGTTACAACTCGCTGAGTATTTGTAATTGAATTAATAACTGGTGCATTTGGAGCTGTAGTATCTCCATTAACAACAGTAGTTGTTGTCGCTGCACTTGTTACCCCACTTTGGGTAGCTGTTGCTGAAATAACTGTCCCAACATTTTGCTTTGGAATTGTAATTGTGTATGAACCTGAACTACTCGCAGTTCCTGTATAAGTTGTACCATTAATAGTAAGTTTTACCGTTGAGTTAGCAGGAGCTGTACCGGTTACAGATGTTTGCATGTTAGTAACTTTATTGATAGTTGGCTTGGCTACACTAATTGCATCTCCGACAGTAATTTGACGTAGTTGACCATAAGAGCCAGCCGAGTTAATACCTTGGAAAGAAACTACTTCCCCTTTAACAAGTGCTTTCTTCAAGGAAGCACTCCATTTACCACTTGAATCAGCCCAAACGCTATAATTATCACGATCCGA
>NZ_AODF01000063.1 GCF_000525875.1 Listeria floridensis FSL S10-1187 | reverse complement strand
CCAAATGGCGGTCCCGACGGGATTTGAACCCGCGATCTCCTGCGTGACAGGCAGGCATGTTAACCCCTACACCACGGAACCACGATTGCGGGGACAGGATTTGAACCTGCGACCTTCGGGTTATGAGCCCGACGAGCTACCAGACTGCTCCACCCCGCGATAATAAAATGGTGGAGGTTAACGGGATCGAACCGCTGACCCTCTGCTTGTAAGGCAGATGCTCTCCCAGCTGAGCTAAACCTCCATAAATATCATTTTAACTTAAAAGTATGAATTTGTCTTGCATAAAAGAAAAAAGTGACCCGTACGGGATTCGAACCCGTGTTACCGCCGTGAAAGGGCGGTGTCTTAACCGCTTGACCAACGGGCCATATTAGTAAACTTCTTGGAAACGGAGAGCAAGGGATTCGAACCCTTGAGACGGTTGCCCGCCTACACGGTTTCCAACCGTGCTCCTTCGGCCTCTCGGACAGCTCTCCAAGAAAGATATGGCTCCACAGGCAGGACTCGAACCTGCGACCGATCGGTTAACAGCCGATTGCTCTACCAACTGAGCTACTGTGGAATAATAAACGTGCCCGGCAGCGACCTACTCTCACAGGGGGGAAGCCCCCAACTACCATCGGCGCGGAGAAGCTTAACTACCGTGTTCGG
>NZ_AODF01000062.1 GCF_000525875.1 Listeria floridensis FSL S10-1187 | reverse complement strand
CATCACTTGCAGATTTAATGAAGTTAGCTGCGTTTGGAATTGTGTAATTTCCACTTCCATCTGTTTGTGCTTGCGTCACAACTGTTCCGTTTACGAATAGACGAACACGAGAAATATCTGCTCCATATGTTCCGGAAATTGTTGTAGATGTTCCAATTGTATAAGGATTGGTAGTAACAGTTAAGTTGTAGTCTTTCGACGATTGCTGTACAGAAACTGGAATACGTTTTTGTTCAACATATTTACTGTCTACGCCAACTACTTCGACTGTGTCTCCAGCTTTGATTAATGCACCTGCATTCGGGAATGTGTAGTTGCCATTACCGTCAACTTGGGCTTGCGTAGCAACTGCTCCGTTGATGAAGAGACGTACTTTCGCAATGTCTGCTCCGTACTTACCAGTCAATGCTTCTTGACCAAGTGCATAAGGGTTTACTGACAGTGCGA
>NZ_AODF01000061.1 GCF_000525875.1 Listeria floridensis FSL S10-1187 | reverse complement strand
CGATTTTTCAGTTGATTCAGAGGAGTTTATAGGTGTTGTCGAATTTTTAGAAGGTTCTTGGGTGATCACAAACCACAAGAGACGCGAATCAATTAATTTGTGGAGTGAGTTAAACGAACTAGAAGTTATCGGAAACAAATGGCAAAATCCGGAGCTGTTGGAAGGAGTGAAGTAGGAATGAAAGAACTGATTAAACTGATAAACAAAAATCCTGATTTGGAAGTGGTGCCGCTTGTCTACACAGAGATCGCAGATTATGAGTTTTCGTTTGTGATGGGCAAAATATTAAAATGTGAGATTGATTACATGTGTGAATACGATGAGCGTCTTTTTGTTTGGTCAGACGAAAACGGACTGGATTTGTTGGGCTATCTTTGGGACGAAGAAGAGCGAAAGTCTTTTCTTTCTGATAAAGAAGAAATCAAGGGGCAAATAGAAATAAGGGCTAGAATACGCTATGAAGCGATTGAGTGGAAAAAAGTGATTGTGGTTTGGATCGGGGCTGAGTAGATGAGGTACGAGCTGGGCGACAAAGTGAGAATAAAAAAAATTCTGGCGCAAAAAAAAGTCTGCCATACGACTTCGAAGAACGACTTCGAAAAAATCCAGAAGAAGAAAAAAAAGTTCTATAAGTACACTCTTGTCGATTGTGATGAAACAGGTTTCATTGTGGGGATTAGGTCATTAAAAATTTCAACAACATTGATATGGACTTTTGAAGATTCTATAAATTTTGGAGTTGGTTCTAGTCCAGAATACGAAGGAGTTAGACAAAGAGATTCAGAACACATCAGTATTTATTTAGTTGCAACACGAATGAATTGTTTTAGACGTGTCAATCAAGCGGACATAGAGCTTTTGGAAGGAGTGGAGTAGATGAAAGCATATTTAAAATGCGAAAATATGGAAAATCATAAAACACTAGATTTGAAAATTGAGGGACAAGAATGGGATGTCGCAGCATCTTACGATGAACTCTTAGAATTTAAAGAAAACGAGGACATTAAGGATTATGACATCATGTCAAAAGAACGTTTATATGCGTGGTTAAAAGAATATGGCATTACCTTATACGATGATAGTAGGCAGTGGCTAGAGGACTTGAAAAATGTTAAGTGGAAAATTTTAGGATGGACAGAGGTAGCAGAAGATGAAGCTAGAATGTTTGGATTTTGAGAGGGGTGGAGTAGATGAATGCGGAAAAGAATGAATGTGTTTACTGTGAAAGAGGGTTTGTAAACGAGCCACTTATTGAGGAACATAAAGGCGAGAGAATGGACGAATGGTCTAGTGCTGATTTTGTTGTAGACATTGAAGGAAGCACTTTGTACGCATCCGGCACTTGTTCAGGACGCATAAAAATAAACTATTGCCCCATTTGCGGGCGGAAGTTGGAGGGGGACGAGTAAAAAATGGACAAACTAACTCATTCAATCTATAAATCAGGATTAGAGGCAGGTCATAAACAAATTATTGCCTTATTTGACCCAACAGAAGATTACGACGATGGCGAAGAAGAACTGCAAGATTACATTCGAGAGGCATTATTCTCGATTGAAATCGCACTCGATACGCTAGAAGATTTGAAACCAAAGGAGGAAACAAAATGCAATTTTTAGGAAGAATGGCAAACCAATTTTTGAAAGAAGATTTAGAAAAAGAGTTTATTTATAAAGTCGAGTGGGAAGCACGAGGGATCGGATTAGCTTACTATAGCGGCACAGAAGAAGTTAGGGCGAATGATAAAGAGGAAGCAATCAGGATTACAAAATCCAGAGTTAAACAAAGTATGGATTTAGATGCGAAAATTAGAAATGTTGAGGTGGCAGAATGATACTTCTACTCATAGGACTGTCAATTATAACCATAACAATTGGGTCGATTATAATGTTTAAAACCGAAAACGATGGTTTAAGTGGTATATCAGGTTTACTAATTGCGATAACCGTCCTCAGTATCCTTGTATACTGTGGGCTTGCAATAAGAATGATCTACAAAGTATCAAACGAACCCGCTTTAAACAATAAAATCGAGATGTATATTGACGAAAATAAAAAAAATTGAAGCTGATATTGACGCAACAGTGAACAATTTTATGAAACACGAAAATGAAACATTTACAGATGCAAAAGCAGAAAGTGCAATGACGCTCGTCAGTCTCTATCCTGAATTGAAATCGGACACATTAGTAAAAGAGCAAATAAAAATTCATACAGAAAACAACAAAAAAAATTAAAAAAAATGAAGGCAGAAAAAATAAGTTTGAGTACAACAAAATGGTGGCTTTATTTTGGAAGATGAAGGAGGATATACAAATGAATAAAAAATATGAAGTGACGGTTCATTATAAAAACGATGACGTAGAAACGATCATTATGAGAGACGCTGATGCGGAGCAAATTATTGAATGCATAGAAGCCCGACTTATACCGATTGGCTATAGTATCAATGGTTCACCCTATGTGAGACTGGTTAACGCTGATGAAATACGCGAGATCGACATGAAATCATTAGATTCAGAGGAGGATAGTTAAATGTTTTTTTAGTCTCGCATTGTTTGTTATAACACTAATTCTCTTTATTGCTACTGTCGGACTAGCTATAAGCAGTGAACATCGAGTGAATGAAATGTTGAATGAAAAATATGTTGAAATTGTAAAACCGATGATTTCAATTGGTGACATTATCGCGATTAATCATAAACTCGATAATGATGATTATGACTTGGGGATTGTTACAAATGTGTCCGGTAAGTTTGTTTATTACCTTAATGAAAAAGGGGTTAAAAAGCAAACATTCATCAAACAAATCACAAAAATATATTGTAGCAAAGACCTTTCGGTAGAATGGAAAGATAAAGTTAAACAGAACTTTGAGGACGACATAAAAAGAGTGATGAAGGAGGTACAAGAATGAAACTTCGCGAATTGGTTACAGAACATACCGAGTCTCTGATGCTCGCTGGATACTGCGAATGCGGTGAGGCTGTATATGATTTATTTACAGATATGAATTTAGCATTTCCGCCAGTACACGAATCTCAAATTTTAGCACTTAAACCTGAGTTGTTAGACAATGTTGGATACTATAATGGATATGGTTCACTAATAAGATAAAGACGAAAATTTAATATGTATGGAGGAGGAAACAGGAATGAAAGAATTCGATACGTTGGAAGAAATTTCTAAAACTTTACAGTCAGGTCTAGATCAATTTGAGAATGTAGCAGGTGAAAATATAAAAAAAGCTAATCTAGTCATTATCCAGCAATACAACGACGATCAAATGATCGCTATCACGGTTAAA
>NZ_AODF01000060.1 GCF_000525875.1 Listeria floridensis FSL S10-1187 | reverse complement strand
AATGTAGCAGGTGAAAATATAAAAAAAGCTAATCTAGTCATTATCCAGCAATACAACGACGATCAAATGATCGCTATCACGGTTAAAGACGACGACGAAGGTGTTCGAGGAATAACTGTAGATGTCGTTTCAGCAGGCGTTATCTTGCCCAAAAAAGATGGTGTTCTAGATATTTATAAGGAGGAAACTAAATGAACTTTAAGAGAGCCATGCAACGACCTACTCCAGAACAGCAAAAAAATTTAGAGGTCATACTTGAAAAAGTTCATCAAGAAGAACGGGAAAAGATTCTCTCGTTGGGTTACACCGACGAAGACATCGAAAAAGGTTGGACTTTATTAGAAAAATATTATGAAGGTCTGCCTAACTTCGTCCACGTACCAAGCATAGCAGAATTTATGGAGGTACAGTACGATAAAAAGCTTGAAGAGGAAAAAATGAAGGAGGGACAAGAATGAAATACCAAGTACATTGGTCGATAATCACGCCAAGTCACATAATATACATGGGACATATGCGACATTTGAAGAAGCCAAACAATCAATTTTTTATTGGTGGAACTTAAACAACTTTGAGCCTTATTATGTGCGCGTATGGACAAAAGACGGTGTGACCACTTTTGATTATGGTATGCATAGTGTGTTTTACAAGATTTATGAGATTGAGGATAAAACTTTCAAGAAGCAGTTGGAGCTTGTTCTTAAAGGAGTGGAATAGATGGTTACTTTGATCGCGGTAATGTTATATGTTGTAGCTATTTTTATTTATTGGGTGTTGATGAAAAAGGAGATGCGGCTTACTAGAGAGCAGATAAATGTAAGAGAAAAGCATGTTAAAGCTCTAGAAGAAGCAAACAAAGAAAGCTGGGAATCACACAAACTACTCGTGCAACAGAATGCATTGCTATTCAAACTTTTAAAGGGTGAAAAGCTTAAGGAGGATAAATAAATGAATTTTAAGGAAGAATTAGAAAAGCAAAATGCAGAATATGTAGATGCGTGGTTCAAAAAAAAATGTGGACATAGGACATTTAAAAGCGACGTTGCTTAATTCTGCAAAACAGGGCTTGTCTGATGCTAGCTACGATATCAAAATGGGCTCTTTTGAGCATATTCGCATTCACATGGATGACATCATGGATAAGTTGTCGAAAGAGCTAGGTGGGGTTAAAGTTTCTAAAAAGCCTAACGTTTTGGCTACGGGGTTTGTTCCCCTAATTTTTAGATGGGGTCATGAGTGACAAAAAAATGGGATGCAAGATGACCA
>NZ_AODF01000059.1 GCF_000525875.1 Listeria floridensis FSL S10-1187 | reverse complement strand
TTAGTAGTCGCGATTTTAACTGCTGTTATCATGCTTGGAATCCAAATAAGAATCCAACTCCATAATAACGAGGGAATCAAGCCAGCCCAGCTTAATTTGATTTCTTTCATTGATGTACCTCCCTTAAATTTATAAGAATATTGTACCATGCTACGAACAAATTTTCTATAGAATTTTGATAACAAGAAAAAGCGCCTTAGCCGAGTTGGTTGGGGCGCTTTTATCTATAGAAACGTTATTTTCTTCATGTTTAAAATATATCATTAATAGTAAGACTGAAGACAATTTGTTGCACATCGTATAAATAATCCCCTTCGGCTACAGTTTCAATAGTTGTTTCCATTGTATCTAAAACAACCTCTATTTCACTTTCTATGGCATTATAAATAGCATGATTCATATCGTTTCTAAGCTGTATTTGGAGGAAAGGACTTAACTTATCAACAACACTAACTTTGAATTTTTGGGCATTATCCGCAGTATCAAAACTCAATATTATGTTAATGTTACAACATATTGGTGACATGTACACAGAGTGTTCTAGGCTCCCTACTGCTAAATAGGTTTCCCTACCTTCGTTTTTTTCTATATTAATATTAATTTCAAACTCTAGTTCCGTCATTTCATAATCGCTTTCTATATTTAAGTCCATATTAGTAATAGTTGTTGAAATTTTAATTGGGGCATAATCAAAAAAGTCTGAGGGTGTAACCCCCAAATATTGACAAAGTCCATCTATAGTGTCCATTTGGATCATTTTACTGTCATTCTGGGATATAGCTGTTAGTGTTGATCTTGATATGCCTGTATCTTTAGAAACACGTGTTATTTTTAAGTTTCTTTCAGCTAAAAGTACGGCTAATCTATTTCTTAGCATTTTGAACCACCTCTATAACTTATTGTAGCATATACACTTCGTTTTTTTCAATCGAATAAACATATATTATTGACA
Source organism: Listeria floridensis FSL S10-1187 (assembly GCF_000525875.1). Classification (GTDB taxonomy): domain Bacteria; phylum Bacillota; class Bacilli; order Lactobacillales; family Listeriaceae; genus Listeria; species Listeria floridensis. Next base: position 666 of record NZ_AODF01000059.1, on the reverse strand, counting down.
TGCCTTCGATTAGATGTTATTATTTCTTTATAAATGTAGTGCATTCACTTCATTTTTTAATATTAATGGTCATGTTTGATCTATCGTTGTCACTGTGTTTATAGTATATTAGCCAAAACGGCTGTTTATATAAATAACTAAAATTTAGAAATGGAGCGATGTAAATGCAAGAATTAGTAACAACACACCAAAATGAAAGTGGCGACATTATTGTAAGTGCCCGAGAACTTCATGAATTTCTCTGTGTTAAAACGCAGTACACGAAATGGTTTGGCAGAATGACTGAGTACGGATTTGTTGAAAACACTGACTTCATATTGGTTAGTCAAAAATGTCCGACCAATAATCCTAAGAACCCTACTACAGAAATAATAGATCACCATATTAAACTGCCAATGGCAAAAGAAATTTCCATGATTCAGCGCACCGAAAAGGGCAAGCAAGCTCGTCAATATTTTTTACAAGTTGAAGCCGCATGGAACTCACCTGAAATGGTTTTAAGCCGAGCGCTTGAGTTCGCCAGTCAACAGCGCCAGCAACTACTTGCCAAAGTAGCTGAATATGAACCAAAGGCTGCTTACTATGATTATGTGCTGCAAAGTCCTAGCCTAATTCGCATTACGGATATTGCGAAAGATTACGGCATGTCAGCCCGCCAGTTAAATG
>NZ_AODF01000058.1 GCF_000525875.1 Listeria floridensis FSL S10-1187 | reverse complement strand
TGGTGAATGGCACCATCGTTCGTCAAGCTGAAATGGATGGCAACGGCAACTTCACCTTCCCAAATGTCGCGACCTTTATTCAACCTGGAGATACAGTAGAACTGGTTGGGGTGGATAGTCGTTACCAAGAGCAAAAACGAATTCCTGTGAATGTTGACGATTCGATGAGTTTCAACCTTACAGTCAATCAAAACCCATACATCATCGGAACTTCGACAGCGTTGACGGGAACCTACGGTAAAGACTTGTCTCGTGTTCGTCTTTTCGTGAATGACCAAGTAGTGGCACAAGCTCAAACGGATGGCGCAGGAAACTATACCTTCCCAAATGCTGCGCAATTCATCAAGTCAAGCAGTGATGTGGTGAAAGTTGTTGGGGTTGACAGTACATTTGCACAACGCGCAGAGACTCCAGTTAATGTCCAAGGTAGCATCGTATATGACTACAGCCTAACAGCTGATTCTTATACCCTCAACCAAGCGAACTTGACTGGGAAATACGGTAAAGACATCTTCAAAGTACGTCTTGTGGTGAACGGCACCATCGTTCGTCAAGCTGAAATGGACGGTAATGGCAACTATACCTTCCCGAACATCGCTTCTTACATTAAAGCAGGCGATAAAGTGGAAATTGTCGGTGTAGACAGCCGTTACCAAGAGCAAAATCGAATTCCAGTAACTGTGAACGAAAACTTAGATTACACATTAACAGTTGTTCAAAATCCTTACATCGTGGGAACATCGAAAGCGATCACAGGCACATACGGAAAAGATATCTCGAGAGTTCGTCTCTTCGTCAATGGAACAGTGGTTGCACAAGCGACAACAGACAGCGCAGGTAATTACAGCTTCGCTAATGCAGCTCAGTATATTACATCAGATAAAGATGTGGTTAAAGTAGTTGGTGTGGATAGCAGTTATGTCCAACGCGCTGAAGTAGCGGTTCCTGTACAAGGTGGCATTGTGTACGATTATGCTCTAACAGTTGATCCTTATCGCTTGAACCAAGCGAACCTAACTGGAACATACGGCAAAGACATTGCTCGTGTTCGTCTCTTCATTAATGATGTGGTAGTTCGTCAAGCAGAAGTTGATGGAAACGGCAACTATACTTTCCCTAATATCGGTCCAAGTATCAAAGCAGGCGATAAAGTGGAAGTTGTCGGAGTAGACAGCCGCTTTGTCGAACAAAAACGAATTCCAGTTACTGTGAACGAAAACTTAGATTACACATTAACAGTTGCTGAAAATCCATATACAATCGGGACATCAACAGCTCTATCCGGTACTTACGGAGAAGACATCAACCAAGTACGTCTCGTTGTGAATGGCAATGTTGTGACACAAGCTCAACTAGATGGCAGCGGAAACTACACGATTCCAAATGCAGCTCAATTCATTAAATCGGCAACAGATAATGTACAAGTCGTTGCAGTGGATAAACAGTTCGTTCAACAAGCGAGCCAAACGGTAAATCTTGTCAGCAAACCAGTTGACTATGCGCTGACAGCTCCAGCTTCTTATGAGCTAAAAGGAAAACAAATTATCGGAACTTACGGCAAAGACATTACAGCAGTTCGTCTCCTTGTAAACGGTGAAGTCAAAGCTCAAGGCCAACTGGATGGCAACGGAAACTATACATTCAATAATGTAGATTCCTTCATCACAGCAGGTACAGATAAAGTGGAAGTTGTCGGCGTAGATAGCACGTATCAAGAACAAGCCCGCAAAACAATTGCGGTAACAGTTCCTAAAGATTATTCGCTAACACAAGACAGCTACAAAATTGGTCAAGATGCTTTGACTGGGAAATACGGTGCGGATATTAAAGCAGTTCGTCTCTATAAAGACAATGTCTTAGTAGTAAACCGGAACGTAGATGGAAGCGGCAGCTTCACCTTCCCAGAAGCTTATGTCCAAATCAAAGACGATGGCGCGAACTATGAAATCGTTGGGGTGGATGCATCCAATGTGGATCAAATCCGTATCCCAGTTGTAATCAGCGGATCGCTTGATTTTGCAGCAACAGCAAACCCTTACACACTGGGAGATGCGACGATTACAGGAACAGTAGGTGCAGATGTGAAACGTCTACAACTCGTTGTCAACGGTACTGTAAAACGCTTGGCACGATCTCCGGCAGCACTTTCTCTGTCAGCGGAGCAGGTATTGTCGCTGGTGATAAAGTAGAAATTTATGCTCAAGACAGTCACTTCATTACACGTACAGTCATCACAGTTCAGTAATTTTGATCCTAACAATTGAAGCAATCCTTCCTCTTCTGGGAGGGTTGCTGTATGTTAGAAAATCTACGGATCTTAAAAGTCATATATACAAAATGTTTTCGAAACTTTAAGATTATTCTTAATAAAAAATTTTAAAGTTTTTAATAAAATAACGATATTTATATAAAAATAGAGGGAGATTAGATAATATGATCAAAAAAGAAATACAATTTATTAAAAAAAACCGCTGTGGCACTTTTAGCGGTAAATGTTTTAGCAACACCAATTATGACCTATATTGCACCACAACAAGGTGCAGAAGCGGCAGATTATGCTTATGTAACTGTAAATTCAAATAACACACTTGGAGCGGGTCAAACATCGATTAGTGGAACAACTTCTGCTAATGGACGTGTATCCTTTGTAGTTATCCATTCAAATGC
>NZ_AODF01000057.1 GCF_000525875.1 Listeria floridensis FSL S10-1187 | reverse complement strand
GTCAAGCTGTAATGGCAACGGAAAATTGAAGTGATTGCTGAAAAAGACGGTATCACTTCAGACAAAGCTTCTACAACTGTTATTCAAGGCGCTCTTAAAACGCCAACAATTAATGGATTAACAACAAAAGATACACTAGTTACAGGTACAGCGGAACCGAATGCGGCGATCAGTATACGCATTCCGCAAGGAGACGGTTCATACCTCAGCTTCTCAGGTACGTCAGATGCAAGCGGCAACTATGCCATCATCATTCCAGCACAAGCTGCAGGGACAACGGTTGAAGCCGGTTCATCGAAAAATGGGCTTTCTTCTGCTAAAGCTTCGACAGTCGTTACGCAAGGTGACATCGCGGCACCAACAGTGAATACTGTTACGGATCAACAAACTGTAGTGACAGGGAAAACAGAACCGAATGCAACAGTGAAAGTAAAAATTCCACAAGCAGGTGGCGGTTCGTTAACTTTTGAAGGAACTTCGGATGCGAGCGGTAACTATTCGGTAACGATCTCCAAACAAGTCGCTGGAACGGTTATTGAAGTAACGGCTGAAAAAGGTGGTTTGACGTCTGCTAAAGGAACGACTACGGTAATTCGTACTGCGATTCCAGCTCCAACCATTAACGAAGTATCGGATAAAGATACGGTCGTAACTGGGAAAACAGAACCGAATGCGGATGTGAAATTATCGATCCCACAAGCAGGTGGCGGTTCACTGACATACACAGGCAAAGCAGATTCTAGTGGAAACTACACCATCACGATTCCGAAGCAAAAAGCCGGACAAGTAATTCAAGCCACAGCAACATTAGATGGCTTAACTTCACCTAGCACAAGTACAACGGTTGTCGACAAAACGGCACCTGATGCTCCAGTTCTTTTACCAATCAACGATCAACAAACAGTGGCAACAGGTACAGCGGAACCTTATGCAACTGTTGAACTGACAGTAGATGGCATGAAGATCGGAGAAGGGAAAGCGGGCTCTGATGGCAGCTTCTCGATTACAATTCCGAAACAAACTGAAGGTAAACAAGTTGTCGCAACAGCGAAAGATGCAGCAGGTAATGCGAGTACTCCTTCTTCAGTGATTGTAACTGGTACGAAACTTGCTACACCAACCATCAATACGGTGAGCGATAAAGATACGACTGTAACTGGGAAAACAGTAGCTGGTGCAACAGTGACACTAACGATCCCACAAACAGGCGGCGGATCGCTTACTTATACAGGAACGGCAGATGCAAGTGGTAATTATTCCATTGCCATTGCGAAGCAAAAAGCAGGTACTGTTATTTCGGCTGTAGCTACGCTTGGTTCGAAAACAAGTGATAAAGCTTCGACAACAGTGATTGATAAAACAGCTCCGGATGTGACTTTAAATGCTATCGCGGATGATCAAACGCTTGCAACAGGTCAAACTGAAGCGAATGCAGCGGTTAAAATCTATGCAAACGATGTATTGATTGCACAAGGAACTGCAGGTTCAAATGGTCAATACAGCATCACGATTCCGAAACAAGAAGCAGGCGTAATAGTTAAAGCAACTGCAACGGATGCAGCAGGCAATGTCAGTACACCAGCTTCTGTAACTGTTACAGCAACTGCTATTCCAACACCAACGATCAACACAGTAAGTGATAGCGATACGCTTGTAACTGGGAAGACAGAACCAAATGCGGATGTGAAACTCACTATTCCTCAACCAGGTGGAGGTTCACTCGTATACACAGGAAAAGCAGATGCAAGCGGCAACTATGCAGTTGCGATTGCGAAACAACCAGCTGGTACAGCGATTCAAGTAGTAGCAACAGTTGGATCAAAAACGAGCGCAACAGCTTCAACGATCGTTGTTGATAAGACAGCTCCTAACGTTACATTGAACGCTGTGAATGAAGACCAAACTTCTGTAACAGGTCAAACTGAAGCAAATGCTACAGTTAAAATCTATGCGAATGAAGTTTTAATTGCACAAGGAAAAGCAGGTGCAGATGGCAAATACACAATTACGATTCCTAAACAAGCAGCGGGAGTAACTGTGAAAGCTACTGCAACAGATGCAGCAGGTAATGTCAGCACACCAGCAAGCCAAGTGGTTACTTCTGTTCCACTGAAAGATCCAACGATTAATAAAGTGATTGACACAGATACTGTAGTAACTGGTACTGCAGATCCAAATGCAACCGTGACATTACGTATTCCGCAAAAAGATGGCTCGGCACTGGTTTATACAGGAACAGCTAATTCAAGCGGAAACTATTCGATTACCATTTCAAAACAAGCAGCTGGTACAGTTATCGAAGCAACTTCTTCGCTAAATGGCAAGACATCTAACACAGTTTCTACAACTGTTCAAGCTTCCCCAGTG
>NZ_AODF01000056.1 GCF_000525875.1 Listeria floridensis FSL S10-1187 | reverse complement strand
ACTCCGCGCGCATGCTTTTTACTCAAGAAATGTATCAACATGTTAGCAAGACATTCAAAGTCATCACAATTGATAGTTTCCGAAACGATACACAATATAAATTAGAAGGGCTGGATTTTTGGTGGCATGAGGATTGGCTCGAATCTGCGTACGAAAAAATCGAAGTCGGGCAACAAATGGCGGACTGGTTGGACACGATGCCCGACGCTTGGAAGCGTGACGCAGATTTAGCCCTTTATAAAGTTGTAGCGGCAAGTAGTGCCTATCAAAGGGACGAACTCCGTAGTAAAAAATTAGTACCGATTTGGTTGATTGAGAGTGTGCTAGAGTACGAAAGCACAACCCTTACAACGATTGCCGATGCCATTCGATACGGCTACAAGGTTAAAAAAGAACAGCTTTATTATGTCCGTCTGCCTGAGGTCGAAGAAGAAAGTGCTTATTTAAATAAAACTGTAGGTAGCGATGAAATTGGCTTTCTTGATAAAACCGAAGACGCTTTTTTTCAAACTAAATTTATAGAAAGCGAAATAAAGAAGATTGACGAACGGTATTGGAATTTAGCGATAAAAGTCGAGGAGGATACCGATGACGGAAAGTTATGTTCAAATTAGTAGCAAAGCAGCAGCCGATATGATATTTAGTGATGATTATGCCGATCTATACCACGAACGCAAAGTTAATTTTGGCGGTATTGATGAACTGGCAATTTTGAAATGTAGTCTTTGGACGATTGATATCTTGGATGTTCCAAAAATTAAATTTTTTATTAAAATGACGGATGAACCAAAGGTGGATACAGATGAGTAAATTCATGGTTGTTAGTGAAATTGATGGTGAGATTGTGTATACGATCAGTTGGGCAGAATCGCCCTTAACAGCCATGTTGAAATCGACGAGTGAGGAGCGCGGCAGTCAAGATGAAATTGTTGGAATTTATGAAGTTGGTACGATGAATCATTTAGAATCAATTATGGCTCAACAAATATCTTTGTCAAACATGCAGCATTTATTAAACGAAGCGGGAGGAGACCAAAGATGAATAACGAAACAGAAAATCCTATGGTAGTAGACGCCTACTGGAATGACGGTTTCCGTCATTGAAAAGGTGATTCCAATGAACGAATTTAAAAAATTAAGAAAAAAAAAGAAATAAAACGCCGTGAACGCGAGCGAGATTTGATTTATGAGATCGAACAACTCCCATTTGGCGCCCAATATTTAAAAAAAAGTGCGAGAGCTCAACCGACTTCAAGATATTGGGGAAGAAGAGCTGCGACTGTACGATCAGTTTAAACGGGCGTATGAAGTCTGTCCGATCGTGAAGAAAACAAAACACGGTTCGATTTCGCCTGTACAAGTGACGCAGTTAAGAAACGCGGGGCTACATTTTAAAGCAATAGCCAAATACATGAATTGCTCAACGAATACTGTTCACAACTGTACAAAAAGTAAATATTTCAAACGATACTATAATCGTGATAAATCAATAGCGAATCAAATTGAGTTAGGTTTAAGGGTTAGGAGGGATAAATCATGAAGTCGTACTACATTAGAATTTATACTACTCGGCGGTGCTGGCCGAATGAACGTAAACTCCGGTACGAATTTTCGAAATACAACATATCGCTCGACGAACTTAAGACGGCTTTATTGAAACGTATGGGCAACCTAGGTCTGCATTATAGAGTCAAACGGCATATTTACGAGGCTAAAAATGTAGAGGAGCTTGTCCAAGGTATAAACAATAATACAAAATTTAAGCTTGATGTCCAGGTGATTGAGGATAGAAGAAATAAGGAGCTGAGATGATGCACAAGTACAATAGCTTGATTGGAGCGCACAAAAAGGAAGCAAAGAAAATTTATGACGACATTAAAGACGTTGTCATTCTTGAAAAATTGGACGGAGCCAATGCAAGTTTTCGTTTAGTCGACAGGGAAGTACATTGTTATTCGAGGACAACGGAGTTAGACGAACATAACACTTTGAGAGGCTTCTATAACTGGGTTCGAGATTATATTGTTCCACAAAAAGAATTGTTGAAACCAAACTCTATTTATTTCGGCGAGTGGCTAGTTAAACATAAAATTGACTATGGAAACAATCGCGACAAATTCTATTTATTTGACGTTTATGATTGTGAATCAGAAACTTTTGAACCTTTGTGGAGTTCGCAAACTCGGGCTAATGAGCTAGTGATAGATCATGTGCCAGTAATTGACGAACCGTCATATAAACCTTCGTTTGAAAGACTAAAAACCTATGTGGGGAAATCATTTCTTGCGAAAAAAGGGGAGGGGATCGTTGTTCGTTCAAAAGGTTCGAGGTACGAGGGCGAAACGCTCAAGTTCGTAAGTGACGAATTTAGAGAGGTTCAAACGAAAAAGGAAAAGGTTTCGAAAAATGCTACTGAACTCGGAGAATTTGTTTCTCAAACGTTAACACACGGGCGCGTTCGAAAAATACTCGATAAACTTGTTGACTCGGGTGTCATCGGCGAAGACTTCGATGAGACTGACATGGGGACTATTTTGAAGAATAGCAGTTCTGAAATCGTTGAAGACATTTGGAACGAGGAGTTAGATGTGTTAAAGAAGATGTTTCAGCGAAAAGTTGGCCGAGTGTATCCGGCTGCTGTGAAGGAAGTCATTAGGAAGAAGGAGGAACAAAAGTGAATAAGCTACCTGTTGAGCTTGTCATCTACTTGTTAATCTGTCAAAAAAGAGGA
>NZ_AODF01000055.1 GCF_000525875.1 Listeria floridensis FSL S10-1187 | reverse complement strand
TTCTACGGGAACGTATTCAATTACAATGAATTCGACTTATCCAGTAGGAACAGTGGTTCAAGCTAATGCAACGGATGCAGCAGGCAATGTTGGTCCATATGCAAGTCGAGTAGTTACTTCGAGTACTTCAGTGACATTACCAGCACCGACTATCAATACGGCATATGATGGAGATACGATTGTAACAGGTACCTCGACTCCTAATACACAGATTACTTTAAATATTGATGGTATTGACTACACTGGAACAACTGGATCAGATGGCTCATATGCAGTGGCAGTGTCCAAACTATCCTATGGTGCATACATCAGTGCAAAAGCTTCAAGTGGATCAGAGATTTCGCCAACAACTCGACTGATGGTACAAGAAGCGGTTATTGCGAAACCGACAATCAACCAGGTCACAACAAATGATACGATCGTAACAGGAACAGCAGATCCAAATGCATCTATCACGCTTAGTATTCCACAAGGAGATGGCTCAACGAAAAACTGGACTGGAACTTCTGATTCGAGTGGAAACTACGCAATTATCATTTCGAAACAAGCTAGTGGAACAACTATTGAAGTAGTTGCAACAAAAAATGGTAAGACATCTGATAAAGCAACCACTGTTGTTGTTCAAACAGAATTAAGTGCCCCAACGATTAATGGCGTAACAAGCAGTGATACAAGTATTTCTGGTAAAGCTGAACCAAATGCTGTAGTAACAGTAGCAATTGAACAAGCAGGCGGAGGCTATCGTAACTGGGAAGGA
>NZ_AODF01000054.1 GCF_000525875.1 Listeria floridensis FSL S10-1187 | reverse complement strand
TCAGCCGCAATTTCGTTGTTAATCGCGATTCTAAGTTTGGAGGACGATAATTAATGCAACAATACGTACTTGAATTTTATAGCAAGGGTCAGTGCTCGCCTTGTGTAGCTACTAGCTTTGCTTTACAAGTAGTTGAATGGCCTTTAAATGTATCTTTAGTAAATTGTAAACTCGAAGTATTAGGAGAAGACTTTTTCAGATCGGCAGGCGTGCGCCAGACACCAACACTTGTGCTCAAACGTGTGAACGATGAAGGGCAGCAGATTGAGATTAAGCGCTTGGTTGGGCGTGCAAGCGCCGATGATATTAGTAGACTACTAGAGTCTGCTTAGTTGTAGAAAATACGTTTTAATGACTAAAGGAGGCTAATTATCAGCACAATAATTCCAACAATTTTAATGACGACAAGTTTAATGACTAGCCCCGCGCCACAAATTCCAAGCATTGAGGCGTCACAACTTGCGAATCAAGTGGCGCCTAATGCGCTCGCTTGGCAAGCGGAAAATGAGCAACTACATAGCATTTTAAGCTCCAAAAACGAAGAAATCCAGAATCTGAAGAATAAGCTTCATGCACTTCAAAATGAGCAACCAGAAGTTAAAAAGCCGTTGAGTATTCAGAAAAATAATCAAGCCGAAGCCTCTGCTTCTCCGGCGTCTGGTTGGCAGTCAGGCGAGTTCACCGCATATTACCCCGCCAATGACGCGATGCAGGGCGGAGGCATTACCGCCAAAGGCGACAACCTCTATAAGTCTATTTATTATCAAGGATATCGTGTTATTGCGGCTCCGCCTTCTGTTCCGTTTAACTCTATTGTAGAAATAAAAGTTAGCGGGCAGACTGTTGAAGGCATTGTGCGTGATAGAGGCGGCGCGATTAAAGGCAACAAGTTTGACCTCGCTTATCCGGACAAGAGCAGCGCGGTTAACTTCGGTAGACAGCAAGGTTCGTGGAGGTTGATTAAATGAGGTTTTTTATTGGTGTTCTATGCACAGTAGCAGTTATTACACTTTTTAAAGCTATACATGTTGCGCTGTTTGGTCAGTTCGATGCTACGAGTTGGTGGAGTGGTTATATAACGGGGGGAATCGCAGTATTCGTTGTAGCTGTAATTGATATCAAGTTAAATACTAAGGGGAAGTGAATAATTTGGGGATTTTAGAACTTTTAACAATCATTCTTGTAATCTGTAAATTAGCAGGAGTCATTTCTTGGTCTTGGTGGCTAGTATTCTTACCTGAGATCATTGCACTTTTAAGCTACATTGTGTTTGTTTTTATCTACAAGCGTGTGTATAAAAAAGTAGAAAAGGAAGTGGATAAATGGTATTTCTAAATAGGCTGACCCTTGTATTTATTCTTTGTAAACTAATAGGGGCAATTGATTGGTCATGGTTTATCGTGCTAACACCATTGATGATCAGCTTTGTCTTTGCGTTATTCGTTAGTATATTAAAAGTAAAGCTGGACATTAAGTGAACCAGTTCAAAAAGGACAACTTGAAAGAAATCACTTTCGAGATACTAGATATTTTGGAACGAAAAAATACGAACTATGGCAACTCATTCGACCATCAAATGCACGAATATGGAATGCTGGCCGCAACCATTCGCCTTGACGACAAAATGAGCCGCTTACGAGCACTGACGAAAGGCGAACCTGATAAGGTAGGCGAATCAATTGAGGACACATTGAAAGATATGATTGGATATTGTTTGTTAACACTTAACTGGTTAGACGAAAAAAATGAAAAAGACACTGTGGAGTGCTTGACTTATGAAGCCAATTCGCTACGTACCCGCTAAAGTCCAACTGAAAGCCTATATACGCAAACGAGCTTTTGTAGAGAGCACAAGCAACAACTGGCAAAGCGCAACAGATGATTTGCTAGTGCTCGAGCAGGCGGTTAAAGAGGCGCAATTAACTGCGCGTCAACTGTTCATTATTAAAAAGTACTGCTTTGATGAGTGGCTTCAACATGAAATAGCATATGAGCTACATGTGAGTCAGCCTTCTGTAAGTCGAACCTATAATCGGGCAGTAAGTAAAATTCAGGCCGTGTTTAATAAATGGGAAAAAATGGAAAGGAGTTTGTGATTGGAAACTATTGACGTAGAACGCGCAGAACTCTTTGCGTTGGTCGACGAAAAAATGAAAGAGGCAAAAGCTGGCTTGATCCCACTTGAAAAGCGCAAAGAACTCGCTGAGGACATGATTTACTTCAACAACTTGGAGGTTGGCGACCCCCTACTTGAAAAGTTGGCTGACTTTGTGCTAGCGGACGATATTGCGAATAAGGACCGCCTGAAAATGCAGTTGCCTGATAGCTGGCTGACAGATCGTCAAATGGAGCGCAGGCTTGCAGGTGAAACCGAGTTTAGAGAGTTTACATAAGAAAAAGCGTCATACTAGAGTAGAAAAACACTCTTGTATGGCGCTTTGTTCTGTTAAGATGTAAAAAGCGCCGCACACCTGTACGACGCCTCTTTTTTTCTTAAAACGATTCATGAACACGAATATTTTGTTCTTTTCGTGCTGTTTGCGCATAGTCTTTAACCAGACCAGAAATATTGTTTGAGTCCGCTACATATTGAAGTATATGTGTGACATTATTTTGATCAGTAATATGTATGTTTCCATATCCAAAAACCGATTGATTTGACGATACATTTTTAATGCGGTAGAGGTCAATACCTTCTTTTCGTTTGTTTAGCAGTCCCGTTGTAATAGTTAGCTGGTTGCCAGTTATCGTGTATTTAGTAGTCGCGATTTTAACTGCTGTTATCATGCTTGGAATCCAAATAAGAATCCAACTCCATAATAACGAGGGAATCAAGCCAGCCCAGCTTAATTTGATTTCTTTA
>NZ_AODF01000053.1 GCF_000525875.1 Listeria floridensis FSL S10-1187 | reverse complement strand
TATCATCTTGGGAATGAATGCGCCCATGTAAGGTAAACCGATTATTGAGCAGTTCTACCCCCATTTGAGTCGCGTCCTCTCCTGCATTCACCTGGCTTTTCATTTTAAGTTGGCCATAGACGTCCGGTTGTTCTGTGGAGGCATACAAATCTTGTTTCGCTGCGACAATGCGTAAAGGCTGTTTGACTTCTCCTTCAATCGTCAAGTCATTATCTTTGATAACAATATCCGAGGCAAATCCTGTCACACGTTTGCGTAAAGGTTGTAGTTTTTCATCTACCGCGTAGTCAAAGGTTTCTCCATCTTCTCGTTTCCGACTATTGACGGTACGAGTTGCCGCAAATAAAAAGTTCGAGGCTTCACTGCTTCGGACTAAGGCTTTATTGTTCTCCATCCGTACTTTTCGTGCGCCACTCAGACGATAAGGTGTGTACAAGGTATGAGGACCTTTCCTAATTAAATCATATTTTTTTTGCATTTCTTCAGACCAGGGTCCATTTTGATTTTGGGCAGCCTGATATTTAGCTTCCATCCGTGTCCGTAAATCTGGATTACATGGATTTGGTTCCGGATTCGTGGCTGGAGTCGCCGCGAGAGTCGTAATCCGATCCGTATTCGCTTCTCGACGGACGTTCCCTGGTAAGCGAACTTCATTTCGTGTCCAAGTGAGATCATAGTTATGCGGACCATAACTATCAATTCCGCCATCAAACATCGGATTATTCGACACTTGGAGTAAATGATACACTCCATACCGCTGCATCCAGTTCTTTACGCTATTTTGATCCACGGTGACGTGTTGATTCCCACGATAGATTTGAATCCCAGCACGACCGACATCTTCGATCGTATTATTTCGGATCATCACATTTTTCGAGTATTCCACGGAAATTCCAGCGAGATAACCCATTTTTTGAACGGAACAATTTTCAATCGTGACATTTTCTAGACCCCCAATTTGGATGCCATTCTTCCCAACCGTTTGTCCATTTAACTCTAAATCAGCAAGCAGGATATTTCTGCCAAGTTGGTAGCTTGGTACTCATTCTTTCGATGCTTTCCC
>NZ_AODF01000052.1 GCF_000525875.1 Listeria floridensis FSL S10-1187 | reverse complement strand
AGGAGAAAATACAGGGAAAGGGGATGCCGATCAATCAGCGGGGCTTCAAGTCCCGAACTTAGTACTTGGAGATCTTACGGGCAAAGTGCCAGAAGAAGATTGGTTGGAAAACCTAACGATTCGTTCGCTTGAAATGGATTTTGTTACTCCTCAAACAGATGCTGTAGATAGTGATGAGCTAAGAGTTGCGGCTCTATTCATCAACTTAGACCACAGTACAGTCATGGGAGCGAGTCCATCATTAATCACTCTCGGGAAAGCATCGAAAGATGAGTACCAAGCCTACCAACTTGGCAGAAATATCCTGCTTGCTGATTTAGAGTTAAATGGACAAACGGTTGGGAAGAATGGCATCCAAATTGGGGGTCTAGAAAATGTCACGATTGAAAATTGTTCCGTTCAAAAAATGGGTTATCTCGCTGGAATTTCCGTGGAATACTCGAAAAATGTAGTAATTCGAAACAATACGATCGAAGATGTTGGCCGTGCCGGGATTCAAATCTATCGTGGGAATCAACACGTCACCGTGGATCAAAATAGCGTGAAGAACTGGATGCAGCGGTATGGGGTGTATCATTTACTTCAAGTTTCGCCCAACCAAATGTTTGATGGTGGGATTGATAGTTACGGTCCCCATAACTATGATTTGATTTGGACACGAAATGAGGTGCGTATTCCTGGTAACGTCGAACGAGACGCAAAAGATCGTATCTTAACAACACAAGCGAGCCAAGCAACTGACCCAGAAGTGAATCCTTGTAATCCTGTTTTGCGCGAGCGCTTTCAAGCAAAATTCGATGCTGCAAATGGGAAATTAACGGATAAAATGATGGAACGCTATAGGTCGATAATGAAGACCCCGCATGCCCTATACACGCCTTATCGACTGAGTGGCGCTCGGAAAGTACGAATGGAAGGGAATAAAGGGCTTGTGCGGAGTCGTGAAAGTGCCAACTTCTTATTTACAGCGACACGCACGGTAGACAGTCGGTTACGTGTGGATGGAAAGTTGCATGATTATGAACTAGAACGTTTGGGTATTGCTCAACCGGACAAAGTAAAGGTGACAGGTTTTGCCTCTGACGTGATTGTCAAAGATAATGACTTCACGATTGAAGGAGAAGTCAAACAGCCTTTACGTATTGTCGCAGCGAAACAAGATTTGTATGCCTCCACAGAACAACCGGACGTCTATGGCCAACTTAAAATGAAAAGCCAGGTGAATGCAGGAGAGGACGCGACTCAAATGGGGGTAGAACTGCTCAATAATCGGTTTACCTTACATGGGCGCATTCATTCCCAAGATGGATACCAGCCGGAGGAATCTACGGAACAAGCCAAAGCCAACTATTACCAACAAGCACGGGTGGCGACGCTTCAACTAGGGAATTCGAATGATTTGACCGCCTCCGTTTCCAGAAGCACGAATAAGGTGGAAGAAGCCCTGTTACATCGGAATACCTTTACGTTTAATCCACCGGCTTGTGATACGTTTGAAGCTTGGAGTTTCCCGCGGTTTGGGGTGCTCGGTTCTCCTGAAGACATTACAGAACAGGATACGAAAGTGGTAGAAACATGTGTGACCACACAAAATGCCTTCCGATCCGATGTGGCGGATGCACCGGCAAAAGATCAATTTCAAGAAGTCTACTCGGCGCGTATCAAGCATGCGAAAGCGACACTCTTTACCGATAAAGGGTTCCCGAGCTATGAAATCGGAGGAAGCATTCGTGCGTTAGTTCCTGCCACTTCACGTGTGGCGAAAGTAGGCGTATACCGAGTGGAACAAGAAGCTGGGGAAGACACCTATACACTC
>NZ_AODF01000051.1 GCF_000525875.1 Listeria floridensis FSL S10-1187 | reverse complement strand
GGGATGAAAAAACAGGTTAAGTAGTACTTGGGCTTATACTGTTAATTGGAATAGGATTTGGAGTGAAAATGTATATGGATAATCAAACATTGAATGAGGATATGCAGGAAGTTGTGAATAGTGAAGAAGCAAAGAAAGTGTTTGAAGAGGGATTGAAGAATCTGGATAAAAATGCTTTAACTGATAAAGGGATAATTAAAACATACAAAATTGATGACGGTAGTATTGAACATAATCCTATGGGTGGGATAAATGGAAGATTATATGTGAATGGTGAAAAAAGTCTCTATATAAATTTTAATCTTGATAAGAAAAGCTCTGATAATTTTGATGATGATGTGATTTCTAGTATTTCAGGAAAACTGTCGGATAAATTGGAGGCTAAATAATGATGAGAAGATTTACAGATGAGCAAAATGTTAAGATTGCAAAAAAAGAGTACAGTCAACTAGAAGTTAACGATGATCTTATTATTGAAAACTCAATTAAGATAGGTAAGGTTTCTCAAGTAAATAACAAGGCAAATGGAGAACAATCTTTCATAGTCACAAGCGGAAAGCACGCAGTAGTAGCCGATGCTCCACTCTCAGAACGCGAAAAAGTGAAAGAAGTGACGATCCTTTACCGCGGTTCCACTGAAATCAATCAGATAAAAAGAAGAACCGCGCGATGTGCTGAACGATTGGCTAGGAAATGATTTAATCATGGGTACTGCGATTTTGAATGGGGGGCGAGGCTCCAGCTACTCCGCAATTAGTGTCTTCTGCGGATACTTTACAGACCGC
>NZ_AODF01000050.1 GCF_000525875.1 Listeria floridensis FSL S10-1187 | reverse complement strand
TCAAAAAATCGCAACCCCGACGATCGCCACCGTCGCCGCAACATTGACCCAAAACTCCTTTTTCTCCTGTTCATCCTGAATCGACGTATACGCAAACGCACGCGTATTCAGCATCACCGCCCGAAAATCATTCTCTGAAACCGTCTCTTCCGGATTCAACTTCTTCCACGCCTGAAACTGGTTTTTCAACTGATCCGCGTAAACATTACTCCCGCTAAACAAATCATCCACCGTCACTTCTGTTTTCGGTATTTCCCGCTGTGCCTGCGTATAACTATTCATAAAAACCGTTTTCGTTTTCATCGCCCCGATCCGATTCGTCGTGGTAAATTTAGACGCATCCAAATTCCGAATGTCTTCCTCAGCTTCATCTTATATAGGCTAAAAATAGCTTGGTGCGTATTTCTTCCAATGGGTCTTTATTTTTCTCCTTTAAACTCTATTATTGATACACAAAAAACCGGTATCAGTGGTTGTTTCCTCACTAATACCGTTTCAATAACTTTTACATTTTCTAGCTACTGAAATGATTGTATACTTAATAAACTCCCAAAAAGACTAGTAAAGTCCTTTGAATTTTTGTACAATGAATACAGTTAGCTATTGGCAACTTGATTAGTGAGTTCTAGCTTACTAGTCAAGGTTTTATCACGTGATTACCAGTCATGTGATAAAGTGCCTTTTTTATTTTATAAAAACTATACCCCTAAATTTTTTTTCACTTCTTCTAATAATTCTAGTAACTCGTTTTCTTCTGAATTTTTCTCTACAGCCTTTTTTACATTTTCATCTAAATAATTATAAAAAGTTTTAAAATCTAAATACGCTATTTGACTTACCTCTACAGCGGGAGAATCTAATTCCACTAAAACATGTTCGTCGTCTAATGGTTTAGGTAACTGTGTCATATCATAGTCGTCTAAATCGTTTTTAAAAGAAACAAAAACTATTTCTTGCCCATATCCTTCTTTATTTGCAAAACATTCTAACGCTTTTTCTAAATATTTACCATTAATAAAGTTGAAATAGGTTGATACTATTTTATCTATCTCTACTTTACTATTAGCAATTTGGTAATCTTCATTCATTGTTCTCCTCCTATATTATATAATTCAGTTAATCAAGAATAGGGAAAAAGTTCGTTATTTCACCAGCTTCATTTAGATATCCTCTGAATTTCAACCCATTTGATGCTGTTCCTTCGACAAGTCTTCCATCAATTTCCCCATTTTTCATCGCTTCTTGTCCCCATTGATATAGCTTCTCATCACTAATTTTAGCAGGATCATAAATTGTTTTTGGTTGCTTAATATTTTTATAAGACACTGGTTCTGCGATATTTCCAGCCATATCTTTTCTAGGTATTTTATATTCTACTTCATAAATACCATCAATGGTGGGGTGTGGCTTTTTAGAAACAATCAAGTTTTCTGGATTAAAGCCTTGATTTTTTAGTGCATTATTGAATTCATCCATGTTATGACCACCCACAACACCTTTTTTAGTATTAACAGTCTCTACATTTTTTAAATGATTCTTTGAATTACTTCCAAATTTGAAGTCATTAGCCCCACTAGCTTTCTCCATTATACCATCTGCCTTACTTCCCCCGCCAAGATTCACATCAAACCGCTGCAACGTATCCTGCCATTTTTCCGTCTGTGCGAGTACCTTCGAACTGCCAGAAGTCCCCAGTCCGCCAACATCCGCCATCGCGAGTTGCTGTCGTGACGGTAAGTTCAAACTATTCGCCCATTTCGCACCAACTTTTCCACCCGTATCTAAACCGCGCGATAGCTTGTCCACTCCGCTATGCGCCATATCTGCAAGAACACCTTTCAAACTTCTTACCCGCATCTCCGCTTGATTCTTTCCAATCCGAACCAGATCCTCTGCTTTCGACACCGCTGTTTGCTTCCCGCGCATTATCAGCCGACTAAGTTCCGCTAAATGCCCCGTTTCTCCAATCACTCGCGTCCCGCCAGACAACGCCTTCACGCCTGGCACCAAATCAAACAGTGAAAACGCCCCACGTAATGCGCGTTCCGACGTAGCCATCTCACGCCCGGTCAGCCAATCGTTTCCAGTCACTGCGGCGCTCATTTCTAAACTGCCATAAGCCACCCCAAGCACGAGACCAGCAGGAGGACAAAAAATCGCAACCCCGACGATCGCCACCGTCGCCGCAACATTGACCCAAAACTCCTTTTTCTCCTGTTCATCCTGAATCGACGTATACGCAAACGCACGCGTATTCAGCATCACCGCCCGAAAATCATTCTCTGAAACCGTCTCTTCCGGATTCAACTTCTTCCACGCCT
>NZ_AODF01000049.1 GCF_000525875.1 Listeria floridensis FSL S10-1187 | reverse complement strand
CAATCGGTGGTTTAGTCATTCTTGGTGTGAATCTTGCGTTTGTCGTAGTTTTTTCATTCTTGTATATTCCGTTTCGCGTTAAAAAAATGTATCAATAGACGTAAAAAAACCGATCTGCCCTGCGGGCAGATCGGTTTTTTTACGTCCCTATTTTGCATCATGAGCGAATTCAGGAAAGTGATAGGTATCGATATGCGAAAAACCAATTTGCGTATTATTGCTTTCCATCATTTCAATCACTTTTGCATGATATGGCGTGGTTTTAAAAGCCTGATAATATTTTTCTGAATCCCAAAAAGTGAGAATCAAAAACTGACTCCGTTTTGTCGACTCACCCAGTTGGAAGCATTGCAATCCGGGCGTTTCCTCAAGCGGTTTCACCATTTTATGATAGAGCTCTAAAAAAACCGGCACTTCTTCATCACGCACCATCACATATTCAAATGTGACAAAACCGAATCCTTTGATTTTTCCCTTTGATTGCAGCATACGAAAAGTATTTTCTTCCTTAAATACACTTGGTTCAGCAGACTCGTGCAGCAAAACAACATTGCTGTAGTTTTGAAGCAGCATAATCTGTTCAGTTGGATTCTCAGCTAAGATTTGACGCAAATAGTGTTCAGTTCCCGATGTTACGTAAATATATTTCATAATTAGACCAGCTTTCTTTGTATAATAGTAGAAAAATGCTTTACAGCAACTCATTTCCCACGATTATCGATTTCTAAACGCTTCCGAAAGCAACTTGTTTGGTTTTACTATGTATTTTTAGTATGCTTAAACTGTGAAGTACTTAGCAAGCATGAAGGAGAGGTACTTGAATGAACAAAATTTCGAATGATTTATTTTTGAAAGCGGTAAAAAGCGAGCCGGTTTCGCGCATTCCCGTTTGGTATATGCGCCAAGCTGGAAGATCTCAACCGGAGTATCGCAAACTAAAGGAAAAATATTCGCTGTTTGACATTACACACAATCCCGAGCTTTGCGCTTATGTTACAAGGCTTCCCGTTGAAAATTACGGCGTAGATGCGGCAATTTTGTATAAAGACATTATGACTCCACTGGTTGGTTTAGGGGTGGATGTTGAAATCAAAAGCAGCGTAGGTCCAATCATAAAAAATCCAATTCAGACTTTACAGAATGTCGAAAAACTCTCCGAGCTGTCGCCGAAGCGAGATGTTCCTTACGTCCTTGAGACGATCAAGCTTCTGACAGAAGAGCAGTTAAGCGTTCCATTGATCGGGTTTGGCGGTGCCCCTTTTACACTTGCTAGTTATATGATAGAAGGCGGTCCCTCTAAAAATTACCATAAAACCAAAGCGATGATGTACCGGGACCCTGCAACTTGGTATCTCTTGATGGATAAACTTGGCAAAATGACGGCAGATTATCTAAATGCACAAATTGAAGCCGGCGCAGCGGCAGTCCAAATTTTTGATTCTTGGGTAGGCTCCCTAAGCCGTGCTGATTATGCAGAATACATAAAACCTGTGATGCGTAAAATTGTGAATAACATCAAAATGTCCCATCCGGATGTGCCTGTGATCATGCAAGCGGTGGCTTCGAGTCATCTGCTCGTTGAGTTTCGAGACTTGAAAGTGGATGCCATCGGAATTGACTGGCGCATTACGATTGAGAATGCAAGGGAACTAGTCGGTGCCGGAAAGGCACTCCAAGGAAATCTTGATCCAAGTTTGCTGCTCGCGAAAGAGAAGTGTATCGAGCAGGCGACAAGCATCTTAAAATCCGCTACGAAACAACCTGGATTTGTATTCAATCTTGGTCATGGTGTTTTTCCAGAGGTAGAGCCGGAAATGCTGAAAAAGCTGACGCAACATGTGCACACGACAAGCGAAATTTTACTGAAAGAAGGAATGTAACAAATGAAAAAGGTTGGGCTTCTTGTTATGGCATATGGAACGCCGTACAAAGATGAAGATATTGAACGTTATTATACCGATATACGTCACGGAAGAAAACCTACGCAGGAAATGATTGATGACTTACGCGGACGTTATCATGCAATCGGAGGACTTTCTCCACTGGCTAAAATTACAGAAGAACAAGCTTATGGACTCGAACGGGTTTTGAATCAAGCTCAGTCGGAAGTTGAATTTAAAACGTATATTGGATTGAAACACATCGAACCGTTTATTGAAGATGCGGTTCAAGCCATGAAAAAAGACGGAATTGAAGAGGCCATCTCAATTGTCCTTGCGCCGCATTATTCAAGTTTCAGCGTGGAGTCTTATAATAAGCGGGCTCTTGATGAAAGTGCTAAAATCGGCGGTCCAAAAATTACAACAATCAATGAATGGTACAAAAATCCAAAATTCATCCAGATGTGGGCAGATCGAATTAATCAAACTGCTGCTGAAATTCCAGCTGACGAACTAGAAAAAACTGTGCTGGTTGTTTCGGCACATAGTCTCCCTGAGAAAATTAAACAGTTTGGCGATCCGTATCCTGATCAGCTTGCAGAAACAGCACAGTTAATTGCTGAAAAAATCATTGTGCCGCATTATGCGCTAGGCTGGCAAAGTGAAGGGAAAACAGGAGAACCTTGGCTTGGCCCAGATGTGCAAGATTTAACGCGTGATCTTTCCAAGGAACACGGCTATCTGCATTTCATTTATACGCCAGTTGGCTTTGTAGCTGAGCATCTTGAAGTGCTTTATGACAATGATTATGAATGTAAAGTGGTGACAGATGAAGTTGGAGCAAGCTATCATCGACCTAAAATGCCAAATGCCGATCCCGAGTTTCTTGAAGTTTTACAAGCAGAAGTTTTATCGGCCTATCAAGCAGATCGCTAAAAAAGAGCCCTTGGGCTCTTTTTTGGCGTAAATTTGAAAGCGGTTTCTTATTTTTTAGCATAATACTATATGACTTTAATCTGTTTCTCATTTTTCTCGGGCATAATAACGTTATACAATAAGTCAGCGAGGAGGTCATGGAAAATGGAAACGCTGAATGAACTGCAAAGAATGGCAGAGAATATGACAATCTATATGTCGATAAACGGATATACAAAAAGAACTTTTGCAAAGGTAACGGGAATTTCACAAAATACAATGCAGGCGATAACGTCTGGAAAAATAAAAAATGAAAAGAAACTGAGTCGCTACATAAATGTGGTAACCGAAAAGCTTCAACTTGAACCAGACTACTTTAAACAGTCACGTGAAGAGATTTCGAAAGCCCCTATCAAATATCAAGATGAAGAAAAACTTCATACTGGAAATGAGAAATTTAACGCTTTGAGTTTGATGCTCAAAATTGGTGAAATACATTACGAATGGGAATAAAATCAGAGGTGCGAGTGCAAAATTTCGCATCTCTGATTTTTCGTGTTGACTAATCCACCAAGATCAACTAAAATAGAAACAATTTTGAGGCTAGCTATTTTGGATAGGAGTGGACCACTTGATTAAAAAACTGACAGCATCGAATGAAACAGAGCTTGATGAATTGCTGAAAAAAGAAGCGCTGTTAAATCTATTTATTTTAGGTGACATCGAGAATTTCGGTTATGATAATGAAATTATCGATATTTGGGGCGATTATGATGCGGATGGAAGACTTAGAGCGTGTCTGCTTCGTTTTGAAAGAAACTTCCTGCCGTATTCGCTTACGGACGAATTCGATGCAGCCGGTTTTGCCGAAATTATTCAAACTCATGAAAACTATGCAATCAGTGGAATTCCGCGCGCAACAGTTCCACTTGAAGCTTATATTCCTTCTCTAAGTGAAAAATGTCACAAATCGTATTTTATCAAATGCGAAAATGCCAGTATGATTAATGCGAATCGAGAAGTGATCATTCGTTCGGCGAAACAAGAAGATGTTGCTGAAATTGTAGAATTGAGACAGCACATCAAAGAGTTTGGCAATCGTATTGAAAATGAGGAGCTGATTACCACACAGCTTGATCAAGGATCGAAACGAATTTATTACATTGAACAAGACGGAAAAATCGTTTCTGTAGCTGAATCAACGGCAGAAAATTCATTTTCAGCAATGATTGTCGGTGTGGCGACGCTTGAAGAATACCGTGGTCGAGGATTTGCCAGTACCATTATGAAGCGGCTGTGCTGCGATTTGCTAGCAGAAGGAAAAACACCGTGCCTATTCTATGATAATCCGATTGCTGGAAAAATTTATCATAAAATCGGTTTTACGGATGTTGGCGACTACATGTTGTACCGTTAATCCAAGAAGAAAAACAGTCTTTCAAAAGCGGAAGGCTGTTTTTCATTTAAAACAAGTCTCAAGTCGGATAGGGGAAAAATGGATTTTTTGTTATACTGATGAAAAGAAAGAGAATGAAGGAGAGATTAGGATGGATGAAATTAAACAACAAGGATATGTTGGAGTAAAGAAAGAAGTTGTTTCAAAGCAAGTCATTATGCAGAAAACGCTCAATTGGTTCGTGATTTCGCTGCTCGTTGCAACGATTGGAGCAGCTGTTGGAAATTCACTTGACCCAAGCTGGTTTATTCCACTAGTTATTCTAGAATTTGCGCTTTTAATCGCAGCTATTGTTGTAAGACGCAGTCAAACTGCTAACCGCAAATGGGGCATTCCGCTTCTGCTTAGTTTTGCTTTCGTAACTGGGCTCATGACAGGTCCAATATTAACGCATTTTTTCAGTGAAGGAGCTGGGCTAGCAGTTCTCATGGCTTTTGTAACGGCTTCTGCTACATTTACAATACTGGGTTTTATTGGAGCAAAAATAAAAACAGATCTGCACTTTTTAGGCAAGGCTCTGTTTGCCGCACTGATCATCTTGGTACTATTTGCACTCTTCAGCTTATTTGTTCCGCTGGGTGCGATGACAACCATTATAGCAGGATTTGGTACGCTCGTATTCTCGCTTTATATTTTGTTTGATTTCAACCAGATTATGAAACGCGATGTAACTCTCGATGATGTGCCGATGCTTGCGCTCAGCCTTTACCTCGATTTTCTCAACTTGTTTTTATATCTGCTGCAGTTATTTACGGGCGGACGCGATTAAGCGAATCACTGGGGAATTTTTTCCTCGGTGATTTTTTTTAGAAAAAGGGTAAAGAAAATTAGACAAAAGCAGCATAATTTACTATAATAAATTTAAAGGTCAAAAAAGGTCAAATTATTTTTTACTAAAGGAGGCCGCCAAATGGAGATGCAAAAGTTTACGCAGCAAGTACAAGAAACGATCGGAGAAGCGCAAAAACTTGCTGTCAGTTTAGAACATCAGGCGATAGATGTCCTGCATGTTTTTCAAGTACTTTTACAAGAAAGCGACTTTGCGAAACGGGTTTATGAGGTAGCAGAAGTCGATATAAATTTAGTTAAACCAAACATTGAGGCCGCTCTTGAAAAAATTCCTGCGGTCATGGGAACAAATGTAAAATACGGAGAATCAATGACAAATGAACTCTATCAGTTGATGATTCGTGCTGAAACCGAAGAAAAAGAATTAGAGGATGAATTTATTTCAACCGAACATTTGCTTTTAGCTGTAATGGAGCAACGTGAAAATGCAGTTACACAAAGTATTATGGCACAAGGAAAAAAACAAAAAAAGACATCTTAGACGCAGTTCTTAAGATTAGAGGAGGAAAACGTGTGACAAGTCAAAACGCAGAAGAAAACTACGAAGCATTATCAAAATACGGCCGAGATCTCGTGGCGGAAGTAAGGAGCGGCAAAATTGATCCGGTCATTGGGCGGGACACAGAAATCCGTAATGTAATCCGGATTTTATCACGCAAAACAAAAAATAATCCGGTTTTAATTGGTGAACCCGGCGTTGGTAAGACAGCGATCGTTGAAGGACTTGCGCAGCGGATTGTCCGAAAAGATGTTCCAGAAGGATTAAAAGACAAAACGATTATTTCGCTTGATCTTGGCTCACTGATTGCAGGGGCAAAATATCGCGGTGAATTTGAAGAGCGACTTAAAGCAGTTCTTCAAGAAGTGAAAGAATCTGACGGACAGATTTTACTATTTATTGATGAAATCCATACGATCGTCGGTGCTGGAAAAACAGAGGGAGCAATGGATGCAGGAAACATGCTAAAACCAATGCTTGCGCGCGGCGAACTGCACTGTATCGGCGCAACGACTTTGGACGAATATCGCCAATATATCGAAAAAGATGCTGCGCTTGAACGTCGTTTCCAAAAAGTACTTGTACCAGAACCAACTGTAGAAGATACAGTTTCTATTTTACGAGGCTTAAAAGAACGTTTTGAAATTCACCATGGCGTAAATATTCATGACAATGCACTTGTAGCGGCAGCAACGCTTTCAAATCGCTATATTACCGATCGGTTTTTACCGGACAAGGCGATTGATCTAATTGATGAAGCTTGTGCGACGATCCGCGTTGAGATTGACTCAATGCCGAGTGAGCTTGATGAAGTGACACGTAAAGTGATGCAGCTTGAAATCGAAGAAGCGGCATTAAAAGAAGAAAAAGATCCAGCGAGCGAACGCCGCCTTGAAATGCTACAACGTGAACTGGCTGATTATAAAGAAGAAGCTAATAAAATGAAGTCGAAGTGGGAAAGCGAAAAGGGCGAAATCAGCAAAATCAGGGAAATGCGCGAACAGATTGATGCCATGCGCCATGAATTAGAAGAAGCTGAAAATAATTATGATCTTACAAAAGCTGCTGAACTGCGCCACGGCAAGATTCCTGCAGCTGAGAAGGAACTGGCTGAACTCGAAGAGCAAAACCGTGAAAAAACACAAAATGAAGATCGATTATTGCAAGAAGAAGTTACGGAAAATGAAATCGCCGAGATTATTGGACGCTGGACTGGAATTCCCGTTACGAAACTTGTGGAGGGTGAACGCGAAAAACTCTTGAAGTTAAGCGATGCTCTTCATGAAAAAGTTGTGGGTCAGGATACAGCAGTTGATCTTGTAAGTGATGCAGTGCTTCGTGCACGCGCAGGGATTAAAGATCCAAAACGTCCGATTGGTTCCTTTATTTTCCTTGGACCTACTGGAGTAGGGAAAACGGAACTTGCAAAAGCACTTGCATACAACATGTTTGACTCGGAAGACCATATGATTCGAATTGACATGTCGGAATATATGGAGAAACACTCGGTATCGCGGCTCGTTGGAGCTCCTCCTGGCTATGTTGGTTATGAAGAAGGTGGGCAACTGACAGAAGCTGTGCGGCGCAATCCGTATTCAATTGTGCTGCTTGACGAAATCGAAAAGGCCCATCCGGATGTATTTAATATCTTACTTCAAGTCTTGGATGATGGTCGAATTACAGATTCACAAGGACGGCTGGTCGACTTTAAAAATACGGTAATTATTATGACAAGTAATATTGGTTCAACACTTTTATTAGAACGGACGGAAAACGGAGAAATTTCAGAGGAGCTTGAACAAGATGTAATGCAAACTCTTCAAGCTTCATTTAAACCTGAATTTCTGAATAGGGTGGATGATATCATTTTATTCAAACCGCTTACACTTGAAAATGTGAAAGGGATTGTTGAAAAGCTTGTCGAAGAACTTCAACAGCGTTTGGAATCGCAGGAAATTCATATTTCGATTTCTAATGAAGCGAAAAGTTTTATTGCGGAACAAGCTTATGATCCAATTTACGGTGCTCGTCCGCTTAAACGCTACCTTGTACGTCATGTTGAAACCCCGCTTGCACGTGAAATCGTATCGGGCAATGTGATGCCGCATTCTTCAGTGGAAATCGATTTGTTAGATGGAACATTTCAATTTAAAACAAAATAATGCGGTGAAGGGCGTCTCCTTTTTTTCAGAGGAGATGCTCTTTTAGGTTTATTTTTAGTGAAAGAGGGAAATTTTTATAGGTGAATATCTCAGGAAGGATGAGGAATTATGAAACTAGTGTTAATTCGTCATGGCCAAAGTGAATGGAACAAACTGAACTTGTTTACCGGCTGGCATGATGTTGATTTGTCGGAACAAGGGGTCGAGGAAGCAAAAACGGCTGGAAAACGCATTAAGGAAGCAGGGCTCGAATTTGATGTAGCGTTCACTTCAGTACTAACACGTGCCATCAAAACACTTAATTATGCGCTTGAAGGATCAGAACAGCTTTGGGTGCCGGTACATAAATCGTGGCGGCTAAATGAGCGGCATTACGGCGCACTTCAAGGGTTAAATAAACAAGAGACGGCAGATAAATACGGAGCAGACCAAGTACAGCTTTGGCGCCGTAGCTATGATACGCTACCTCCATTACTTGAGGAAAATGATGAACGAACAAGCAAAAAATGATCGTCGTTATCAACTGCTTGATACACATGCAATTCCATCTGGCGAAAATTTGAAAGTAACGCTCGAACGTGTAATCCCGTATTGGATGGATACGATTGCACCGGAAATTAAATCCGGCAAGCGAGTGATTATTGCTGCTCACGGAAATAGTTTGCGTGCACTCGTGAAGTTCCTTGAAGGGATTAGCGATGATGCCATTATGGAGCTTGAAATTCCAACTGGTGTACCGCTAGTTTACGAACTGGATGATGATCTTAAACCAACGAATAAATATTATCTCGATAAATAAAAAAATAAAAGAAGCGTTCCATGTGGAGCGCTTCTTTTATTTCATGTCATAAATTTCGCTGTCTTTAGGCATAAGTACTGGGATAATAAGTACAAAAAATGAAATCCCAACGGTTAACACAAGTCCTGTCGTCATGCTGAATGGTACAGAAAGCATGGATGAAAGAACAAATTCAGCCATCATTGAAAGCAAGAATACCCAGAATACTGTTACGATATAACGCACAGAAAACACCTCGTTTCGTATCTTTCACCCCTCATTCTAACATATATTTGTTCAAGATACCAGTTCGCGTGACGCAATAAAAGAAGTGGCCTGTTGTTGAAAAAGTAACAGTTATGCGGGTTTGACGCGGATTTGAAATATAAATGTTATCTTTTCCTCATTTATTTTTCATCTAAGTTTGTTAGAATAAATCTTGCACGATATTAATCGTATACAATGACAAGACTATTAGAATAGGATGTGCAGAGTCAAGGATGAAAAAACTGAAACTAACACTAGTAGCTTTTGTGACCGCAGCAGGAATTAGTGCTCCTTTTGCAGCAACGCAAGTTCAAGCGGCGGATCAAACCACAATTAATGCTTCTTTACAGAGTATGACACTTTCTGAGCAGCAATTCATTCAAGATATTGCAAAAAAAAGCGCAGGAGTTACAACGAAAATATAAAGTTTTGAGCAGTGTTTCGCTTGCCCAAGCTATTGTGGAGTCAAACTGGGGCAACAGCGGTCTCGCAGCTCAGGCTAACAACTTATTTGGTATCAAAGGCTCCTACAATGGGTCTTCAATCACGATGTCGACAAAAGAATATGACGGTGACAAAGAATATCGCATTGATGCGGCATTTCGCTCTTACCCTGATCGAGAAGCTTCCATGGAAGACCACACGTTGCTTTTCATAAATGGAACGAGTGCTAATCCAAGCCTGTATCAAGCAGTCGTAGGTGAAACAGATTACAAAAAAGCTGCCCTCGCTATTCAAGAAGCAGGATATGCAACAGATCCCAATTATGCAGCCGTCCTCATACAAACTATCGAGATGTATGGCTTAACGGCTTATGATGATGTATATGATCATATTGCGAAAGAAGAAAATCTTTTGGCATACGGCACAATTGAAGAGCCGAAAGATTATGCAGTTTGGACAGCTCCGAGCGGTGTAGAAAATGCGCAAAAGTTAGCTTCTGCAGCATCGCTTAAAGACAAGCTTTTGCGAGTTGGAAAGAAAGCGACAACGAAAAATGGCGGCATTTGGTATGAAGTCTATGAAAACGACAAACGTCTAGGTTGGGTATCGCAAAAAACTATCTCCATTTTTTATACAACTAAAAACGAAATTGAGTTTAAATTAAAGAAATATATCATTGAATCAGATCAAAAAATCTATCGCTATCCAGTGGAAGATGAAAAACGTGTAACAGGTAGCATGCAGGATTTTAGCGGACAAAAACTTGAAATTGACCGCCGTGCAGATGTGAAGAATGAATACTGGTATCGCTTTAAAGATAAAGATGGCAATATTGTCGGTTGGTCGAAAGCTACTGGATTCTCTGACAACAATCCGAATGATTGATTTGAAAAAAGGGCGGCTGTATACCGCTCTTTTTTTATTGGATAAGAAAGAATGGTTGCCAAAGAGGAGGGGTTCTGTTAAAATTAGTACCAGGTCTTAAAAACAGCTTTTTAAATTCACTCAAATATGGAGGAATCGAAAAATGAACGCAGGAGTACTAGGCGTAGGAAAATATGTTCCCGAAAGAGTTTTAACAAATTTTGATTTAGAAAAAATGATGGAAACTTCTGATGAATGGATCAGAACGCGTACTGGAATAGAAGAAAGACGAATCGCTCGCGATGATGAATACACACATGATATGGCGTATGAAGCGGCGAAAGCAGCAATTGAAAATGCAGGACTTACTCCAGAAGATATTGATTTAATTATTGTAGCAACCGTTACACAGGAGGCGAACTTTCCTTCTGTTGGAAATATTATTCAAGATAAACTTGGTGCAAAAAAAAGCAGCGGCCATGGATCTTGAAGCGGCATGCTCAGGATTTACCTACGGTGTTGTTACAGGTGCTCAGTTTATTCAAACAGGTGCTTATAAACATGTTGTAGTCGTTGGGGCAGATAAGTTGTCAAAAATCACTGACTGGGATGATAGAAGTACTGCTGTGCTATTCGGCGACGGTGCTGGAGCAGTTGTCCTTGGACCAGTTTCAGAGGATAAAGGTTTGCTTTCGTTTGTCCTCGGATCAGATGGTTCCGGTGGCAAATACCTCAATTTAAAAGAAGAAAACGATAAGCTTTACATGAATGGTCGTGAAGTTTTTCGTTTTGCTGTCCGTAAAATGGGCGATGCTTCACTTGAGGTATTAGAAAAAGCAGGACTTAAAAAAGAAGAACTTGACTTACTGATTCCTCACCAAGCGAACATTCGCATCATGGAAGCATCACGTGAACGCTTAGATTTGCCGGAAGAAAAAATGATGAAAACTGTTCATAAATATGGCAATACATCAGCTTCTTCGATTGCACTTGCACTTGTAGATGCGGTTCAAGAAGGCCGTGTTCATGATGGTGATAACTTACTGCTTGTCGGTTTTGGCGGCGGTCTTACATGGGGAGCTCTTGTGATTCGCTGGGGCAAATAACAATTAGAGGATGTGCAACTTGATGAGAAACGATTTCGTTCAGAAGTAGGCGCATCCTTTCTTTTTTTATGGTATAATGATAGCGGTTTGGTATTTGCTTCGTCTCAAACCGCACTTTTATGACTATAGTAAATCTATTTACTATAAGGTTTTAGCTCTATTTTATTTTTATTGTTGAAGCAATAGTTTTTCTGAAAATAACTCCTGGAGGCAGAAGTTGTTTTTTCATGACCCCGATTATAAGGAGATGAGAAAATGGAGAAAAAAAGAGTCGTTGTTACTGGAATTGGAGCAGTCACGCCCCTTGGTAACGATGCAGAAACGTCATGGGCCAAGGCCAAAAAAGGTGAAAACGGTGTAGCTCCACTTACTCGTTTGAACCCGGATGATTTTCCGGTTAAGATTGCAGCCGAAGTAAAAGGCTTTGACGTTGAAGAATATATCGAGAAAAAAGAAGCGCGCAAAATGGATCGCTTCACGCATTATGCTATTGCCGGTGCTGAAATGGCACTTAAAGATGCGAATTTTAC
>NZ_AODF01000048.1 GCF_000525875.1 Listeria floridensis FSL S10-1187 | reverse complement strand
GACAGAGAAGCAAGCTTCTCTTTGGTTCGTTCGACTTGCATGTATTAGGCACGCCGCCAGCGTTCGTCCTGAGCCAGGATCAAACTCTCGTTAAAATGAATTTGAATACTTATTCAACACCGTGAATAAGTTTCCTTAGCGTCATACTTGACTTCGCTAGCAATTTCTTACTAGATTTGTTTTGGAAATCACTTTTGATTTCCTGCCCTACGAATTGATTGGTGAAACATACTGTCTCATCGCTTTTTCGTCTTCTTTTTGTTCAGTTTTCAAAGGTCGATAGTTCGCAAATCTAAGTTTGTTTTGTTAAGTAATTTTGTTTTTTTGCGACTTTTAAATCATATCATTCAGACGCTGATCTGTCAACTTTTTTTTTGAATTAATTTTGTAATCAATTTCATTCAAATTCGCTGCAATTAGTAGCGCCGAGAACTAATATACCAAGATTATGAATAGATGTCAACAGAATTATGAATAAAAATGTAAGATTTTAAAAGACTAATAATTCATACAGTCAAACATCCCTTCTTCTTCCTATTAAATGCATAAAAAATGAATACTTGAAAATAAAAAGCATTTGAACAAGACATTCAAATGCTTTCAGAGCTATTTCATTTTACTTCAATTTTTAGCTTGGCATTCTGGACAAAGTCCGTAAACTTCCAAACGATGCTTATTAATTTCATAGCCAGTTACATGTGCGGCAAAATGCTCGACTTCATCAAGACCTGGATAATGGAAATCAACAATCTTTCCGCAGTTCTCACATATAGCATGGTAGTGATTAGAGGTTGTGAAATCAAATCGGCTTGATGCATCACCATAAGATAATTCCTTAATTAATCCCGCATCACGAAACACTCTTAAGTTGTTATACACAGTTGCAACACTCATATTAGGATAATCGGGCTCTAACGCTTTATAAATTTCATCCGCTGTCGGATGAGTGTGTGAATTAATTAGGAATTCCAGTATAGCATGACGTTGAGGAGTAATACGAACTCCAGATTGTTTCAGGACATCTATTGACTCTTTTAGATGAGTACTAGACACCGTCATGCACCCCTTCCTTAATTATAGATATTTTCTTACTAGTACCATTTTACCGGAAACACTTACATAATGTCAATAATGCGATTCAATAGCCTTTCTTAAGATCAATCATATTAACGAGCGGCAAATTTTCTTTATATCGAATTAAATTATCATCAAAAATAGCAAAGCTTCTCTTCAGATATTGATCAGTGTGTCCGGATACGTGTGGGGTTAAGGTGACATTTTCAAGCGTCCAAAGGGGACTGTCTTTTGGTAAAGGTTCGTCGGGAAACACATCTAGGTAGAAGTGACGGGCGGATTTGTTTTTGGTAGCAGCTTCCAAGATTTCTTTTTTTAATTGCATTACCGCGTCCAATGTTGATGAAGACTGCACTTTTTGGGAAAGCGTCGAAAAATATTTGATCGTAAATGCCATTTGTTTCTGGTGTTTTTGGGAGAACTGAGACGAAGTAGTCAGCCCGTCCGATATGCTCGACTGCTTTTTCCAAAGGATACGTTTCGCCGAAAGCATCAACTGGATGTCCCGTTGTGTTTAAGCCAATTGTCTGCATACCAAATGCGGCTGCGAATGTTGCAATTTGGCTCCCGATTGCGCCAGTTCCAGCAACAATGATGGTTTTTTGACCAAGTTCGACGACGGGATGCTCAGATTCGTAGCGTTTATCGTGTTGGGCGGCTTTGAAATAGTGGAGCTGTTTAACGTCATCAAGCAGGTAAGCCATTACAAATTCTGCCATGGGTAACGCATGGATGCCGCGTACGTTCGTGACAGTAATATTTCTTTTTTGAATGATTTCTTTCGGAAGGCCGTCAACTCCAGCAGAGAATACCATGATCCATTTGAGAGCAGAGGCCTGCTTGATGATCGTCTCGGTCAGGTTTGCGCCATATGTCACGATGACATCGATGTCCTTTAACTGTTTGAAATTTTGGATGTCATCTGTGTAGTAGTAAGTATGGGCATCAAATTTGTTAGCCTGAGCTTGTTGCAATTCTTCCGGAATTGCCATAGTAAAAACAATTTTCATCACACAAACCTCCTTGATTTTACCCCCAGTTTATTCTTTTTTTCAAAAAACAGCAATTATCTTGCCCTTCCGTGTTGCGACTTTGTCGGATTTCTCATAGAATAAGGGAGACAAGCGGGAAAGTTCGCTTAATATAAAGGAGATGTAAAGATGAATCATTCAAAATCAGTTGAACTGCATGAGGAAGCGAAAAAGCATATCGTCGGTGGTGTAAACAGCCCAAGCCGTTCTTATAAAGGGGTTGGCGGCGGTGTGCCGGTCACGATGAAATCTGCAAAAGGGGCTTATTTTTTTGATGTAGACGGGAATAAGTACATCGACTACTTGGCAGCATTCGGTCCAATTATTACTGGACACGCTCATCCGCACATCACAAAAGCTATTACATATGCGGCTGAAACGGGGGTTTTATACGGAACGCCAACAGAACATGAAATTACTTTTGCCAAAATGCTGAAAGAAGCCATCCCTTCGCTTGATAAAGTACGCTTTACAAATTCGGGTACTGAGGCGGTCATGACAACAGTTCGGGTTGCGCGAGCTTTTACTGGACGCGACAAGATCATCAAATTTGGCGGTTCCTACCATGGGCACTTTGATCTCGTGTTAGTTGAAGCAGGTTCAGGTCCATCTACACTTGGAACGCCGGATTCGGCTGGGGTGACAGAAGCCACTGCAAAAGAAGTGATCACGGTTCCGTTTAATGATTTGGATGCGTTCGGGGAAGCGCTTCGCGTTTGGGGCGATCAGGTTGCTGCAGTGCTTGTTGAGCCGATTGTCGGAAACTTCGGGATTGTTGGTCCTGAACCCGGTTTTCTTGAAAAGGTAAATGAAATGACGCATGCAACAGGTGCACTCGTGATTTATGATGAAGTCATTACGGCGTTTAGATTTATGTATGGTGGTGCGCAAGATTTGCTTGGCGTGAAGCCCGATCTTACGGCGCTCGGAAAGATTATCGGTGGCGGACTGCCAATCGGCGCTTACGGCGGCAGAGCAGATATTATGGAGGAAGTAGCTCCACTTGGTCCTGCTTATCAAGCAGGTACGCATGCTGGAAACCCGGCTTCGATTCTATCTGGGATTGCTTGTCTCGAAGTGCTGCAAGAGGATGGACTTTATGACCGCTTTGAAAAATTCGGCCGGATGCTAAAAGATGGGATTTTGGCAGCGGCTGAAGAGCATCAAATTTCCGTTACGATAAATCAAATTGTCGGAGCGCTTACGGTCTTTTTTACAGATAAAACGGTTCGAAATTATGAAGATGCGCAAAATACGGATGGCGAGGCATTCGCACGCTTCTTTAAGTTGATGCGTGAAGAAGGGATCCTACTGGCTGCTTCGAAGTATGAAGCTTGGTTCGTGACAACTGCCCATACGGAGGCGGACATTCAAGAAACACTCGAAGCTGTGCGGCGGGTATTTGCAAAAATGGCTGAAAAAGAATGATTTTCATGTCATAAAATGGAAAGTCGGGTTATAATAAGAAAAAAGTATGAGACTTGAAACTTTATGTAGAAAGGAATTACCTAGCATGAAATTCGGAGCGCGAATTTTAAAAACTGGGATTGCGATTACGCTGGCATTATTTATCGCAGAGCTTTGCAAATCTCCCTCCCCTTCTCTTGCGGGGATTTCGGCAATTTTTGCCGTTCAACCTTCGATTTACCGTTCCTACCTCTCGATCCTTGAACGGGCACAGGGAAATGTGATCGGAGCTGTAATTGCTATCGTATTCGGTCTTTATGTCGGTAACGATTTTATCTTGATCGGGGTTGCTTCGATTATTTGTGTAGCGCTTCTCCTTCAGCTGAAGCTCGAAAACACAATTGGACTTACGCTTGTGACGCTTGTGATTGTGATGGATTCGCCAGGAAATGAGTTTTTGGAAATTGCACTCATTCGGTTTGGTACAATCATGCTTGGACTTGTCGCAGCTTTTATTGTCAATTTGATTTTTATTCCGCCGAAATACGAGGTAACGCTTTATCAGCAAATTTATACGACAAATAATGAAATTCTCAAATGGATCAAACTTAATTTGAGGCATGCTGCCGACTTCCCTTTGCTGAAAAAAGATATGGACTGGATGCAAAAGCAGATGACACAAATTCGCGGTCAGTATGATTTATTTAAGGAAGAACGGTCGATTCGTAAAAAAGATATGATCTCGAAAGCGCGTAAAATTGCGATCTATCGGCAAATGATTCTTTGCTCGCAAAAAGCGATTGATCTTTTGAAGATTCAGCATCGTTATGAAAATGATTACTTACAGCTTGAACCTGAAAAGCAAGAACTAATTCGGCAACAAATCGATTTTTTGACAGACAAACACGAACAGCTCCTGCTTACTTATATTGACAAAGTAGCGGTTGACCTTGATTACGTAGAAGATCATTTGGCACAAGACCCTAAAGAACTGATGGATCTTTTTATCAATGAACTGAAGTTGGATGAGGATGCGAGTGCGGTAGATGAATATCATTTGATGCGGATTATTGCTTCTATTTTTGCTTATCAAGAAACGGTTGATTACTTGGATAAGCTTATTCACAGCTTTAAGCTTCGTCACAAGAAAGACAATAAAATTGAAATTAGTGTTACGGAAGAATAAAAGAAGCGAACAGTTATTCCAGCTGTTCGCTTCTTTTATTCAGCTTTCAAATCAAATGTTCGTTTTCAAAATGATGGTATTTAATGTTCCCCCGTTTTAAGATTTAATACATCCTTATCTGTAAGCAGAATTAAACTCGAGGCTTTTCATTTAAATTTAGAACGTTGGCTGGCTTGCAAACTCACTGTCCACTGAACTATATATAACTTGATTCACTGCACTGATTTTAAATTTGATCTTTTCTTTACTATTTCATTTTTTATAAACTTCAGCATTGATTTTTTCCCTACTTAGTATTATTATGTAGTAGAACTAAGTTATACAGAGTAGTAAAACTGCTACCTTCATCTGCTATTTATTTTTAGAAGGCTTCACTACCTAGTCATACAATATAGAGGAGGATTACAATGAAAGGTCTCACGGAGTTGTTAAAAGGTGTTCTTGAAGGTATTGTGCTAGAGCGCATCAGTCAAGGGGAAACGTATGGATACGAAATTACGAATTATCTAGTTGATTTAGGCTTTGAGGATATCGTGGAAGGAACGGTTTATACTGTGCTACTTCGCCTTGAAAAGAAAGGTTTGCTTGATGTTGAAAAACGAAAATCTGAGCTTGGGCCGCCGCGCAAATTTTATAGGCTGAACGATTCCGGTAAGGAATATTTGGCTGTCTTTTGGGAAAAATGGGGCTTTATCGAAGAACGGCTTCGACAATTGAAAGGAGATAAGTAAAATGAGGAATTTTATTAAGGATATGATCGGTTCGAAAAAACGGTATAAGGATTATAAAAAGGCCAAGCAAAATTTACCAGAGCATTATAAAAAAGCGCTTGATGCGCTTGAAAAATATATGTGGAATTTTGCGAGAGGCGAAAATTTTATGGTCGTTTTGGAAGGTGTGCTTCACTTGTTTGAAGAAAGTTCAATTGATAATGTACCGGTAACTGATATTTTAGGTACTGATCCGGTTGAGTTCGCCGATTCGATCATGGCGCAGTATCCGGAAGAACTTTGGATTATTAAAAGTCAAGATAAGCTTCGAGAAGATATTAAAAAAATTGGAGAGTGAAGATGATGGATGCGATTCGAATTGAAAACTTGCGAAAAAGCTATAAGAATCATGAAGTTTTAAAGGATGTTTCGCTTTCGGTCAAACAAGGTGAGGTATTTACGCTACTTGGAGAAAATGGAGCGGGGAAAACAACGCTTATTCATATTTTGGCCACTTTGCTCCATGCGGATGCTGGCACGGTTACGATTCTAGGTGAATCGCTTGCTGAAAAGCCAGACAAGGTGCGCGAACTGATCAGCTTGAATTCGCAATCTAATACGCTCGACGAAGCCTTCAGCGGCTACGAAAATTTGAAGCTTATTGCTGAACTGCGAGGCGTAAAGGATGTGAAAGCAGAGATTACTCGAATTTCTGAGCGCCTCAACTTGGATAGTTTTTTGAAACGCAAGGTTGCTGAGTATTCTGGTGGAATGCGACGCCGGCTTGATATTGCGATGTCGCTTGTCGGGGACCCAAGCTTAATTTTTTTAGATGAACCGACGACTGGGGTTGATCCGAAAAATCGGATTGAAATTTGGAAAACGATTCAAGAGA
Organism: Listeria floridensis FSL S10-1187; assembly: GCF_000525875.1. Taxonomy (GTDB): domain Bacteria; phylum Bacillota; class Bacilli; order Lactobacillales; family Listeriaceae; genus Listeria; species Listeria floridensis. The sequence goes on along the minus strand of NZ_AODF01000048.1, from coordinate 1,470 downwards.
TTCGTGATTCCGGCAAAACGATTTTTCTGACAACGCAATATTTGGAGGAAGCTGATCGGATTTCCGATCATATCGGTTTTATTCATGATGGCCGAATTGTTTTATCAGGTACGCCTGAACAAGTGAAGCAAAAGGCTGAGAAACACTACTTGCTGGAACTAGATGCGACAGATTTTGATCAAGGTTTGGCTCTCTTGCAGGAAGGCAACTTGTCTTATCAATTAACTGACAAAACGATTGAATTAAATGAAACTGTAGCGCAGGAAGCACTTCAAATTTTGCTCGCCAAAGGGATTTCGGTCGAGAAGTTTAACTTGGCCGAGGTTAGCCTAGAGTCGATCTTCTTGCATGTTACGGGAAATGAGGGAGAAAAATGAAGGCTCTAAAGCAGTTATTTGTGCTGACAAAACGGATAATTAAGCAGAATATTACGGATGTTGATACGATTATTACTGTGATTGGAACGCCCATTTTTATGCTACTTTTCTTTGTTTATGTTTTTGGAGGAAATATTACGGTCGGCGGCGAAACGGATATGAAGGCTTATCTCGAGTACGCTCTACCCGGCTTTTTACTGATTACGATGACGATGGGTTCTGCCTACACAGCGATGCGCATCAATGTCGACAAGAACAAAGGTTTTTTGAACCGGCTGCATTCACTTCCGATTAAACGCTGGATTGTACTCGGTTCGCATGTTACAGCTTCTGTTATTTTTATGTTGCTCGCAGAGATTATTGTTCTTCTCGTCGGTGTTATGATGGGTTATCGTACGGAAGCAAGTCTCGTCGATTGGCTGATCTTTTTAGGCTTATCAGCGCTTTTTGCTTTTGCGATTACGCTACTTGCTATCCCCTTCTCGCTTAAAGCTAAAGGCTATGCAGGTGCCGGCGGGTTTTCCTACATTTTGCTGATGCTACTCTTTATAAGTTCGGCACTGATGCCTACTAAGGGCATGGCTAAGCCGGTTCAACTGTTTGCCGATTACCAGCCGATGACACCGATTGTTGAAACCGCACGGGCACTTTTTAAACCATGATTTCAGTTTCAATGCTTCAAGCACGATTCAAGCACTAATTTGGCTCGCCGCGCTGATTGTTTTATTCAGTGTATTTTCCTTCAAGCGTTATCAACAAGTATTTTCAAAAGCATGATGGTCAAAAAAGACAAAACCCCCTAAGCTGCGAGCTCGCAGCTTAGGGGTTTTTTCTTTCGTTCTGTCAACGGTATTCTTTATACTTCTCGTACCAAATGTCAATATAATCTTTGGAAAAAGGACCTTTTTTATCCAAAATCCAGTGACTTAAAATATCCACGTTTTTCCGCAAAATGCGATCAATCGAATCTGGATATTTCATTTGGCGGCGGTGCTGCTCATACTCACCTTCGTCAAGCAAGTGAAATCGCCCGTCCGGAAAAACTTTGATGTCAAGATCATAATCAATGTACTTCAGTGCCTCTTTTGTCAAC
>NZ_AODF01000047.1 GCF_000525875.1 Listeria floridensis FSL S10-1187 | reverse complement strand
GGAAGCTCTTTCAAAAAATCCAAGTTGGTAAGCCCTGTATTTTCATAGATATCTAGGCTCTCTAAATTCGGTAGTTTTTTTCAAATCTTCGATAAAAACACCGCCAGTAATGGTGAGTCCTGCTAATCCAGAAAGCACCTCAATTCCTCGCGTTTGCGTATGAACTAAACTTAACCAGGTAATCTTTTGTAACCGTTCGAGCGACACGAGATCTCCTGTATACATGCCCAAATCATCCGCTACTTTTAATGCGAGGCTACTATTCGTTGGAAACCATTCATCAAAGGTTTTGACCTCGCTTGCTTGTGTGTTGACTTTAGGAGTTGCTTTCGTTTCTTTCTTCTCAGTCGCCACTTCTTGAGAAGTAGTCTGACTCGTAGTAGCTTGTGCTCCTTCGGTCGACGCCGCTACGGCATAAGGGCTACCCAAACTCACTAATAGCACTGCTGTCGGGACAACCGCCCAACTCTTTTTCATGTTCATTTCATTTCTCCCTCCCATTCCCTATTTTACTCGCATGGATTCACTTTCTTTAAGTCTATTCTCAGCCTTAGCTTTCTTATGAAAAAGAATTCTCTTTGTGGCTCTCTTTACTTTAAAATTTTTCGTAGACCATAGCCTAAAAGCGTAAGACCTAAGATGCCTGCAAAGACACGAATCGGCGTGCCCCCTGTCTGCGGTAACGTGTCCAAGTTGTTGGATGGACTGGACATCCCTTCTTTCTCTTTACCTCCAGAATGCAATTGACTTCCCTTGTCTGTAGACACCCACGCCTCTTTCCCTCTTTCAGGATCTATCGGAGAAGTTTGAGGAATTGGCGTGGGTTCCGGTTGTGGCACGGGCTGCGGATCTGGAACCGGTTGGGGTTTCGGGTCTGGGTCTGGAAAGGGATCTACAATGATCGTATCGGCTTTCCACTGCGCATATAATGTCGTATCCATCAGCGTTGTCCAGTTCGTTTCAGGCAAAATCTCCGTCCCCGTTCCATCTGCCTTCGTATTCCATCCGGTAAAGGTATAACCTTCCCGTGTAGGCGTAACGGCAGAAACGACTGCGAGTTCTTCGACCGTAAAGACTTGATCAGCTGGAAGTCCTTCTACAGCCTCTGAGGTATTCGCATCATAGGTGAGCCTATACGACACCATCTGCCAAGTCGCTTTGAGCTTGAGGGGTGCATTCGGCATCACTTGCTTTTGGAAGTCCCAGTTCGAAGTCTCTTCCTCCCCTACCTGACTCCATCCCGTAAAGATATAGCCGGGTTTTATAGGTTGTTCAGGTTCTGGAATCAGCTTTCCTGGAAATACAAGAAGTTCCTTTTTAGAATGGGAAGTCCCTCCATCTAAATCCAACTGAACCACTTGATCTTCCGCGAATTGGATAGGAATGACTACGCTTCCGTTAAACTTCCCAACACGCAGACCATATCCCACGTAATCCCCATAGTTAGAGCTTGCATCATTATATACGACCTGTTTGGCGTATTTTTCAAGGTTTTGAATCTGAAGTTTCGTCTTCGTTTCATTCAATCCCCCGACATCGATCTGTGCTGTACTTCCTCCTAATTGAATATCAAAGGGGGTTCCGTCAGGCTGAATCAATAAATTGTTCACTGTAAACGCATCATCTCCTCGCACATAACGTGCAGGTAAAACTACACGCTGATTTTGTAGGCGAAGGTCCGTCCGCTTCTCGTAGTCTTGAATCACCGATAAATCTAAAATTTGATTTTGTTGCAAATTAACGGTTGCGTTTAGCGGGAGATCATTGACAAAACTAGCATCTGTAATATTGTTTCTACTTAAAGAAATACTTTTTAAATTCGCTAACGCTTTAAAAGAAGGCGGGGTGGAAATATTATTATCACTAAGTCCCAGGGTTTCCAATGTTTCAATGGCAAAGAGAGGGGAAAAATCCGTCTCACTATCTAAACCCATACTTAGTAAACTTAAAAAAGTTAATTTTAAATCTTTTAACGGAGAAAAATCACGAATGGATGTTTGACTAAGCCTTAACTCTTCTAACTTCGTCAGCTTCTCAATCCCTGTTAAATCTGTAATTTGAGTCCCCCCAATATCTAAATACCTAATCCCGGTTTTATCTTCCAATAAGGATAAGTCTTTTAATGGCAGCCCCCCTAATTCAACATCATACAGATTGTTGAGTGTCCCCAGAGGCGAAAGATCTTGAATACCTGAATTGCCACTTAAATACAAGATCCCTAGATTGGGCAGGTTACGTATCCCTTCAATGTCCGTAATTCCAGCAGAATGCGCTTCTAATCGCCACAGTTTTTTTAAATTCTTGGCAAAATCTAAATGAGGAATGTCACACAAATTAAAATTGAGTGCCGTTAGATTTGTTAGCTCCGCAAGTGGAGAATAATCAACGGCCCCGCCAAGAATCGTAAAGGAAGTGAGTCCCTTTAACACCTCAATTCCTTCTAGCGAGTATTGACCATTCATATCGGTCACATCCATGTATAGCCCCTTTAAGCTATATAATTTCTCTTGTGAGATTTTTTGAGAAAAACCAATATTGAGTTCCTCCGCAACGCGAGTAGCCAAACGTTGATTTTTAGGAATCCACTCATCAATGGTTTTATACACCACCTCATCTGCTTGGGGTTGAATGGCCTGATTTTCTCGATTCGTTTGTCCCACAGTCGGCGTAAATGTTTGGCTTGATGACTTCTCACCGTCAGTCTCAGCCTCTACCGCGAACGGTGTACCTAAACTCAGCAACCATACCGTTGTCGGGACAATGGCCCAGCTCTTTTTCATGTTCATCTCGTTTCTCCCTTCCCTCTTTGAATCGCATGGAATCGCTCTCTTTAAGTCTATCATCCTGCACCCTTTCTAGTTGTGACCGCTTTGTGAATTCTCTCTTCTGATTTGGTCTTTTTTATAGCCTTTGGGTGTTTTGTCGATGAAAGCAACGCGTAAAATGCGTGTTTCCTTTCTTTTTGTCGTTTACACGGGATGAAAAAAGAACCCTTTCTCACCGAAAAGGTTCCTTTTTCTATCTAGTTTACTGACTTTGCAGTTGGACAGAGAGACGATTGATAATTTGAAACTGGCTATTAACCGCGACCAGCTCCACCTCATCAGTCAACGATTGAATGAAGTTTCCGGCATTCGGAAGCGTAAAGCCATCCACGC
>NZ_AODF01000046.1 GCF_000525875.1 Listeria floridensis FSL S10-1187 | reverse complement strand
TGGTTGTGGATTCTGGATCTGGGGTTGGCTCAGGAAGTGGATCGACCATAATGGTATCGGCCTTCCACTGTGCATACAGAACAGATTGCGCCGCATCGGACCAGTCTTCTCCTGCCGAAACAGATTTCCCTTGCCCATCAGCTTGTGTATTCCACCCCAAGAACGTATACCCTTCTCGTGTAGGAATCGTCTCGGCAACACGCGCAGGATCCTCTACGGTATAGGATTGATCACTGGGAAGATTCTCCACAACATCGCTGGTATTGGCCTGATACTGAAGGGTGTAGGTCTCTTTCTCCCAAGTAGCTTGTAAGATTATCGGTGCATTCGGCATTTTTTGGGTTGGGAAATTCCAGAACGAAAGCTCCCCGTCTTGTTCGAATGTCCATCCTTTAAACTGGTAGCCTGTTCTCGTGGGAGAATCTGGCTCTTTCACTTTTTCACCTGGAAAGACTAGTTGTTCCGTATCCGAAGCAAGCACTCCCCCCATTGGATCAAAAGTGACCACTTGATCATCCGCAAATTCAATTGGAATCATCATGGAGCCACTGGAAGATGGTGCATCATTAAAATAAGTCTTGGCATAAGTAAGAACACCCTCCTTCACCGCTCTAGCCTGATTCGTCCACAAATTTTTCAAAACAAGTTGGTCTGTAGCTGCATCATAGGATGACACCGTACTGGCAAAACTAGAACTGCCATTGACGGTTCCTTTATCAAGGGCATAGGCTTCACCGTTAAATCCAATAAATGGATTATCAATCCGTATTTCTTCATCTCCTCTGACATAGTGAACGGGAAGTGTCACTCTTTGCCCTGTCAGTTGAAGACCTGGCCGTTGTTCCGGATTTTGAATCACAGAAAAATCCTGTATGGCATTATTGTGTAAACTAATCTTTGTCACCCATGGAAGCTCATTCACAAAGGAAGCATCTGTTAAGGAATTCCCCCCCATGTTCAAGTTTTCCAAATTCGTTAATTGAGTGAAATCAGGAACCTTCCCTAAATAATTCTCGGATAATAACAATTCCTTCAAACTAGTCATTGCCTGGACAGAGCTAAGATCGACATTTTTCGGTAATTTACAGTAATTTAAATTGAGACTTTCCAGCTGAAGCCCTTCTAATGGCGAAATATCTTGGATTGGATTGCTACTTAAATCCAACTCCTTCAGATTTTGCTTTCCACGAAAAGCCTCGATGTTTTGGATCTGATTACCTGCTAGGTTGACATTGATCAAGTTGGACGCATTGGCTAGTCCTGAAATATCTGAAATCTGACTTCCCCTTGCATCCACATAACTTAAGCTCTTCATGCCCGCAAAAAAGGAGGAATCTTGAACGAAATTACTTTGAAAGGTGAAATCATAGACATTCGACAGACTTTCAAGTGGAGACCAATCCGTCACTTGATCATTCGCCGACAAATCCAGCGTCCTCATAGAGGGCTGATAGCGTAGTCCCTCGATATTGGTGAGAGCGCTTCCTGTGATCATCAGATGACTCATTGGCGGAAGCTCTTTCAAAAAATCCAAGTTGGTAAGCCCTGTATTTTCATAGATATCTAGGCTCTCTAAATTCGGTAGTTTTTTCAAATCTTCGATAAAAACACCGCCAGTAATGGTGAGTCCTGCTAATCCAGAAAGCACCTCAATTCCTCGCGTTTGCGTATGAACTAAACTTAACCAGGTAATCTTTTGTAACCTTTCGAGCGACACGAGATCTCCTGTATACATGCCCAAATCATCCGCTACCTTTAATGCAAGGCTACTATTCGTTGGAAACCATTCATCAAAGGTTTTGACCTCGCTTGCTTGTGTGTTGACTTTAGGAGTTGCTTTCGTTTCTTTCTTCTCAGTCGCCACTTCTTGAGAAGTAGTCTGACTCGTAGTGGCTTGTGCTTCCTCGGTCGAAGCCGCTACGGCATAAGGGCTACCCAAACTCACTAATAACGCTGCTGTTGAAACAACGGCCCAACTCTTTTTCATATTCATCTCTTTTCTCCCTTCCATTCCCTCTTCTAACCGTATAAGGTCGCTCCTTTAAGTATATCACCACACACACGTTCCAGTTGTGACTGCTTTGTGAATTCTCAGGCTTGATTCTTCGATTTTTATATCCTTTGGGCACTTTTCTCTTGTGGTCGTGAAACGACCATTTTTCATTGCTAGTCACCCCTATTTTTTTCTTCGCTAGTAAAAAATGGATATTTAATTTTCTTTGTTACCAATATGGTGCTATAATAAAATAAAAAAAGACTCATTCGAAGATGAAAGGAGCTTGACTATGATTTTGACAAAAATGCAGAGACGGGAAAAAATGTGGAAACTATTGAATCAACTCGAACAGGCGCCATCTCCTAAAAAAAGAGACGCCCTTCTTCAAGAGCTGGCCTACTATGAAGCCCTTGGAGATTGGTGCAAAGGATTCCCTTTGACGGTCGAACAAAAACTAGTATTGTTTACCAAAGAAGAATACATCCGCTTACGAGCAACCCATTCAGATACCTGGATAATTCAAGAACTAGACGTTTCTCGTAGCACTTTCTTAATGTGGAAGAAACAACACGGGCTTTCTCGACAGCAGGTTGCCCATCGTTCTCCCACTTATCCCTATCAGAAACCGTCCTTTTTCTTGATCGGGGGCTAATTACTTTTGCTGTGCATCCTAAAATAGTGGAACTATCCAAAAGAAGCATCCACATAAAGGCAAGGGTTTGGATTCCACTAGATCCCTTGCCTTTAAGTTTGAGAAACCTAAAGGCGTGCTTCATTAGCGCGGAGGATTGAACCACTCTTTTACCAAAGCGATTTTTGACACCCTAACTTTACAGGTTCTAAGCCCATTCTTTCTCCCTTTTCCCGTGATAAGTAAGGCTATACCCTAAATTGACACTTCCTTTAAAAAAAAAGAAAAAAATCTAGAACGAAAATGTCCTAGATCTCTTTCTTATTTTTATGAATCATGTAGCGTATCTTCCCACAATCGCAAATCCTCCGGTAGATAATAGAGTTGCTGGTCACTTCCGATGCGCACTAAATATTTCTGTTCCTTTTCCAAGAAGTACACCACTGTTCCTATACTATGTTGCATTACACCTTTTTCAATACGTACCGTATCACCGATTTGAAATGATTTCATTCTACACCCCGCATGGTTGATTTCTTTTTACGTTATTCGTACATGTGTTATACTTATACCTGCAAACGAGTTTCCTACGTTATGTCAAGAATAGAGTATGTTAAGTCTATACCACTTATTCTCTCTTGTATATTTTTACGTTCTAGTAACAGCAAAATTTCTAATTCCAGTTGAATACTTACATTTGAAAAGATAAAAGAACACCTCAAATAAACCTAAGCTTTATCAAAAAAAAATTAGGATATCCGAATATTTAATAATTAAATGAGACTAGTATTTGTACAGTGTTCCATTGATGACCATCGAATGTATGCATTTAAGTAATTTATTAATACAGGCAATAACAGCTACTTTGTGCATTTTTGGACAACCTTCTTTTCTTCTCAAGTAGTAGTAATAGTCAACAATATGGGAACGATAAAATTTTTGGCATCGCAGCATATTTTCAATGGAATAAAATAAAATTTTTCTTAACTGTTTATTTCCCCGTTTATTAATATGCTCTTTTGCTAAGTACTTACCCGACTGGTATCTTTGAATATCTATACCTACGAAAGCATTCAGCTGCTTATTGGTTTTAAATCGATGGATGTTACCCATTTCTGCTACCATTAAAGCTGCTGTTTTTTCTCCTATTCCTGGTATGGACACAATCAATTTAAAATCAGGTAGTAGACTTGCTTTTTCGATAAGTTTCTTTAAAATTTTCTTTTTTTCCAAAACGATTTTTTTTAGCTTTAAATTGTAATATCTTACCTTTTCTACTAAGTAACTGTCCACAGAGCAGGATGGGTACGAATTTTCAGCTTTAGAGATTAAGGTAAGCGCTTTTTCGTCAGCTCTCTTACTGCCTATGTTTGGACATACGCGTAAAATATAATTTTTCAATTCAATTTCAGATAGCTGCAATACATAATCAGGATGTGGAAACCTATCTACCAACTCCAGCGCCAATATGGATGTCATCTTTGTTTGAACATTTGCTATTTCTGGAAATGTTTCTTGTAGCGCTGTATGTAAATAACTTCTTTTAATATTCATGTCAAAATCAATCTCAAAATACATTCTGGCTAGTATTTTTAAGTCAACATAAGCTCGTTCAATTTTAGGCGGCTTTTTCGTCTCTACTCCTAAATAAGCCTTTGCCATTTGATGGGCATCTGTTTTATCCGTTTTATTCCTTCTCAATTTAGACGTTCGCATCTTAACTTCCAATGGATTCAATAAGTGATAGTCTAGTGAATTAAGTTCACAAAATCTTTCCACAGGTTTTGAATATACTCCTGTAGCTTCAAAAATAATTTTGGGTGCTTCCTGAAAAGCGTTAACAATATCCTGTAACTCCAAAAAACCTGCTTTGGTATGCTTGATTTCCTTTTCAACAATAAGCGTTTTTCCGAGATATGCTACAACATAACTTTTGCTCATAGAAACATCTAATGCAATAATACCACCCATATTTCAACCTCCTACTAGTTATAATGGAAAGATATCCTTCACCAATTTGTCCTATTCTTAGTTTCCTATACACGATCTCTGAGATCCAACATACTTTATCCAAGATTTCAAACAAAAGTGAAGGCGGCCTGTTTATGGTAAGAACTCAAGGTCCAATCTCGTTTTCGGCCTTCCTTTCACGTCTCACTATAGTAAAAATAGTGGAGAGAAAAACTCCGTCAAGTTTTCTCTCCACTTATTATAGTATGTTTATGGTGGTGCACAGCCTTTCTTCGCCGGTTCTCCCGGTAGAAAGTTGGTGGTGCTTATGTTGTTTTTAAGCGTTACCCGGAAAGGATAACCTGATGTCTGTTTATGAAGCATTGACGCTTTGCCTGGCTTTTGCTGGTCTCGTCGTTGCCATCTTAAATAGCAAAAATGACAAAAAATAAAATCCACCCATAAGCTTGACGGCTAGGCGGATTTTATCAAATCTTGTTAGGCTGTCACCATCTTAAATGGTATTTGCTGAAGAGTCATGTTCGCGCATGGCTCTTTTTCATTGCTACACCTGAATTCTAGCATTTTTTTTTATTTCTCGTCAACAACTCTGGGCTTCTGTCTACTAAGTAGCGTTTTTCTATAATTTCTCTAAAAGGTCGGGATGATCCCATTCATTGCCGACAACTTCAAGAAAACATGAGACTTCAATTAAGTTATCAAAAAATGCATTGGCTTCTCCATATGTTTTATACCAAAAGTCCCCCTCTAATTCAATAATTACTCCATAACATTGAAATTCTGAATCCTGACAGATATACCTGACTTTCATTCTATGCCTAATCTTGTCTTTGATCCCGTATAAATGAATATTCTGTTCAGTATGGGGTAACTATTCAAAAATTGCCCTCCATTATATGAATGGGGACAATTTTTCTTCCTTTTATATCAAGAGGATAAGATTAAATAATATGACACTTTTATTATACTATAGAAATATAATTTTTTCAAGTATATTGGCGTTTTTAAACTAAAAACTCAACTTGATTCTAAAAAAACATATTCATGTAGCTACGTTCTCTCCATATTTACTGAACATCTTTCTAAAGAATCAAGTATCATTTATATTTTATATACCATAAGCATAATTTAACGCACTACAATTGAAGTTTCTGCACGTTGGGCAAATGTACTATCAACGCCAACTACTTTTACTACATCACTTGCAGATTTAATGAAGTTAGCTGCGTTTGGAATTGTGTAATTTCCACTTCCATCTGTTTGTGCTTGCGTCACAACTGTTCCGTTTACGAATAGACGAACACGAGAAATATCTGCTCCATATGTTCCGGAAATTGTTGTAGATGTTC
>NZ_AODF01000045.1 GCF_000525875.1 Listeria floridensis FSL S10-1187 | reverse complement strand
CAAGTTCATCCACCCGCTCAGAAAACTGGTGCAGCACCTCAAAATCCTCAAACAGCTCTTGCAGTTCTTTCTCTGAACTTGTATGGCTGAATGAAATCGCACCATCACGATCCAAGTTCCGAATGTCTTCCTCCGCTTCATCCAAGTTCTCTGATACCTTTTTCAGCTCATCAATCGCACCTTTGCCCCAGACACCTTTCCCGATCAAATTCCCGATACTGTCATACACACGATCAAAATCACCTTCGCTGTAATCCACCTCTTTCACTCTGCACACTCACCTCTTTGTTGTATTCTATTTGTACTTTTCAAGTGTAGCACACGATGCAGAATATAAATGTGACTATTTTATGAAATCATCTAGTAAACATACAACAAGGACATAAAAAATAACCCTATCCACTCGGACAAGGTCAACTAGTAATCCGTTATTAAATCTTTAAGAGTACAAAAACCTATATTTAAGCTTGCCGTTACCCATATAGGTTTTACTGCTACTAAATCTTTAAGAGTACAAAAACTTAATGTTGCACCAGGAAGTTCATCGTCCCGTTTTACTGCTACTAAATCTTTAAGAGTACAAAAACTCTAGACAAGAACGTCAAGAGTGGGGGGCTGTTTTACTGCTACTAAATCTTTAAGAGTACAAAAACAGCGAGTTCTTGAGGGTACTGAAAATAAATGTTTTACTGCTACTAAATCTTTAAGAGTACAAAAACCATGTGGTCTGTTGTTCCGTCATAACGAAGGTTTTACTGCTACTAAATCTTTAAGAGTACAAAAACGTATCACTCAAACTTTTGTCCACTTTCATAGTTTTACTGCTACTAAATCTTTAAGAGTACAAAAACCTCAAATTAAACGTCTTCAATCAAAAATTTTTTGTAATTTATCTCTCAAAAAAGCGCGTTCCAGATCATTAAGACCGTCTTCCATCACCAAACATTCTAGTGTTGGCATTCCGAGTAAACCTGTCACTACCTTTAATAATACCATATCTTTTTCATTTATGTACGGGTAAAGCCGTTCATTACCAAGATAATGAAAAACGCGAAATGCACTCGACACCAATTGATTATCCGACCATATGAATTCCGAAGGATAGTGATTGCAAATCGATTTACGAAACACATCAAACGGAGGCAATTGCTCATCTTGATCACCTAAAATAATCGTTTTTTCAATATCCTCTTGCGTATAGGTGAAATCAACATATGAATCACTGATAACGAAAATTTTCAAAAGCTTTGTTTCAAAACTGATTTTCTCTAACTCATCCATAAACCGCTGCAAATGCTTTCCATAAATGAAGCTTTCTGCGTTTCGCAAAACTAGCCAATTTTCCCTAGCAGAACGTTCAATTTCTAAACGTAAAAGCTGACAAAACTCATCAAGCAGCTCTCCAACATCCATCATTTCAAGCGGAAAAATCTTTCCCTTTTCAAGATACGAAAATAAAAGTTGATTCTTTAGTAGGCCTTCAAAAGTTATAGGTAAAAAGATAGGTGTGATGTTATCGGAAAGCCCTGCAAAGCTGCCCTGTACTTCACTTTCAATTTTCAAAAGTTCATTATTCAATTGATCAAGCATGCGATTTACATCAAAAGACATTTTGAAGGATTCCATTTGCGCATACATTAAACTTCCTTTTTTATACTCCAACGCTGAAAAAATACTTTCCCGGCTGTTTACTATATGTATATCAACATCCTTTGCCGTTATTCTTTTCTCACCCATAAAAAAGCTCAATCCATCATCACCATATACATTTTCCTCTACTATAGAAAGTTGCTTTCCACTTTTCAGGCGTTCAAAACTTCTACACAGTTTCCATTTTTTCTCATTGCAACCACCCATGAAAAAATTTTTATGATAAGCCATGAAATTTATATAGCTTCCGTCGTCATATTCAATTTTCATCTCCAAACTATATCACCACCAGTCTATTGGCTCCTACTTTTTCTTCCTGCTGACTTCGCTTTCCTATGAGTAGCTGCATCTCTTCAAACTGCTTTTCACTTACATAAAGCAAACGCACTTCGCCAGATGGAGGAGTAATCATTTTAAGAATACGTTCAAATTTCTTTCCAGCAGACCGATTCTGCACAGCCCTGTAATAAATTGAATACTGTAACATAACAAACCCGTTTGCTAACAACTCTTTTCGAAAAACTCGATAGTATTTCTTTTCTCGTGCAGTTTCCATTGGCAAATCAAACATACACAATATTCTCATTTGCTGATACCTCACTTTTCAATTCTCCCTTACTAAATCGTTGATAGATACTGGGTGAAGCAATTCTACCTTTCCTTCTTCCATTGCAGTAACAAAACTCTTTACATATTTTTGCATCACTTGATCTACTGTACTTCGTTTGCCTTTATACTCCATAGGTTGATTCATGAAATCAATGATTTCAAGCCTTGATTCATAGCTTAGATACTCTTCCTTTCCCAAAACCACTCGGTGAATCCAATGATCCATCAACGGACGGAAAGGCTCCATTAAGTCATCCACCAAATTAAACGCATTATATTCATTACGATGAAAGACACCGAGCATTAAAAGCAACCCTTGCCCGGCAGCCATCCTTGCCATTGCAGAACGAATAATCGAATAGCCAAAATTCATGGCAATATTTTCGATGCAGGTCTTTTCTCTCGTAAAATCTAAACCGTATAACGCATTAAAATATAATTTAGCAGCGTGCCCTTCACGATTCGTTTCATCGCCAGCTCTCACTTGCCTGTACATTTCTTCCATAATATGAATTCGTTCACTATCTTTTATTATAGAAGACATAAAATCAATTTGATTTCTTATTTTTTGCTTAACAACTTGTTTCCAAATATCAGCTTTAAGTCTTTTCTCCCAAGCCGCCTGCTGCTGCGCTCGTTTCGCAGTGCGATGAAAGTTGCCGTAACTATAATACATTCCCGTTGGCATATATCGATCGTCGCAAATCACTACTAAAATATTGTATTTGCTCAAACGTGACAATAACTTCGTTGTTATCGTTGTATGATTTCCTTCCAAAATAATCACAGAAATATCAGACAATGGGATGTAAAAAATATTCCCTTGCTTACTGATCTCAAGATTATCTAATTTCAATCGAATATATTCGCTTTCTTTTATATGTACAGTTCGCCACGTCATTTTAATTATCCTCCTAAACAAAAGAAAAACCCATTCACGAGGAATGGGAAATTCGGCATAAAGCCTTATTTTTGTAGATTCTTAAAGATTTAGTAGCAGTACAAGAGCGTCCTCTTGTACTACCTACTTTATCAGACCTTCAATTCCCTGTCAAGTATATTATCAGGTATTTTTCCCTCTTTTCTGACATAGAACGGATTTCCCAAAATATCAGTATTCACTTTATAAAGTAAATTTCCTGGTTTAACAAAACGTTTAATACAACGTCCGCTTACCGACATGTTTCCGTAGATCGGTATTTCTTCTTTACTTAAAAAGACAGCTCGATCAATAGGTTTCAGCTCTGCATAGCCGCGAATTGTCGACGAAGCTGATCCAAAAAGCAGCTCAATTGATTCATTATCTGCTGGGTTGATCACTTTAACGCGGTCATTACGATAAAGAGAAAAACAAAATTCAGCATCCTCGGAAATACCTTCCGCAGCCTTCACTTTCGAATAGTCGTCTGCAGAAATCCCATAGCCTCCGTCTTTAAATTTCAAATCATTGTTTTTAATTCCCATAATCTCATATTCACTTGTTTGCACATTATAGTAAATGTCTGCTCTCCATGAACTAAGTGACAGCAACACTACTTTTTTATTCTTTGCCGTTTTAGGGGTAACATCAATATTTTTACCTAACTTTTCATCATAGTATTTTACTTGTCGAATAACAGGTCCATTGCCTTTTTTTGAATATTTTCGAACATAACCTCCATTATCTTCTGCATAAAGCGCAAACGGACTGACCTGAACTTCATCAACCTTGCCATTTTCAAGCAGAACTTCTCTAGTTTCTGGATAGCTCCTCATAATTTCTTCTAATTTAGCAAATGTTTTGGGGTCTAATCGTTGCATCAAAAACTTAGTTTTATCTGTTTGATAAATTTTTTTGAAGATAGCATAGCTGCCCGGATCATAAATATCCTCAACCTTTTTGATCAAATATTCAACTTCCTGTTTATCTTTTTTCAACTGAGCAATTCGAACCGAACGAATAGTGTCTTTACTCACCCTTCGATTCATTTTCTTATCCACTTGATGTGAAAATTTCAGTTTTTTAGCACTCACAATTAATTGTTCCTTAAAATCACCTGACGGCAGCTCATAAGCCAGCTTTTCAAAAGTATCCTCCGCCATTTTTTCACTAACCTCTACATTAATGTTCCCTTCCGAAACGTTTTCCGGAACGAGCAATTGCTTCTTCTCGAACAGTCTTAGAAGCGGAGAAACGGCAATAATCGAAGCATCAATCGCATGGTGATGGTGTGTGTCGCGCGATTTACTCACATTCCAATGTTTACGTAAATTCGCCGTAAACTTCCCGCGGATCACCGCGACCTTAGTATCCATTTTTTTAGCCCGCGTAAAGCGTTGCAGCTCATTTAATACGACTCGCGAAGCATAGCGCGTATCGACCAAATTCCGCGCCACAAAGCGTTTCCTTGTTTCAATACTGTTCAAATCCTCATCAAACAGCAAGTTTTCTTTTTTTCTTTTTTGCTCATTCGTTTATTTCCTGAAACTAGCTTTTTAAAGAGGTCAAATTCTTGTCCCCCGCCCTTTTGCAAGAATTCATAAGGCGTCTGTTGTCCTTTATTTTGATTCATTTTTGACGTACACAGCACCTTATTATTCAAGCTGTCATCAAAAGACACGGACTGCGGAATAATATGATCGATTTCAAAGGCGTTCGAATTTGCGAGCAGCTCTCCCGGCGGTATGATCTGTCCCGAATAAAGGCATTTTCCTTCTTGCTGGTACCACAACCGAACCTTTGTCTGAAGCCCTTTTGTTTTTTTTAAGAGCATTTTCCATTTTTTTCGCTGCTCAGCCCCGTTTTCCCTTGAAATTCTGTCAGCGCTTTTTCCTTTTCCTCCTCATTTTCTTTCTGGAACTTCTTCGCATCCCTCACAGCTTTTTCTTCATTATCATCGCGCGGCATTTCAATTGCGATATATCCAATGTCCTGATAGATATCTCGCAGCGCATTGAACAATTTAACCGTCTCACGAATCGACTTGCCAACAACCGGATTATAAATTTCATCGCTAATTTGCTTTGGATTCAACTTTTCCATTCCTTCATAATCTGCTTGATTTCGCGAAAGCATCCCGCGCTCCGTCAAAATTTGCATTTGCTCCTTCGATGTTTCAAGCATCTCTGGAAGAAGCTCCTGCATAGTTCGCAGTGAAAAACGGTGCCATTTATTGTTTCCAGCAACCGCAAAAGCATTTTTGTGTTGCACTATCAAATCAATAACATCTTCTGTCAAAAGTGAGAACCGCGGGGCTAAATCGAGTGAAATCCGCTTGCGGATTTCACCATTCTCAGTATTAAGCGTCAAGATCGGGGCAAGTTCATCTAACAAATTTGTCGGCCAATCGAGTATATCAACATCGCTTTCAAGCAGTTTCTTTCTCGCCTTTCGAAATGAAGCGAACGAGTGAATTTCCGGTTTATTCTTGCGATCAATTCTAAATCCGCGAATTTCTTCAGGTTTTGTTCCCGTCACTTTCGCAATTAATTTCAGCATCGTGATATTTCCAACAGAACGCGTTACCTGCTCTACAATGGTTTGTTTATGCTCAAAAGTCAGCTTCCCGTCTTCTGTACTGCCAAGTTTCAAGTTATTAAGATCGTTTAGCAAATTAAATAACTGCGCCGTATAGGAGTTACCCGCTGCCCGAATTTCCTCCGGATAGATTTTATCCTTCCCAATCAGCATCTCAAATAGGTTATCGAGTGTGTTTCTATCCGTACGATAAATCCCATAATCTGTTCGGCTATTTTCATTTCCAGGTCCAACAAAATAATCACGTTTTCGTGTTAAAATCTTGATGTATTCGTCCAAAAATCCTTCCGTCAGTTCTGGATGGAATTTTTGCTGTGTCTCCAAAATTTGCTTTGCTTCCCGCACATAGTCACTAGTCGGAAATACATTCAGATAGATTTCCTTTGCCTCATCTTCAACTTGTCCGCGAACCTTTCCAAATCTCTGCAATCGCTCCAATTGGATTTCACACGGCATTTTTCCTTTTAGTAAAATTCGATTTCGCTCAATCGAATTCATGTAATCTGAACCTGAGTTTTCTTCCTCTGCTTCCACATCTTCAAGCCCGTAGCTTACTCCTCTCCGCTTTACTAAATGTCTAAGCGCGGCTGTAAGTTCATCTTTTGCCAATTTTTCAGCCAAGCCTTTTACACGGAGTTCATAAGGATTATTAAATTTATAGAATTCAAACTCCAACCCGTTTTTCAAAAACAATCGATCTAAATCTTTCAAGCGAGTCTTCCTGCGCCGCGTTAGCCTTCTACTTTGACGTGCCTCTCGCCGGTCTTTATTTTTATCCGCTGATGCAGCCGAAAATAGCCTCACCCCTGAGTCTAAGATCTTGCGGCTCTCCATCCCAACGACCGACCAACCTACTGACGAAACTCCGATATCAAAGCCAATTGTCACTTTTTCCACTGTCTTTCCCTCCGTCTCTCTGTTTTAGATGCTTCTAGCAAAAAGCGTCTTGCGATCTTACAGCAACTACGTATACCGTAAGAATAATTCTGTTTTTTCTTTACCTTCCAAAATAAAACGCTCACAGAATGATTATACAATATATCTGAATTCTTTGGCAAATAAAGCCGAAAATGTACCCTATTCCGCCTATAAAGCTACAACATATACTTCGTTATTTTGTTTAATATTAAGTAGCAAACAACAAAAGCCTCAAGAGCGATTTCTTAAAAGGCAATCGTTCTTAGGCTCACCAGATTTTATACAAAATATGAAGGTACATATATGTACTCGAATTTTTTTCAGGTGTAACAGCTACTTGTTCCTCTTGTATAGTTGCATGTACAGACAATACAGAAGGTGATACTATACTTAAAATCAAGCCCAAAATACTTGTTAGTAACGTTGTCTTTAATGACTTTCCCTTCATGTTGCTTACCTCTTTTCGTTGTATTGGCATCAGATGATGAATATAACATAAAATCGTTGTTAAGAAGGTGTAAATATAACAAAAAATGAACTTAGATATCTTGTAACCTCTCAGCTACACATACACTCTAGATACATTCACGACGAACTTATTAAAACATTATATATTGTTAGGACATATCTTTTTAAGAAATAGGACTTTAAAGACTCACTCTAGTTATTTAAAGTGCAACATGAAGTAAAAAAGCATGAAAAAACACGACCAAAATTGAGAAATTAACCAAAATAAAAACATCCTACAAATCGTATAAAACCAAAAAAAATCAGGCTTTATAAGCATTTGTAAGATGTTTTAAAATCACTTTTGACGCCCTCGGAGGGAATCGAACCCCCATTTTAAGAACCGGAATCTCACGTGCTATCCTTTGCACCACGAGGGCAAAACGTTTTTTCACCGTACGATTAATTATTATAGCGGAAAGATCGCATTTTTACAAGCTTTATTGCGATTAATTTATTTTTTGAAACCTTTCATTTGACCTACTTTGACCTTTGTTATATGATATAATCATTGTATGAGGAAAGAAACAAGACCTCATCATAAATTACGCTTATTACAGGAGGAATCTTGATATGAATTTAATCCCTACAGTTATCGAACAAACGAGCCGCGGGGAACGTGCTTATGATATTTATTCGCGCCTTTTAAAAGACCGGATCATCATGCTTGGATCTGCAATTGATGACAACGTGGCAAACTCGATTGTTTCACAGCTTCTATTCTTGGATGCCCAGGATCCTGAAAAAGATATTTTTCTTTATATTAATTCGCCAGGTGGAAGTATTTCTGCTGGGATGGCGATTTACGACACGATGAATTTCGTGAAAGCAGATGTTCAAACTATCGGTATGGGAATGGCTGCTTCGATGGGTTCGTTCTTACTTGCAGCGGGTGAAAAAGGGAAACGTTTTGCACTTCCAAACTCAGAAATCATGATTCACCAACCACTTGGTGGCGCTCAAGGTCAAGCAACAGAAATTGAAATTGCAGCACGTCATATCTTAAAAATCAAAGAGCGTATGAATACGATTCTATCTGAAAAAACCGGTCAACCACTAGAAGTGATTGCGCGTGATACAGATCGCGATAACTTCATGACTGCTGAACAAGCAAAAGAATACGGTTTAATCGATGACATTATTGTCAATAAAGCTGGCTTAAAATAATTATCATTTAAAACGCCCTTGTACTCTTAGTGAGTACAAGGGCGTTTTTTTTGGTACAATGTACCTTTCAATCATATAAATGTTACAAATTTTCTACTATTTTTTAATAAATCTTTCTTTTAGGAAAATTTAGCGTATAATAACTGCTAAACTACATAAAAGGAGAGATTCTATGGCAACAATTGGAGCATTTTTGGCAGTCATGATTGCCATCTTTGTAGGCGAGTGGGTTTCTACGCGAACTAGAGCTTTTATTCCCTCGCTTTTCATTACTTCTGTTATCTTCATCATCGGCTATTGGACTATTTTCCCGAAGGATTTAGTTGAAAAAGCCAGTTTCGGCATCAATTTTGCCAGCATTTGCGTTCCTCTCCTGCTCGTTCATCTTGGAACTAGCATGAATTTAAAGCAGCTTGCGCGTCAGTGGAAAGCTGTTTTAATAAGTCTGCTTGGCGTTTCTGGGACGCTACTTTTAACACTTACAATCGGCTCGCTTGTTTTTGACTTACGAACCGTACTTGCAGCTGTGCCGGCACTTGTCGGCGGCATTGTATCCGCACTGCTCATGAGCGACAGCTTAACCCAGCTTGGACTCACATCACTTGCTACTCTACCCGTTTATATGATCATGTTCCATGGCATTCTCGGCTATCCGATTACTTCGCTAATGCTTCGGAAAGAAGCACGGCGACTGCAGACAAATTTCCAAGCAGGAACTGTGAGTGAAGCAGAGCTTCAAGAGGTGAAAGAGGAGACTGTTTCGCAAAAGTTTATTGAGAAGTTGCCAGCGGATTACAAAACGGGCGCTTTCATTTTAGCACGAGTGATTCTTGTCGCAATTCTTGCTTTTGGGCTCAGCAAATTAATGAATGATTTTGTAAACTTCAATATTCTTTGTTTGCTATTTGGCGTCGTTTTTTCGGAACTGGGTTTTCTCGAGAAAGATGTGCTTCATAAAGCCGGCGTTTTCAACTGGCTGTTATATGGCTTAATCGCCTACATATTCATGCACCTCAGCACATCGACTCCGCAAGGATTCCTTTCCTATATCCCAGAAATTATCATTTTACTTGTCATCGGCGTGATCGGGATGTACATCGTTTCCGTACTCATTTCCAGATATTTAAAACTCTCAAAAGAAATGGGATTTGCGATTGCACTTACTGCCCTATTGGGATTTCCGGCAGATTATATTTTAACAAATGATGTCATCAAAGACGTTGCCAAAACAGAGCCCGAACAGCGTTACTTGACCCAGAACATGCTTCCACCAATGCTTGTCGGTGGATTTACAACCGTTTCGATTGCGTCTGTTGTTATCGCGTCCATTTTCATCAAATTCTTATAGAAAGAGGTTTTTCAAATGACAAAAACTAAATTCACGAATGCTGAGGTTTTCACTGGTAAAGCCGATCAATTTGAAAGGCTGGATTTTGGCGTCGACAATTCAACTGGGCGCTTCTTTTTCGACGTCAATAACCATAATTTCACGGAAGAAAAGGATTTATCCGGCCGGTTTGTGATTCCTGGGCTGATTAACTGCCATACTCATATTATTCTCGATCCGTTTTTCAAAATCAGCGGCTTGAAGGCAGTTTCCAGTGGTGAAGCCGATGCGGTTCGAGCTACCTATGTCGCACTTTGCAACTTGCAAAAATCGCTTGAAAACGGCGTAACTTACATTCGTGATTGCGGCTCGACCTTTAATATTGACTTAAAACTTTCTGCACTTGAAAAGGAAGGCCATTTATTCGCGCCAGGGATTGTTGGTTCTGGTCCTGCAATCGCAATGACTGGCGGCCACGGCGTCGAGCTTGGCATCGAAGCAGATGGCGCGGAAGAAACGCGTAAACAAGCTCGGAAAAATATTAAAGACGGCGCAAGGAACATCAAGCTGATGGCAACGGGAGGCGTTAGTATTGACGGAGAAAAACCAACCGATATCCAGCTGACAGAAGAGGAATTGCGCGCAGCAGTGATTGAGGCGCATCATAAGGGATATACGGCATGCGCGCATGCACAAGGCACAGAAGGTATCAAAAATGCCATTCGAGCTGGGGTAGATTCAATCGAGCACGGGGTTTATCTCGATGACGAAGCTATTCAAATGCTACTTGATTCGGGTACGTTTGTAGTTCCGACTTTGATTGCACCTTGGGCGATCAATGATCATGCAGATGTACTGCCGGATTTCATGGTGAAAAAATCAATCGAAATTATGGATGCTCACTTTGAAAGTATCGGGAAAGCCGCTCGGGCTGGTGTGAAACTTGCACTTGGAACTGATTCAGGCACAGCTTACAATAACTTTGAAAATAATGCAGCATTTGAAATGGAATTGATGGTGAAAGCGGGCGCTACACCGCTCCAAGTACTCCATGCTGCATCGCGTAACGCCGCTGAACTGCTACAAATTGATCAAGAAACCGGAACGATTGAAGCAGACAAACTGGCCGATTTCGTGATCCTTGAAGCGAATCCGCTGGAAGATATTCGAGCTGTACAAGGCGCAAAAACGGTGTATCGTAAAGGTCGCCAAGTTAAATAAATTTGCAAGCACGAAAAAAGCCGCGGGAATCGTCCCGCGGCTTTTCTTTATTCCAAATAAATTTTTAAGAACGTCGGTATTGAACTGGAATTTCGATTTCATCGCCGAGTTCTCGTGCAGCATTCCGTGCAAAATAAGGGTTGCGCAACAATTCTCGCCCGAAAACAATCAAATCTGCTCGACCATTGCACAGAATTTCTTCCGCTTGAACAGCATTGGTGATTAAACCAACTGCTCCCGTTGCAATCCCAGCGCCCATCCGAATCTGCTCAGCAAACGGCACTTGATAGCCTGGATAGCTTTCAGGAACGACCGGAACGAGCCCGCCGCTTGAAACGTCGATCAAATCTACGCCGTCAGCTTTCATCCATTTAGCAAATGGAATATAATCTTCTGGTGTCAAACCCCCATGTGCATAATCGTTCGCCGAAACTCGCACAACTACCGGCCCATCCCAAACTTCACGAACCGCTTTGATGACTTCGCTCAAAATCCGATAGCGGTTCCCAGCAGGTCCGCCGTAAGTGTCTTCCCGCCGATTCGTCAGTGGCGAAAGGAACTCGTGCAGCAAGTAGCCATGCGCCGCGTGCAGTTCAATCACATCAAAGCCAGCTTCGGCTGCGCGGTAAGCCGCGCGTTTAAAATCAGCGACCACGTCCTTGATTTCTTCAATCGAAAGCGAATCTGGTATGCCGTATTTATCACTAAAACCAATCGAAGACGGTGCCACAATTCTTCCAGGAATTTCCGATTTGCGCCCAGCGTGTGCAAGTTGAATCCCTGCTTTTGCGCCATGATAGTGAATTCCTTCCGTGATCCGCTGCAGCATTGGAATCTGTTCATCGTTCCAAATTCCAAGATCGTTTGAAGAAATCCGCCCAATTTCCTGCACAGCAGTCGCTTCAATGAATACAAGCCCCGTTCCGCCAGCAGCTCTTGACATATAGTGCGCCAAGTGGAAATCTGTCGCAATTCCGTCTTCCTTGTCAACAGAATACATGCACATTGGTGACATCACAATTCGGTTTTTAAGCATAACATCTTGCAATTTGTAGCTAGAAAATAATTTCGACATCAATTTCGCATCCTTTTCTATTTATTAGCGTTCAGCAGTACGAAGTCCAACTTGTGAAGGAGTTTCTCCGTTCCGCATCCGCTCAGCCATCTGATCAATTTTACGCAGTCGGTGATTGATACCAGACTTTGAAATCGGTCCAGTTGTAACCATCTCACCCAGTTCCTTAAGCGATACATCCTCATGCGTTACTCGGAGTTCGGCGATTTCACGCAACCGTTCCGGTAGTGCTTCAAGCCCAACTTCCGTTTGAATGAACTTAATATTTTCAATCTGACGAACAGCAGCACTGATCGTCTTATTAAGGTTTGCGGTTTCGCAGTTGACAAGCCGGTTCACAGAATTACGCATGTCGCGCATGATCCGTACATCTTCAAAGTGAAGAAGCGCACTCGTTGCACCGATAATACTAAGAAACTCCGTAATCTTCTCAGCTTCTTTTAAATACGTGATATAACCATTTTTACGTTCCAATGTCCGCGCATTTAAATCAAATGAATTCATTAGATCACAAATCGCTTGGTTGTGTTCCGCGTAAACTGAGAAAATCTCTAAATGATACGAGGAAGTCTCTGGATTGTTTACAGAACCGCTAGCTAGGAATGCACCGCGCAAATAAGCTCGCTTGGCGTTTCTCTTTTTTACAAAACCACGGTCAATCGACTTTGTAAATGTAAATTGTTCACCCAAAATATGAAGGTCCTCAAGAATTTCTTGAGTTTTGGCTTTAAGCCGCACAATATATACATTGTTTTTCTTAAGTTTCATTTTTTTTCGGACTAACAGCTCGATTGGAACATCGTAAAGCCGCTTTAAAAGTTGATACATTCGTCGAGCCGTTGCAGCATTTTCTGTCTGCACATCGGCCACCATTGATCCGTTTGAAAGTGAAACAGCACCATTCATCCGTATGAAAGCAGACAGTTCCGGCTTGGCTTCGTCATCTGTCACGTCCAGATTCGTCAGCTCTTTTTTAGTTTCTGAGGCAAATGACACGTCACTCACTCCTTCTCATCATAATTCGACAGCATTTTCAGAAGTGCTTCAGCTACTTTTTCCCCATCGTGCCGCACAAGACGGTTTTCTGTTGATAAGAAATCATGATAAATCGCTTCTACTCCTAACTGCTTAATTCCTGCTGCATCGTGCTCGACTTGCATGACATCATCAGGAAATAAAAGTTCACGCGGAACCTTCTCGGTGTTGATCAGCATTTTCGTAATGAACGGTTGACCGACATGTTCGTGAATCACTCGAATATGATCCGCATCGCTGAAATAATCGGTCTCGCCGATTTGCGTTAAAATATTCGTGATATATACTTTTTCGGCTTTCGATTTCACGACTGCGTCGGCGATTCCCTTAACGAGCAAATTCGGCAAAATACTTGTATATAGGCTACCTGGTCCTATGATGATTAAATCAGCCTGTTCAATGGCTTTCGTTGCCGTTTCAAGCGGCTTAACATCGCTAGGGTCAATAAAAACCCGTTTAATCGGCTTGCCTTGCAGTGGAATAATAGATTCACCAGTCACAATGTCGCCGTCTTCCATTTCTGCTTTAAGAATCAGTGGTTTGTCTGTAACAGGAATCACCTTGCCACGAATCCGAAGTACTTTTGAAAGCACATCTATCGCATCTACATAATTTTCATTTAGTTCAGCTAGAGCCGTTAAAATGATATTGCCGACTACATGCCCAGATAAGTCGCCATCTACCGTAAAACGATATTGAAACAAATCAACAAGCCGTTGATCCGTATTCGACAGTGCCACCATGACATTCCGAATATCCCCGGGAGGGAGGACGTCCATCTGCTGGCGAATTTTCCCAGAACTTCCACCATCATCTGCGACCGTAACAAGCGCCGTCAAATCGATTTTTTTGCGTTTCAGTCCCTTTAATACAACCGGAATTCCCGTTCCGCCGCCGATAACGACAACTTTCGGTTTATTTCCCGTGCTCATTTTAGTTTTCCTTCCGCCGCTTCATATCGCGGTGCGAAATGATTGTTTCATATTTCGTTTGAAGCGCCTTGCCAATATATTCCGTCAGCGCTACAGAACGATGCTGACCTCCCGTACACCCAATGGCAATTACAAGCTGCGTTTTCCCTTCACGTTTATAAAATGGAAGTGTGAAGTTCAATAAATCGAGTGTTTTATCAAGATAGGTTTGTGTTTCCGGCCACTTCATTACATATTCGTAAACTTCTTCATCTTTTCCGGTCAACGGACGCATTTTATCAATATAATGCGGATTTGGAAGAAAACGCACATCAAATACCAAATCAGCATCAAGCGGGAGCCCATATTTAAAACCGAATGACATCACTTGCACATTAAAGATATCGCGATCTTCCGCTTTAAACTCTTGATTAATCCGGTCGCGAAGTTCACGCGGTTTGAGCCGTGACGTATTGATCACAAGCTGGGCACGTCCTTTAAGATCACTTAACAGTTCACGCTCCGCTTTAATTCCTTCAAGCACCGATCCGTTTGGTTCAAGTGGATGATGGCGGCGCGATTCCTTATATCTCGAAACAAGAACTTGATCATCTGCCTCGAGGAATAAAATTTTCGTTGTAATAAACGATGTATTATCGAGCTCATCTAAAGCCGTATCAATTGAATCAAAGAAATCTCGGCCGCGCAAATCCATGACAAGCGCAATCTTATTCATCTTACCGGATTCTTTCATTAGTTCCCAAAATTTAGGCAGCAAAGACGGCGGCAAATTATCAACGCAAAAATACCCTAAGTCTTCAAGCGACTGCATTGCGACTGTTTTTCCTGCCCCGCTCATTCCTGTTATAATGACTAACTGCAACTGGTTTGAAGCCAAAATTACACGCCCTTTCGATTTTAGCTATTCTCTTTATTTTACCACAATCAGGACAAGAAAGAACGAGAAAGAGGCTTCAACCTCGAAGCCCCTCTAAAAAATTTATTGCTCAACTTGCTCTAAAAGTGCGCTACGCACCCGCTCTAATTTAGCATTGCTTTCTTCTGCTGTTTCTCCTTTGATGCTGAAATAAAATTTAATTTTCGGTTCCGTTCCTGACGGGCGAAGTGCAAACCACGAACCGTCGTCCAGATAAAATTTCAACACATCAGCACGCGGAAGTTCAATTGGTGCCGTTTCGCCAGAAGCAAACACGGTTTCGCTCCGCAAGTAATCCTCCGTTTTCGCGATTACTTCGCCGCCAATACTCACTCGCGGTTCGGCACGGAAGTTCGCCATCAATTGTTTAATTCGCTCCGAACCGTCCTTGCCGCTCATCGTAAGCGATACAAGATCTTCCTTGTAGTAGCCGAATTGTTTGTACAGTTCTTCCAGCTCATCAAATAGCGTTAGCCCGCGTTCCTTCGCATCGAGCGCAACCTCAGAAATTGCAAGCACCGCTTGAATTGCATCCTTATCGCGCGTAAACGATTTAACCATGTAACCATTGCTCTCCTCATAGCCAAACTCGAAAGTGTGCGAACCTGTCGCCTCAAACTGCTTGATTTGTTCTGCGATAAATTTAAAGCCGGTTAAAACGTCGATCATCTGAGCACCGTAAAACTCTGCGATATCACGCCCTAAGTCGCTTGTCACAATTGATTTCAAAACGGCCGCATTCGCTGGAAGCTCGCCTTGCGCTTTCTTTTGTTTCAGTAAGTAATTCAAAATAAGAGCACCAATCTGATTGCCCGACAGCACATCGAACTTGCCTGACTTCATTCGCACCGCTACACCAAGCCGGTCTGCATCCGGATCTGTCCCCACTAAAATGTCTGCATTGTGCTTTTCGCCATACTCAATTGCAAGTTCAAATGCTTCGCGATTTTCCGGATTCGGCGATTTTACCGTTGAAAAATCAGGATCATTGATAAATTGTTCTTCCACCTTGATGATATTTTTAAAACCAACACTCTTAAGCGCCGGAACCCCTAAAATTCCGCCAGTTCCGTGCAGCGGCGTAAAGACAATCTTCAAGTCTTCTCCCTTTTCCTCAGTCAGTTTCTTATTTACGATGACTTCTTTTAATTTTTTCAAATACGGCTTATCTACTTTTTCACTGATAACTTCAAGCAACCCTTCTGCTTTCAGCATTTCAAGATCTGCTGTTTCCACCGAGAAAATATCCTCAATTTCATCAATA
Source organism: Listeria floridensis FSL S10-1187 (assembly GCF_000525875.1). Classification (GTDB taxonomy): domain Bacteria; phylum Bacillota; class Bacilli; order Lactobacillales; family Listeriaceae; genus Listeria; species Listeria floridensis. The sequence continues at coordinate 41,011 of NZ_AODF01000045.1, read as the reverse complement.
TAAGCCGTAACAGCATCCGCACCGCGTGGCGGCATTTGACCGCCGTCTTCCCCGTAAATTTTGTAGCCGTTATATTCTGGCGGATTATGACTAGCCGTGATCACAATTCCGCTAAAGCAATTTAAAAATCTCACCGCAAACGAAAGTTCCGGCGTTGGACGAAGCGCTTCAAACACATAGCTTTTCACGCCGTGTTTCCCAAGCACTGCTGCACTTTCATAGGCAAATTCTTGAGACATATATCTTGGATCATAGGCAATCACAACGCCGCGCTGTTTGGCTTCCGAACCATTTTCCCCAACAAAGCGCGCTAATCCTTCCGAAGCTTTCCGGATCGTATAGATGTTCATCCGATTCGTTCCCGGTTCGAGTACTCCTCGCATCCCAGCCGTTCCGAATTCCATGTTACGATAGAAACTATCTTCAAGCACCTTGTCATTACCCGCTTCCGCATCAAGCTGCTTTCTTAGTTTCTCATCCAAATTTGATTGATCGAGCCATTTCCGATATTCTGCTTCCCAGTTCATAGCTTATCCCCTCTGCTTCAAAAATTTAATTTTACTCCGTTTATTGCGTAAAAAAGCCGAAACTTGTCTTCGAATGAAACGTTTCTCCCGGTCGAAGTACCGTGTTACCAAAATTCGCCTGATGAATCGCGTCAGGCAAGACCTGCGTTTCAAAAGTAATCCCGCTGTACGGAACCGCTTTTTTATTCCGTGCAAAATAATTTCCGGGAAACGTATTAGCCGTATATATCACAACCGCCGGAGCTGTCGTTGTCATTTTGATCCCGCGTCCGGAGTTTGGCTCAAACAAAATCGCATCCGCTTCACCCGCTTTATGCTCGAGTATAAAACCATGATCCAGTCCGCCAGAAGCCGCAAGAATTTGTTCATCCTGTGCAGTGATAGCTTCCTCGATTTGTTTTGCCTTCCGAAAATCGAAAGCCGTTCCTTCGACCGCTCTTATTTCCCCAGTCGGTATTCCCTCCGCATCAATCGGCGCATATGCCGCACTCCGCAGCTGCAACTGATGATCGAGAACCAGCTCCGCCTCCCCATTCGCAAGATTAAAATACGTATGGTTGGTCGGATTATAAAGCGTCGCCGCATCCGTTTCCGCCTTGTACTCCATTACCCATTCGTTGCTGTCCGTAAGCGTGTAGCGAATTTCGGCCAAAAGCTCGCCTGGGTATCCGTTTTCAAAAGCTCGACTACGGTATGAAAAAACGAGTGCTTGATCTTGCTCCGTCACCGTGAAAATCGACTTGCTGAAATTTGGTCGCCCACCATGAACCTGATGTTCTCCTGCATTTTTCGTTAGTTCAAAGCGTTTGCCATCGAGTGTAAAAGAACCGCCACGGATTCGTCCTGCAACCCGCCCGACGATAGCTCCAAAATACGGTGAATGATCCAGATATTCCTCAAAAGTATCAAAACCGAGCACAACATTCGCCAAGCGCCCATCCCGATCCGGCACTTCAAGCCGCGTCACAATTCCGCCGTAATTCAGTGCCGAAAGACGGAGCCCTTCCTTATTTTCAATCGTATATTCATAAACTTCCTGTCCATTAAAGTTTCCAAATAGTCGTTTCAATAAATTGATTTCCTTCCCTCATCATACGAAAGTCCAGCAACAAAAGGCTTTAAATGCCTATGCTGCTGGATAGATCGGTTTCTCAGTCGCTATAACCGTTCGGATGACTCGAATGCCATTTCCAAGCACTGCCAATAATATCGCCTACATCTGTATATTTCGGATTCCATCCAAGCACTTCTTTTGCTTTTTTGCTTGAAGCAATCAGCGTACTTGGATCGCCTGCGCGCCGTTCAGCAATAACTGCCGGAATTTCCTTTCCAGTTACGCGTCTAGCCACTTCAAGCATTTCCTTCACAGAAAAACCGCTGTTGCTACCTAAGTTAAAGATATTGCTTTCGCCGCCGTTCTTCAAATATTCCAAAGCCAAAATATGTGCGGCTACAAGATCCACCACATGAACATAATCACGGATACAAGTGCCGTCTTCTGTGTTGTAGTCATCTCCAAAAATCTTAAGTTCTGCACGCTTTCCTAGTGCAACTTGAAGAATGATCGGAACAAGATGCGTTTCAGGATTGTGGTCTTCGCCGATTGAACCGTCTTCTTTCGCACCAGCTACATTAAAATAGCGCAACGATACATAACGAATACCATAAGCAAGATCGCACCAATGCATCATTTTTTCCATCATCAATTTTGTGTCGCCATACGTACTTTCTGGTTTTGTCGCCATATCCTCAGTAATTGGAACCCGATCCGGTTCACCGTATGTAGCAGCCGATGACGAAAAGACAATATGCTTCACACCGAATTCTTCCATCACTTCAAGTAAAATTTGCGTACCGTAAACATTATTATTTAAATAAGCAAGGGGGATTTCCATTGATTCGCCGACAAGCGAACTCGCCGCAAAATGAATTACTCCCTCAATATTTTCCTTTGCAAATACATTTTTCAAAAAAGCTTTATCGCGGATGTCACCTTCATAGAAAGTCGCTTTTTCATGTACAGCTTCTCTGTGTCCTGTCAGTAAATTATCAACAATAATGACCTCATAGTTTTGTTCGATTAATTGATTCACTGCATGCGAACCAATGTAGCCCGCACCACCAAGAACTAGAATACTCATTTTTCTCTTCCACATCCTCTCGATACTACAATCTATTCTACAACAAATTAGATAGCCCGTCACCCGAATTCCCTAATTTACATTTTCCTGTCACAATTCGTTCTTCTTTTTTTCATTAGATCTAAACTTCTCTTGCTAAAAAAGCGCAAAAAACCCCGTTTCTCTTTTGAGAAACGGGGCATCGTTCTTACTTATTCACTTCAAGTGCCAAAGTTTCTTTTAACTCTTCAACAAATTTTTGAGCATTTTGTCCGGCAATGCCGCCATCGCCAGTTGCAGTTACAATTTGACGCAAGCCTTTTGCACGAACATCACCTGCTGCAAAAACACCTGGAATATTTGTTTCCATTTCTTCATTTGTCACTATATAGCCTTCTTCATTTGTGATTCCAAGGCCATGAAACGCTTCTGTAAGCGGTACGAGTCCAACATAGATGAAGACTCCATCCGCATTAATTTCACGTTTTGAACCGTCTTTCGTCGAAACAAGACGCGCCCCTGTCACTTTCTTATCATCACCCACAATTTCTTCCACAGCAGTATCCCAAACAAAATCTACCTTGTCATTTTTAAAAGCACGATCTTGTAAAATGGGTTGAGCCCGAAGCTTATCACGACGGTGAATAATCGTAACTTTATCCGCATAACGCGTCAAATACGTTCCTTCTTCAACAGCCGAATCGCCACCGCCAACGACAATCAATTCACGATTTTTGAAGAATGCGCCATCACAAACCGCACAGTAAGATACACCGCGACCAGAAAGCTCTTCTTCACCCGCAACCCCGAGTTTTTTATGTTCAGCACCCGTTGCAATGATCACTGCACGCGCCTTATAACTTTTCGAACCAGCTGTTACAATTTTAAACGTATTATGATCTTCAATTGCTTTAATATCGCCATAAGCATATTCAGCACCGAATTGCTTTGCGCCGTTAAACATTTTATCGGATAGTTCAGGGCCGAGAATACTGTCAAAACCTGGATAGTTTTCTACTTCCGCTGTATTGACCACCTGACCTCCGGGAACACCGCGTTCAATCATAAGTGTATCTAAATCCGCACGAGACGTATAAAGCGCTGCTGTCATCCCAGCAGGACCCGCACCGATAATAATGACATCATAAATTTTTTCTTCATTTGCCATTCTTATTCCTCCTAGTTCCCAGTTCAATAAAACCTATCAACAGCTTAATACGAAATCCAGATTTCGTCTATATATATGCTCAGATCATCATAAATGAGGCATATCTAGTGGTTTTGCGTCGCAAAGCTGCGTAGCTTCGGATTCTGTTTTTCCACCAAAACTGACAAGGAAATGAGCAGCTAACCGCGCCTCTTCCTCCTTTTGTAATGCAACCCCTGCTTCTGAAAGCTTGAAGACGGCTGCAAGCGAATTTTGATAAAAAGAAAGTGTCTTTTCAGAAAGCGGCAAAATCACCTCGATGAATTTTCGCCACATCTGAACCAACTGTTTGCAATTTTGCTCAAGCACACCTTCCGGCAAATAGTCAAAATCAGTAAAAACAAGATGCTCTAAATAGCTCCAATCGCTCATTTCAAACAGCGGATTAAAAAGTAGTAACTCCGCTCTCACAGAAGCATCCGAAAGCGCATAAACGCCAATAAAATGATCAAGTGGTTCTGGCGAGTTTAAGGCTGATAAAATTGCGGAGGCATCATCGCGAAAACCCTTTTTTTTCCAAAAACGGAAATGCTTCGCGCTCATAAACGTCACAATTCAAAAACAACTGCCAAAACTCCTCAGACAGCTCATGTTGCCCTCGATAAAAAGCTGTTTTAGTTCGGTAATAGTAAAATTTTGATCGTTCTGTTACTTCGAGATCAACAATATCTTGAAAAAGTTTCTCTGCCTCAGCGTATTGCCCCATCATCGCATGAATAATACCGAGACGTTCCTTATGATGCGTCAAAATCGGTACTACCTTTTGCAGTTCTGCATACAGCTTTTCCGCTTCTTCCGTGTGTCCCTTAAAAAAATGGTAACTGAACAAATCAGCGCGTCCAAGCAAATTTCCAGGAGAACGATCAAGCAAACGATACAATACTTTAAGCCCGTCTTCTTCGCACAAATCCTCGAAATACAGCTGAGCGAGCTGGTTATAGGCTGGCCAAAAATTCGGTTTTTCATCAATCACTTTCTCAAGAATCCGCCTTGCTGAGGCGCCATCTTCTTCTGCCAAATAGCGATTCAATTCCCGCTTATACTGATAAAATTCCTGCTCGACTTTTACAAAACTATTTTCAAGCGTAATTCCTATCGGTGTTTCTTCAAGCAAAAGCTGAATCAAATCCTCAGATTCTTCTTGGTATTCCCCTGTTGGTTCAAGTTCTTGATAGCGCTTCGCATATTGTAGCGCACGTCTAAAATCCTTCATATAAGCGAAATTATTAGCGATAAAATAGTAACAGTAATGCATATCTTCATCGAGATTCTCTAAAATATAGCGCAAAAACTGATTGGACTTATGAAATTGACCGATCTCCGTATAACAAATTGCCAGTTGACAAATAATGACCGGTTCTCTAGGCTCAAGCTCTCTGGCACGCTCCAAATAACCAATGGCTTCCTTCATTTTTTCTTCGCGAAAAGCAGCTACCCCTCGTTCAAAGTAAAAATAGCTGTTTGGGAGAAAGTGAACCACTTTCGCATCTCTTGATTCTCTTTTTTTCAAATTCTCCCCTCCGTTCTTTTTTCTTTAATAGAGTATATCATAGTTTCTTAGTTCCGCAAGCAGTAAAAAGGCTGAAAGAAAGCGTGAATTTAGGTTTCGCTCTTCCTTTCAGCCTATCTATCTATTTTCTTTACGCGGACGGATCACAAGCGGATTTCCGAACGCAAAATGATCATCTGGAACATCCTTTGATACTACCGCTCCAGCTCCGATTACCGCACGATTTCCAATCACAACTCCCGGAAGTATCGTGACATTCGCTCCGATCATCGCCTCATCGCCTATCTTCACTTCACCGACACGATATTCATCCACAAGATATTCATGCGTTAAAATCGTCGTGTGATAGCCGATCACCGTATTGCGCCCAATCGTAATTTTTTCAGGGTAAAACAAATCCGGCGTTACCTTGAAAGCTATTGCTGTCTTTTCCCCAATCGTCATCCCGAGTAGCTTGCGATATAAATTTCGCTTTCCGCCCAGCCACGGATAGTAACGGCAAAACTCAATCACAAGTGTGTTCTTAAACGTCCGCCAAAACGAAACCGTTTGATAGACACGAAACAATGGATTTTCATCTGCTTTCGGCGGCGTAAAACGATCAATTTTACGCATCAGTCTTCCTCTTCGCGAACAATCTCAATCAAATCACCCATTGAATGCAGCATATAATCTGGCTTGTATTCGTTCAAGAATGCCTCGCCTTTAATACTCCAAGCAACCCCAGCCGTTTTCACCCCAGCATTTTTTCCTGCCAAAATGTCATGATAGTTATCGCCAATCATGATAGCCTCGTCAGGGAGTGCATTCAGAAGCGTCAATGCCATATTAATTCCTTCCGGATCAGGTTTAGCCGCTTGCACTTGATCAAAGCCAATCACTAGTTGGAAAAACTTATCAAGCCCCATCACCTTAAGCCCTCGCATCACTGTGTCGTATATCTTTGTCGATACAATAGCAAGCTTGTAATCTTCCTCAGAAAGCGCTCGGATTGCTTCATAAACCCCGTCGTACTCTAAAATAAGCTCGTCATGATGTTCATTTGTATAGGCCCGGTAATAGCTAACCATTTCGTCAGCCTTTTCCGGATACAGATTCGCAAAAGTTTCCGTAATCGGTGGCCCGATAAACGGCAAAATGTCTTCTCGTGTAAAAGTTTTTTCAGGCATAAACTCTTGTAGTGTTGCTTGAAACGTCGCAATGATCAGCTCATTCGTGTTGATTAAAGTCCCGTCTAAGTCAAAGAGCAGGGTCGTGATCTTCTTAGTCATTTCTACACCCTTTCCTGTTTTCTGAACTATTTTCTTTTCGGCGTTTTCCCGTATTTATCAGCCAAGTAATAAGGCGGATCTATCTTCATTCGGCGATAAACAACGAGTGCAAGCGCAGCAATAACAAGCACCACAGCAAGCACCTGCGAAACACGAAAATCTCCCCACATCAAGCTGTCTGTCCGCATACCTTCGACGAAGAAACGACCGAATGAATACCAGATTACATAACCTAAAAACATTTCACCACGACGAATTTTAGTTCGCCGCAAGATTAACAAAATAACAAAGCCGAGCACATTCCAAAGGCTTTCATAAAGGAATGTCGGTTGATAATATGTACCATCAATATACATTTGATTCACAATAAAGTTTGGCAAGTGAAGTCCTTCCAGAAACGCACGTGTTGTTTCCGAGCCATGTGCTTCTTGATTCATAAAGTTGCCCCATCTGCCAATGGCTTGAGCAATCAAAAGACTTGGAGCCGCAATATCAGCTAACTGCCAAAATGAAATTTTCTTGACACGTGCAAAAATAATTGCCGTTAATACTGCACCGATCAGTGCTCCATATATGGCGATACCCCCGTGCCAAATTTTGGGAATTTCGCCAAGGTTGTTCTTATAAAAGTCCCACTCGAAAATAACATAGTAAATTCGTGCTGAAATAATTGAAATTGGAATGGCCCAGATAAGCAAATCAACAAATAAATCTTTATCAAGTCCGCGTTTCGAAGATTCACGAAGCGCGAGTAACAGCGCAATAACAACACCGCATGCTATAATGACCCCGTACCATTTGATTGACAACCCGCCAAGCTCGAGTGCAACCGGGTCAAGCGGTTTAATTTGATTTTCCATTTATACCCCACTTTCATTGAACAAGCTTCGTTATTGATTGTACCTTTTTTGAGTAAAAAAAGAAAGAAGCTAGCCCCTGAAACACCAGAGCCAACTTTCTTCCCTTACATTGATCTTAGAAGCAATAGCCTGTTCAATCATTCATACTGTTGTGGCTGATCAAATTGTTAAGGTCACTCGTGAAACGTTCCGCCGCATTATACCCCATGTTTTTCAGACGGAAGTTCATTGCTGCTACTTCGATAATAACAGACAAATTTCGGCCTGGACGAACAGGTACCGTGATTTTCGGAACATCCATATCAAAAATCCGCGTTTTTTCTTCATCCAATCCGACACGATCGTAATGTTTTTCCGGGTCCCAATTTTCAAGATGCACAACAAGCGTAATTTTTTTTACTTGAACGCACAGCTCCCGCTCCAAAAAGCGTCATCACATTAATAATGCCGAGCCCGCGAATTTCCAGCAAATGCTCGATAATTTCTGGTGAAGAGCCGATCAGCGAAAGTTCATCTTCTTTTCTGATCTCCACATTATCATCTGCAACAAGGCGATGCCCGCGTTTCACAAGTTCAAGCGCCGTTTCACTTTTCCCAACACCGCTGTTTCCAGTAATGAGTACACCCAACCCATAAATGTCAACGAGAACCCCGTGCTTCGAAATAACAGGTGCAAGTTTACTCTCTAAGTAGTTCGTAATATAAACAGAAAGCCGCGTCGTTTTCAGGCGCGAGCGTAGCACCGGAATGCCCGCTTCACTTGCAGCTTGAATCAGTTCCTTTGGTGTTTCCAGATTACGCGACACAACAAAAGCTGGTGTTCGACGCGTACACATTTGGCGGTATCTTTTCAGCCGTTCCTCGGGTTCCATTCCTTCTGAAAAAGAAATTTCTGTCATTCCAAATAGTTGCACACGATCTTCCGGGTAATAGGAAAAAAAGCCGGTTAGTTCAAGGCCCGGTCGCGACAAGTCACTCGTTAAAATCGGACGGTCTAACCCTTCGTCTGCACAGACAAGTTCTAAATTAAGCCGCTCCATCAGTTCCTTTACCGTCACAGATTTCGTCATTCAATTACCTCCATACAGGTTGTTTTTATTTTCTTCATTTTACCACTTCTCTTACTGTTCGAGTAGTCTTATTTATGCTTTTCCCGCTGAAACTGTCATTTTCCAACAAAATTTGTCTTGCTTTGCAAACAAAAAACAGCCCTAAAAAAATCAGGCTGTTTTTCATAGTTATTTCTTATCATCCCATAAAACGGAATTAATAATCATATTGGCAAATGCCATTATTGCTGCTATTAAAAGTGCAGTTCCAAAACCGTCAATACTAAATGAGCTTCCCATAAAGTAAGTTGTCAGCTCAAGCATAATGGCATTCACAACGAAGGTGAATAACCCGAGCGTCAAAATGTTGATCGGTAAAGTAAGAATGAACAAGAACGGACGCACGAGCATATTTAAAATTGCTAAAATAAAGCTCGCGATAATCGCCGTTGTAAATCCATCTACGTGGAAGCTCGAAAAGAACCCCGACATGGCTACAAATAAAGCAGCATTAATAAGAACACCTATTATCCAACGCATTGTACTTTAATCACTCCCATCCTTCTTCTTTCGGCATAATAATTGCCGCTAAGATATAAAGAATGATTCCTGAGCCGGCAAACAAAGAGATTACAGCCCAGATCAAGCGCACCCATGTCACTTCAATACCAAAGTACTCCGCAATCCCGCCACACACTCCGGCAATCATTTTCTGATCGGATGATTTCGTTAATTTACGCATAGCTTTTCCCTCGCTTTCTTTATAAAAGTTTAACTCGTTTTATTTCAAACTTGTGTTCGTTCTAATTCAGTTACTTTAATAATACCGTTTTCGACCTTAGCCTGCAAAGTTGCATTGCTGATTTCTTCTGCATTTTGAGTAAAAACAAGCGCCTCGTTTGATTCATCCCAAACCTTTGCGTTTTTCAGATCAAAATAAATCTTTTCACGTTTCGTGCCAAGCGTCCCATCCACGTTCCACGATGCGGGAATCTGGATGCGAATATCTCCGGCAGGCGCTTTAAGATCAGCAGATGTTGCCGTATCATTTTGCAGAATGTATTCAACGTCGCCAAGCTTTGTCTTAGCAACTGTTGTAAGCAGGTTTCCGTCCACAACCACATCGCCCTTAAGCGTGGTCAAATCAAGATTTTCAATACTTGCACGTTTAAAATAAATCTCGCCGTCTTGAAGGTCCGCGCTCAAGAATTTCCCGCTTGCTCCTGCCGAGCGAAGATCACCGTGCTTAATCTTAATAATCGTGTCCTCCACTGAAATATCATCAAATTTCAAGTTTCCATTTAACAATTGAATCTTCACTTGTTCATATAACCGTTTTGGAATCGTAAAGACAATATCCGTTTTCAAAATATCTTTCTTCGATTCAAAAACAAATTGTCCCGGTCCAATATCGAGCATGGTTTGACTAAAGAAGTAGTCCCAGATTTTATCCTCGCTAAGCTGACGAATCGAGCGTGCCTTTTCATGAACAGCAAGAACGACTCGCATCTTCATTTCATCCTTATCCCAAACACGGAAGCTTACATCTCCCGTTGCAATTTGAACTTTCATTGCAGTAAACGTCGTTGCATCAAACGTAAATTCGCGCGTTGGACGCTGCCGCGGCGTGCTTGCAGTGCTACGATTGTGAGCGGATTTACCGTGATGTAACGGTGGCTTTGGCGAATGCTGCGGGCGCATTTTTTCATTTTTATGCAAATGACGTTCAAACTGTTCCTGCTTACGCGTCATTTTTTCATCCATGCGGTCAAACCGTTCCTTGCGGCGTTCGCTGACATAGCGAGCTTTTTCATCTTGCCGTTTTCTAAATTCGGCGCGAACCTCATCATTATTCATATTGCTTGAAGGAATCACAAACAAGGCAATAATATAAGCAACGATCGCAATTCCAGTTTTCATCGTAAAGATGGCGATAATGATGAAGACAAGCCGTAAAATCGTAGCATCAATCCCCGTGTATTCTGAAATTCCGCCAAATACACCGCCGACTTTCCGATCAACACGCGATCTTCTTAATTTTTTCTCCATGGCTCGTGCTTCCTTTCTGTTTTAAAAGTCTTTGTTCAAAATGGGGAAACGAGCCGCCGAAACGCCCTTTCCCCAACCTATACCCCTTACTTAAAGTCGCGAACCTTCACATTTCCAGTAGTCGCTTCCGCTTCAATTTTAAGTGCATTTGCACTTCCTAGTTTCGTAAACACCATCGATTTGTTAACCGATTCTGCCTTCGAATCGAGCACCTCAGCTTCCTTTACATCAAGAAGAATTTTACCGAGATTCGTGTGAAGACGTCCATCAAGGCCGCTTTCTTTCGGTACAATCACTTCAATGTTTCCGGCACCCGTTTTTGCTTTCAAGAAAGTCGCATTCGGCGCTTCCAACTGGTATCTGACATTACCGTTTTTCGTCATCATATTGCTTGAATAAAAGTCACCCTTAAGCGCCACATTTCCATTAAACGTTTTAAGCGAAACGTCACGAACATTCCCGTTTTGCACACGAACATTACCATTCACTGATTCAATCTCAGCAAGCGTTGCTTGAAGCGTTCCGACGCTGATATTTCCATTCGTCGTTTTCGCAAACAAGTCGCGGCCAAGCAGTTCATCAATGTGGAAGTTTCCATTTAAAATTTTGACAGATACATAATCATACTCGCGACGCGGCAAGTATACCGTCAAATTCGTTACAATTTGTTTCGATTTAGATTCAAAGCGAAGCGTTTCTTCGTCCACGCGAAGCGTTGTGCGGTCAAAGAAGATTTTCATTGCTTCTTCTTCTGGATATTCTTTAAAGAGTTTAATCATCGCGTGAACGCGGATATCATCATTTTCCGAAGGCTTGAATTCAATGTTCCCGTTGGCTACTTCAAATTCTAAAATCGATAGTGTTGTATCGTGGTAAACAAATTCACGTTCTATTTTTGTTGATGTTAAAAACGGAAATGGCATATCTTTTACTTGATTGAAGGCGCTACTCAGAAATGATCCTAATTTTTCTCCAGCTTGAGACAAATCATTCATCACATTCTTCATTGATTCTTCGCGTTTCTCTTTATCCACTCGTGCTTTCTCTTCGCGCTTTGCTTTTTCCTCAGCCGTAGGACGTGCTTTTTTCGCTTCGCCGCCGCGATAAGGATTTCCCTTCGTGTTCCAGCCTTGCGAATAATCATATCCGCTTTCACTTTCTTCTTCCGGCTTCACATCTTCGCCGCGCTCTGCTTTGCGAATATTTTCCGAAGCTGCGCTCTTTCCTTCTTTTTTCGAAATATTTTCAAGCAGTGTGAGTGCTTCATCCGTAGAAATAACACCTTGTTTAACGAGTTCCAAAATACGTTTACGTTCGTTTTCCATCGTTTTTCCCTCCATTAGTTATTCATTTATCAATTTCCCAAGTCATTAATATCGTCATTTATTATACTTCCATTATGACGCATTCACTAAAATCTGTCATACAACCTAAGAACGATTCTTTCTTTAGACTTTTGGGGGGAAAAGAAAAGCTCGATCAGACTTCACATCTGATCGAGCCTAACAAATCTATTTTTCCTTCTGCTTCACCTTTTCCTTCATGCGTTCTTTATCGCGTTCAAGAATCGGTTTCAAATATTTCCCAGTATACGATTTTTTTGAAGCGGCAACCTTTTCGGGAGTGCCCTTCGCAATAATTTGACCGCCGCCATCTCCGCCTTCTGGTCCGAGGTCAATCAAATAATCCGCTTGTTTAATCACATCTAAATTATGCTCAATTACAAGCACAGTATCCCCATTTTCATCGACAAGCCGCTGCAATACACCTAGTAACCGTCCAATATCATCCACGTGCAGCCCAGTTGTCGGTTCATCTAAAATGTAAAACGATTTACCATTGCTACGCTTATGCAGCTCCGATGCAAGCTTGACGCGCTGCGCTTCCCCACCTGACAATGTCGTTGCTGGCTGCCCAAGTCGAATGTATCCGAGTCCAACATCCACAATCGTTTGCAGTTTCCGAGCAATTTTCGGTTGATTTTGGAAGAACTCAAGCCCTTCCTCAACTGTCATGTCAAGCACTTCAGCAATATTCTTTCCTTTATAGCGAATATCTAACGTTTCGCTATTGTAGCGTTGTCCGTGGCATATTTCGCATGGAACATACACATCCGGCAAGAAATGCATCTCAATTTTTATGATGCCATCGCCCTTACAAGCTTCACAACGTCCGCCTTTCACATTAAAACTGAAGCGCCCTTTCTTGTAACCGCGAACTTTCGCTTCATTCGTCGCCGAAAACAAATCACGAATATCATCAAATGCGCCTGTGTACGTTGCTGGATTCGAGCGCGGCGTCCGCCCAATCGGCGACTGATCAATATCAATAATCTTTTCAAGATGTTCGATACCTTTAATTTCTTTATGTGGACCCGGTTTGGCATTCGCACGATTTAGTTTGCGCGATAGCGCTTTACGCAATACTTCATTTACAAGCGAGCTTTTACCAGACCCCGAAACTCCCGTCACACAAGTGAACGTTCCAAGAGGAATATCCACTGAAACATTCTTCAAATTATTTGCTTCTGCTCCAATAATTTCAAGTTTATTTCCATTCCCCTTACGGCGTTTATTCGGCACTGGGATAAACTTTTTGCCAGACAAATATGCGCCCGTAATTGAATTTTCATTCGACGCAACCTCTTTTGGCGTTCCCGCCGCAACAATTTCACCGCCATGTTCGCCAGCGCCCGGCCCGATATCAATCAAATAATCCGCCGCCATCATCGTATCTTCATCGTGTTCGACCACGATCAGCGTATTCCCAATGTCGCGCATTCCTTGAAGCGTATCAACCAAGCGGTCATTATCCCGCTGATGCAATCCAATCGACGGTTCATCCAAAATGTAAAGCACGCCTGTCAGCTTCGATCCAATTTGCGTCGCAAGCCTAATTCGCTGTGCTTCCCCTCCCGAAAGCGTCCCCGCTGCTCGACTAAGCGATAAATAATTCAAACCGACGTTATTTAAAAATCCAAGCCGATTGCGGACTTCCTTTAAAATGGGTGCAGCAATTTGAGTTTCCTTCTCCGACAGCTCTAGATCTTCAAAGAAATTGAGCCCTTCCGTAATCGAATAATTGCTGATTTCGCCAAGGTGTTTTCCTTCCACTTTCACCGCTAAAGCTTCTTCTTTAAGTCGGTAGCCATGGCAAGTCGGACATGGCAGATTTGTCATATATTGCGCCATTTGGTCACGTGTAAAATCAGAATTCGTTTCGCGATACCGCCGTTCAATATTCGGCAAAATCCCTTCAAATTTCATCCACGTTTCACGTGTCATTCCAAAGTCATTTTTATATTCAAAGTAAAACTCTTTATCGCCAGATCCACGTAAAACAATGTCTTTGTCAGCCTTTGACAGCTTTTCAAACGGTGTATCCATGTCAATCCCGAATTCTTTGCACGCCGAAGCCAGCATCTGTGGATAGTACTGCGAGCTGATTGGTTTCCAAGGTAAAATCGCACCTTCATTTAACGAAAGTGAAGTATCTGGGATAACTGTATCAATATCCACTTCAAGCTTCGTTCCAAGTCCATCGCAAGTTGGGCAAGCACCGAACGGACTATTAAATGAAAACATACGCGGTTCAAGTTCGCCTACCGAAAAACCACAATACGGGCAAGCATAATGTTCGCTGAATAGAAGTTCTTTTTCGCCCATCACATCCACAATCGCATAACCATCAGCAAGTTTAAGTGCTGATTCGAGCGAGTCATACAGTCGAGAATGAATCCCTTCTTTAATCACAATTCGATCAATGATGATTTCAATGGAGTGCTTCTTATTTTTTTCAAGTTCCAGTTCATCATTCACGTCGTATACTTCTCCATCAACGCGAATCCGAACATAGCCTTGTTTTTTTTATTTCTTCAAACGTTTTCTTATGCGTGCCTTTTTTCCCGGAAACGACTGGTGCCATTACTTGGATGCGTGTTTTTTCTGGATATTCCATTACACGATCTACCATTTGCTCAATCGTTTGTGAAGTAATTTCGATACCGTGGTTTGGACAAATTGGATGACCAACTCGCGCATAAAGCAAGCGCAGATAGTCGTGAATTTCCGTTACGGTTCCAACCGTCGATCGCGGATTTCGACTAGTTGTTTTTTGGTCAATCGAAATGGCTGGGCTGAGTCCTTCAATCAAGTCAACATCCGGCTTATCCATTTGCCCCAAAAACTGCCGAGCATAGGCAGAAAGAGACTCGACATAGCGGCGCTGCCCTTCCGCATAAATGGTGTCGAAGGCAAGCGATGACTTCCCAGAACCAGATAAGCCGGTCATGACGATCAGCTTATCACGTGGGATTTCTACATCGATATTTTTTAAGTTATGAGCTCTTGCTCCTTGAATAACAATCTTATCTTTCTTCAAATTTGCTTCATCCTTCCGCTTTCAGTTCTAAGAGTGCATCGCGAAGTTCAGATGCACGTTCAAAGTCAAGCGCTTTTGCAGCAGCCTTCATTTCGTGTTCCATATCTTCGATCAGCTGACCGCGTTCTTGTTTTGTAAGCTTGCTCAAATCTTGCAGTTTTTCTTCTCCGCCTTCTACAGCGGTAGTTGCTGCAATAACACCGCGAATTTCTTTTCGAATAGTTTTCGGTACGATACCGTGTTCTTCATTATAAGCTTCTTGTATTTGACGACGCCGTTCGGTTTCATCAATTGATTTGCGCATTGAATCCGTCATATTATCTGCATACATGATAACTTTACCGTGTTCATTACGCGCCGCACGTCCCATCGTTTGAATGAGTGAACGTTCAGAGCGAAGAAAGCCTTCTTTATCGGCATCGAGAATGGCAACAAGCGAAACTTCCGGCAAGTCGATTCCTTCACGGAGTAAGTTGATTCCGACAAGCACATCAAAGACACCAAGTCGTAGATCACGAATGATTTCAATCCGTTCAAGTGTTTTAACCTCGGAATGCAGGTACTGTACTTTGATGCCAGCTTCTTTCAGATAATCGGTTAGATCCTCTGACATTTTCTTCGTAAGCGTCGTGACAAGGACACGTTCGTCTTTACCAACACGCTCATTAATTTCATCAATCAAGTCATCAATCTGACCTTCAATTGGACGTATTTCAACGATTGGATCAAGTAGCCCTGTCGGACGGATGATTTGTTCAATCACATCTGGATTATGCTCGAGTTCATACGGACCTGGTGTTGCTGAAATATACATAATTTGATTAACATGTTCTTCAAATTCCTCAAGCCGAAGCGGACGATTATCAAGCGCGGACGGCAATCTGAAACCGTGATCAACAAGCATTTGCTTTCTTGCTTGGTCGCCGTTATACATCCCCCGAATTTGTGGCATCGTAACGTGTGATTCGTCAATCACGATTTGAAAATCATCTGGGAAGTAATCAAGCAGTGTATAAGGCGTTGAGCCAGGTGCACGGAGTGCAAGATGGCGCGAATAGTTTTCAATTCCAGAGCAGTAACCCATCTCTTCCATCATTTCAAGATCATAATTGGTACGTTGTTCAAGACGCTGTGCTTCAAGCAGTTTATTGTCATCTCGCAGTTCTTTTAAGCGATCTGCAAGTTCTTGTTTGATGTTCACAATTGCTTTTTTCATAATATCAGGGCTCGTCACAAAGTGAGAAGCTGGGAAGATCGAAACATGGTCTCGATCACCGATAATTTCTCCAGTTAGCGCATCTACTTCACGAATGCGTTCGATCTCATCCCCGAAAAACTCAACGCGAACACAATGTTCATCACGTGAAGCTGGGAAAATTTCAACGACATCGCCGCGCACACGAAAACGACCGCGCTGGAAATCAATGTCATTACGATCATACTGGATGTCAACCAAGCGGCGCAACAAGTGATCGCGGCTCATTTCCATTCCAGTTCGAAGCGACACGAGTAGCTTGCCGTACTCTTCCGGCGCACCTAAGCCATAAATGCAAGAGACACTGGCAATGATAATAACATCGCGCCGTTCAAAAAGACTGGCCGTAGCCGAGTGACGTAATTTATCAATTTCATCATTGATGCTCGCATCTTTTTCAATATAAGTATCACTTTGAGGAACGTAAGCCTCAGGTTGGTAATAGTCATAATAACTTACAAAATATTCAACAGCGTTATTCGGAAAAAACTCTTTAAATTCGCTGTATAACTGACCCGCAAGTGTTTTATTGTGGGCCATGATAAGCGTAGGTTTGTTCACTTCTTGAATGACATTCGACACCGTAAACGTTTTCCCTGTTCCGGTTGCACCTAGCAGGGTTTGGTGTTTGAGTCCTTTATTAAGCCCAGCAACCAATCTCTCAATCGCTCTCGGCTGGTCTCCTGACGGCTTATATTCTGAAACCAGTTCAAATTTATCAGTCAATGTCGATTCCTCCATTCCTACTGAAATATCATTCTCTCATAATAGCTCTTCTATTTTACCATAAATTTTTTTATTCTCCTAGCAAAAACCGAACATATTTTCGCTTTATTTGAGAACAGAAAAAAACGTCATCACGATGGATCACGTTTTTCTGTTCTTCTTATTTTACCACTCTTCAATGCTCTCACCTATCCATGTGCTCTTCTTTTGCCTTAAGCCGCCGAAGCATCACAGTAGCCGCTGCAAAGCCGGCTGTCATCGAAATGGCATCAATGATGATAAGCCAGATTGTACTGGTATAGCCGAGCTTCACACTTGCAGCAATTAGAATCACCATTAAGATCAGCGCAACATAGCGGTTATAAGTGATTCGAGCAAACAAGATGACTAACAAACCAGGGAAAAAGAAGGCCGACAAAATTTGATCGAACATCTGCTTTCCCTCCCTTTAGTTCGTTTTTTTTATAGCATTTTCCCGAATATCTGTGGTTAGTTTCGGCAAATCAGTAGTGCGAATGCTTTTTTCACGCAGCATATCAGGTAAGATCTCAGCGAGAAAATATTTGACGCTTGCCATGTCGCGATACTGGTAAATCGTCGCCAGCGCTTCACTGTATATTTCAACGAAAACCGGCTCGGGATTGCCTTTTTGAATTTCACCGAATGACTCATACAGCAAGTCCACTTTATCAGCGATAGCCAAAATTCGCCCTTCTAATGTTTCGTCTTTTCCTTCTTTTAGCAAATGCCGATAAATCTCTTGAAACTGTGCGGGAATTTCACGTTCGATGAAATTCTGAGTCATGCTTTCTTCGACTTCTGAAAGCATCGCACGAAGTTCAGCGGTCGCATATTTAACGGGTGTTTTGATATCACCGATAAAAAGCTCGGAATAATCGTGATTCAGTGCTCGTTCATAAAGCGCGCGCCAATCCACCTTATTTCCTGCCTGCTCTTCAACGTGTCCAAAAAACTGCGCAATACTCGTTACTTTGAAAGAATGTTCGGCAACGGAGTGTTCTTGGTATTTGAATTTTCCGGGACAGCGGTAAATGTTCTCAAGATCGGATAAGCTTTGAAAATATTGATGAATGCCCATGGTTAACACTCCTTTTCCTGTTTATTCTTTTGTTTTTTTGTTCGCTGGATTTGTATGTTCTACTTCTCGCATCAGGATAGCACCTACGTAGCTAAGCAAAGCAATGATAGCGCCGGAATACGATCTGAAGTTCGCTGGGACCAGAAAAGCAATCAAGGCTGCGAGGATGATCGTGATGACGATTCCCAAGCTGAACAGTTTCATTCGGCGTGTTTGTTCGACTTTGAGCGGTGCGTAAATCCAGATGTAGCACACAGCTTGGCTTAGGATAAGCTGAATAACGCCGAGTACAGCGACAACAGCAAGTGACTGATTGAAGACAATTCCGAGAATAGCATCGCTGAGAATTGAGACTAGTCCGGCAATAACCAGTGTTTTTTGGATGGAAGTAAGATTTTTCAAGCAAAATCCCCCAATTTTTTTGATTTATATCTAACTTTACCACATCAAGCTGGACTTTTCGATTGAAAAACGTCCTTCTGCTCCTCCGATTAGGAAAAGCAAAAAGACGTTTTTTGGAAAAAAATTAGCTTTGTTTTTCTTCTTTCGACCGAATTAGAATTGTAAGTCCGAGCAGCGTCACTACGACGGTCGCTCCCATGTCAGCCATGATGGCCATCCACAATGTCAAGATTCCTGGAAGTGTCAAAAGAAGCGCAATGATTTTCAAACCGAGTGCAAATGCAATATTGAAAGTAACGATTTTGTGAACGCGTTTCGCAATTTTGATCGTGATCGGCAGTTTCTGCAAGTGGTCTTGCATCAAGACAACGTCAGCAACTTCGATAGCACTATCGGTTCCTTTCCCCATCGCGATACCAAGATCGGCGGTTGCAAGGGCTGGCGAGTCATTGATACCATCTCCGACCATCATAACTTTGCCGGATTCGGCTTGGATTTTTTGAATTTGTGTCAGTTTTTCTTCAGGCAAGAGATCAGCATAATAGCTGTCAATTCCGATTTCTGCTGCTACTTTTTCGGCTGTCTTAGCGTGATCCCCTGTCAGCATAATTGTGTTATTGACACCAAGTGCATGCAAGTTGCCGATCAGTTCGCGACTTTCTGGACGAAGGGCATCTCGGATACCAAACATGCCGAGAATCCGATCTTCTGTTGAAGTCACAACCAATGTGAATCCGGATTGTTTCAAGCTCGCGGCGTCCCGCCGCGCAGTGTCATTCCATGCCTTCTCTGGAATCTGACTTTCGCTTCCCATGAAGTAAGTCACGCCATCCAAATTCCCGACAAGTCCTTTTCCGGCAACGGTTTGTAGGGAATCCATTTTTTGAACTTTTTTCCCAGTGCTTTCAATTTCTCTCATAATCGCGCCTGCAATCGGATGGAGTGAGTCGCTTTCCATTCGGCCTACAATGTCGAGGAAGTTTTTATCATCGTAGCTGTACATATCGGCAACTGCCGGTTTTCCTTTTGTAAGTGTTCCGGTTTTATCAAAAGCAATTTGTTTGATTTTGCTAAGTTGCTCAAGGAATACGCCGCCTTTAATCAACACACCGTTTTTGGCGCTGCGGGTAATTCCTGAAACGATCGTAACGGGCGAGGCAAGGATCAAGGCACATGGGCAGCCGATAATAAGAACTGCGAGGCCTTCATAAATCCATTTCGAGTAATCTCCGCCGAAGAAAAGTGGTGGTACAAACGCAATCATGACAGCGAAAATCATGATAACGGGCGTATAGTAGCGGGCAAATTTATCAATAAACAATTCAGTTGGTGTTTTCGTTTCTTGTGCTTCTTCCACAAGATGAAGAATTTTAGCAAGTGATGAATCTTTGTAAAGTGCTGTAATTTGAGCTCGGATAGTCCCTTCGTTGTTGATCGAACCACCGAATAAGTCATCGCCGACTTGTTTTTCAACCGGCATGGATTCGCCGGTGATCGCCGCTTCGTCAAATGAACCGCTGCCTTCGATCAAGACGGCATCAGACGGTACTTTTTCACCGGCACGGATAAGAACGATATCGTTTACACGTAAATCTGCAATTGGAATTTGTTTGGTTTCTCCATTTTGAATCACGTTTGCGGTTTTTGGCGCTACTTTGAGGAGTTCTGCCATCGACTTCCGCGCTTGGCGCATTCCGAAGCCTTCCAGATACTCATTTACACCGAAAAGGATGGCAACTACGGTTCCTTCTTTATAATCGCCGATCGCAAAAGCTCCAACTAGGGCAACTGTCATCAGTGTATCAATATTGAATTTAAAACTAACAAGATTTTTCAAGCCTTTAAGGAATGTCTGGTATCCGCTTAGACCTGCCGCGATTAAAAATACGAAGAATGCAATGGGTGCTGACATTTTATCTCCAAATATTAGTGCAGCAATAAGGATCACGGTTGAGACTCCAAGCTGTATTAGTAATCTTTTATCATTTCCGTTATCGTGGCTATGGTCGTGATCCCCACCTTCTTTTTCCGGCTGAATTAGTGATACATTTTCCGTCTTAAGGATTTTCTCAACTTCTGGAAGCGAAACTCCATCTGGAAGGATAAGTTTGGCTGTATTGTAGAAGATTTTCGTTTCTGCCCCATTTTTCAAGCCGCGGATTTCTTTTTCTAGCTTGTCCGTGCAATCTGCACATGAAAGTCCATTAAGCCGATATTCAGTCATTTTCATTCTCTCCTTCTAAAGCGGCGCCGTTACCTAACGGTGTTCAACGTGATGAATGGCTTGTTTTAAGAGTTCAAGAACGTGATGATCGTCTTGTGAGTAAAAGATGGTTGTTCCTTCTCTTCTCGATTTGACGAGCCGTAAATTTTTTTAAAAATCGCAGTTGATGGGAAACTGTTGTTTGATTAAAACTTAGTGTCCGTGCAATTTCGTTTACTGAGTATTCTCGTTCTTGTAGCAAGTTCAAAATTTGAACACGCGTTGGGTCCGAAAGCGCCTTAAAAATTTGTGTAACGTCTTGCAAGGTTGCTTCATTAAGTCCCGATTTATTTTCCATCTTGATTCACTCCATTACTATATGGTCATATATTCATATGATAGCGTGAAAAGAGTGGTTTGCGCAACTCTTTAGGACTTGTGTTTTTCTTATATATTAATATATGTTAATATACACATATATTAATATATATCAGATAAAATTGCAAGGATTTTTTTTAAAAAAAACTTATTTAAACAAAAAAAACTCTTGCAATCTATTAAAAGATTGCAAGAGAATCTTGTATTATCATTCTTTTTTTAATATACAATGATACGTGCCTGGTTGCGTTCCGTCGTAATTATTAACAAACTCCCCAGTGGAGTGATAAACCCAGTCTGAATTCGATTCACACTCCCAACTATACACATGTCGGGGATCTACTTCGTAAGGTGACCAAGGAAGTCCACAATCGCCTGCAAACCTAAAGTTAGTTCCAATTTTTAAAGTTGACAAATAAGCATACGAAAAAGCTTCTTTCATATTCGTTACGTTTAAGCTATTCCAATTTGCAATATTAAGCTCACCTGCACCCAATGAATAAAAAGCTTTTTCCATATTTGCTAGGCTGGGAGTATTCCAACCACTTAAATCGAGTTTTACATTAGCAAATGTAGAGTAAAAAAAACATGTATGACATATTTTCTGCTTTTACTGGATTCCAGTCACTAATATCAAAATCCTGATTGCTAATTATTATTTTGGCAAACATTTTTTCCATTGTTCTCACTTCTGAAACATCCCAACCTTTTAAGTTAAGCGACAAGCGTGTAAAAGCATCTTCAATAATGGAACCATCGGCAACAAACATATAGCTCATATTCTTTACTTTTGATGTTTTCCAACCGCTAAGATCTAGTTTAAAATCGCCTCCGTTTGAAAGAGGACCTAACTCACCGAACATATAATGCATGGTTTCAACATTTGATGTGTCCCAATTTTTTATTTTTAATTCTTTAAAATTTGTCCACGCAAACATGCTTGACATATTAGTTACCTGTACAGGTTTCCACTTTTCAGCTAATAGAACTTGAACCCCTGAACTGAAAAACATTCCTTCCATTGTTTTAACATTTGACACATCCCATCCGCTTAAATCCAGATACTCTGCTTTAGAAAATCTGAACATATACGACATATCAGAAACATTTGAAGTATCCCAAACAGGGCTTTCTATAGATTTTATATTGGAAGAATCAAACATTGATTGCATCGTTAACACTTGTGACATATCCATATTTTGACCACCTTCAATTTTGCAATCTAAATCACCAATATTTTGAAACAACATCGAGCAGTTTTTCGGAAATTGTACTTTTTCTGAAAATCGAATGACCTTGGCATTCTTATACTTAAGTAAAATCTGGCGCAATCTATTGTCTTCTGTGAATTCTCCGCCGCTAAACACTAATTCTTTTGTTTCTTTTTTCCATATCCAAGAAACATTTCCGATAAAACCCGCTTGATCCAATGAAACTGCTTTGCGAGCCTGTTCATGATAGCCTTTGTCTACACCAACAATTTCCACTCGATCTTCTGAACTCTTAATAAACTGTCCAGCGGTCGCAAATTGAAACTTCCCCTCTTTGGTTATAGCTTGCGCAACTACCTCACCATTCACAAAAAGCCTGACCTTACTGATGTCTTTACCATAACTCCCTGTCAGTTGCTGATCTTTATACATATACTCATCCACTGATACAGAGAAATCTTGCTTACCCACCTGCATTATAACTTTTTGATGAGCAACATCTTGTCCAGTTCCTGTTCTACCAACAATTTCTACTTGATCATTTCCACTTAAAATCCAAGGTTCTACATAGATTTTATATAGGCCGCCTTCTTTCACAGAAACTTCATTTCGTTCTTTCCCATTTACAAAAACCGCTACCTTATCAATGCTTATTCCATGTGTTCCTGTAATATATACATCACCAAAAGTAAAAACATCTCGTGTCATTTTTTCTTCCGATACAGAAACTGTATGTCTAGCTTGCTCAAAGTATCCATCGTCGACACCGATAATTTCTACCTTGTCTTCTGCTGCCATAATATACTGTTCTGCATCAACTATGAAACTACCATCTCTCATTTCGGCTTGCTTAACAACTTTTCCATTTACAAACAGACGAATTTTCGCAATGTCACTGCCATATGTCCCGACAATTTTTGACTCTCCTAGTGTGTAATGATTTACGGTTATGCCAAAATCTTGTTCTATTGGCTGAATGTTTACATATTTACGCGTTACTTCTTCTCCGCTCGCCGTTTTTCCTATTATCTCTACCTGATCCTTCGCGCTCAAAATCCATGGGGCTACATAGATTTTAAAATTACCATTTTCCTTCACCGCGACTTCATTTCGTTCTTTTTTATTAACCACTAGCGTAACCCTTTTAATTTCCGTACTTTGTCTACCCGTAACATATATATCCTTAAAAATGTATGGATCAATATATAACTCTGTATTTGTCCCCTCCGTTTCTGTCATTTTCACTTTTTCAACTTCTTTATTTTCTTTCACAATCGCTGTGCTTGCTAATACATTCCCTGTTTGTATGGCTTGACTCATAATCAATATCAGTAACATCATATAAATCCGCCATTTCCCTTGTAGCGCTTTCATTCTTTCCCCTCCTTTTTATTCCATTATCTTAAGTATACAAAATTAAACTACTGAAAAATGTGACTATTTATCAACTAATCCAGTTTCACACATAAATTTTCTATCCTTTGGGCTAGTATATTCTGTAATTGTCCAAATTTCAGGTGTAACTTCTGCCACATAAACCTAAGTCACAAAAACATAATCTAATCGTAACCAATTTTACGTTTTCCATATTTTTCCAGAGGGTACTTCTTTTTTAAGGGGGAATTCATTATGAAAAAAATACGCATAATTCTATCGTTATGCCTGCTCGCTGTCACTGTTGTTTTACCAGTTGGCCATGCTGAGCTTCAAACAAAAGCAGCTACAAGAACTGTTATACCGCTTGAGCCGCTTATCGATGGAAAAACGGGAGATATTCATTTGAAAAGTAAAACAGATGCCGTTTATACTATTTCTAAGCCAATTCAAAATGTAAAGGTGAACCTGATCGGCGCAAGTTCAGGTTCCGAAATACGTGCTGATTTCAATGGTACCGGAAGCAGCCAAACACCTTACTTACTTTCATTTGCAGAAGGACACACCCATATTACGGTGAAAAATATCCGCTTTGACTTGGCTCACCGCGGACGAGGAAGCCTTAAATTTTCAAAGAATAGGGACATCACGATTAGTCATAACGAATTTACGGGCTATTCAAAGCGATTCGGTTATTACAAAACAGATAGCGCCATCTTACTAGATGGTGTTCAAAATGCCACCATTGAACAAAATATTTTCACTAAAAACGGTTTTGAATATACGGCTAAACTCGGTGATTTAAATCGCTGCATTACCATCCAAGGCAGCAACTCCAATCAGTTTCAGCTAATAAATAACCGCTTCTATCAAGTTAATCAAGCAGTCGTTGCTTTAGCTCCAAGTATCACTTCCTTCACAGCTAGCGGTAATCGTTTCGAAAATGTAGTGGACAATGCCTTATATTTACTGCAAGTTCAAAAAGCCGCTGTTCATCATAATACTTTTCTTAACATGGCCGATGAAGCGATCGTTATTTCCGGCGGCGACTTCCAGATTTATAATAATTACGGTAAAAATGTAAAAAATAAATTTTTAGCCATCCAAGACAATATAAAATCAATTTCTTTCATAAGCAATAACCTCACATCAGATTATCCTTCAAAGACTAGCCGACCAAGTGCTATCGCTTGGAGACCAGGCAGCAGTCAAGCTCGCGTCACAAACTTCACTGTTAAGAATAACGCCTTCAATTTAGACACCTCACCTAAAAATTACGATGTTTTTCCGATTGGAAATGTTAAAAATTGGACGTTTGAGAATAACAAAGTTATTTTGCAGACGCTCGAAACTTATCAGAAACTATTCAGTTTTAACGGTACCGAAACGATTCAATCGGCACTATTTATTGATAACCAGATTTCCGTGCGCTCAGGCGGACGGATTGCGCCAAAATCTTATTTTCTGAGAGAAACGGCAACAAAACTTACGCCAATCAACAAACTTGTTATTCGTAGCACGCCATTTAAAGGACAGCTCCCATTTAAATACAAATATGTAAAATAAAAAAAAGGCTGCCCGCGGGCAGCCTTTTTAACTCTCAAATTCATTCTTTACTTAATCAAGGATGAACCTCTTCATACTTACAAATTCAATTCTTCAATTTCTCCGCTTTCCAAATAAACAATCCATTCGGAAACATTTGTAATGTAGTCGCCAATCCGCTCCAAGTTCTGCGCTACAAGCAAAAGATGCGAAAACTCTTCTAAATGCTCCGTATCAACTTGCATTTGCTCAATGCACTTGCGAGATACTATACCATGAAGCTTATCAACTTCATTGTCGCGAGCTGCAATTTCTCGTGCAGCAACTGCATCACCTGCTAAGTATGCGTTCAACACATCGTGAAGCATTGATTTCACAATTTCGCCCATTTCTGCAATTTCTGGAATCGGCTTTAGCGCTTTACTGTCTTTTAACAGAATCGCTGCTTTCGCAATGCTCACCGCGTGATCGGCAATCCGCTCCAAGTCCGAACTTGCCTTGAGTACGGTCACAATTTTCCGCAAATCTGTTCCAACCGGTTGTTGCAGTGCAATTAATTCAAATGAGCCTTGTTCAAGCGAAAGCTCCATATTATTAATCGCTTTGTCTTCTGCAACGACTTGATTAGCAAGCTCCAAATCACGTTCTGAAAGCGACTTAACTGCTTTAAAAATTGCTTCATTTACTAGCATCCCCATTTCGAGCAAATGCTGATGCAGTTCATTTAATTGTTCTGTAAAAATTTTTCTTGCTACCATATTCGTGTTACACTCCTTATCCGAATCGACCTGAAATATAGTCTTCTGTTTTTTGTTCTTTAGGGTTTGTGAAAATCGTTTTCGTATCCGCAAACTCGATGATTTCTCCATTCAAGAAAAAGGCTGTTTCATCCGAAATACGCGAAGCTTGCTGCATATTATGTGTCACAATCACAATCGTATAATCCTTTTTCAGCTCTAAAATCAAATCCTCTACTTTAGATGTTGAAATCGGATCAAGTGCTGATGTCGGTTCATCCATCAAAATTACTTCTGGCTTCACTGCAAGCACACGTGCGATACAAAGACGCTGCTGCTGACCGCCTGACATCCCTGTTGCAGGTTTATCAAGCCGGTCGCTTACTTCGTCCCAAAGCGCCGCTTGACGTAGGCTTTCTTCTACAATTGCATCCAGTTCCTTTTTATTCGTCACTCCGTGCATTCGCGGTCCGTAAGCAACATTATCGTAGATTGAAAATGGAAAAGGATTCGGTTGCTGGAAAACCATTCCAACTCGTTTGCGCAATCCTACCAAATCTACTTTATTTTGATTGACTTCTTCCTCAGAAATCTTAATGCTACCGGTCGTCTTAACCCCTGGTATCAAATCATTCATCCGATTGAGCGTCCGCAGAAAAGTCGATTTGCCGCATCCAGACGGACCGATTAGCGCCGTCACACGGTTTTTTTTTAATGGCAAGCGACACTTTTTTAAGCGCCTGTTTAGCCCCGTAATACAGGTCTACTTGGTCTGCTTCGATCATTAATTTTGTTTGTTCAGTCGTCATCGTCATTTCAAAAAGCCCTCCTTAACCGAAGTTTCCAGAAATATAGTCTTCTGTACGTTTTTCGGTCGGATTCGTGAAAAGTTCTTTCGTTCCTTTGAATTCCACGACTTCCCCGAGGTAGAAAAACGCTGTGTAATCGGAAACGCGCGCTGCCTGCTGCATATTGTGCGTTACAATCACGATCGTGTATTTTTCCTTTAGTTCATCAATTAAATCTTCAATTTTACTTGTTGAAATCGGGTCGAGAGCAGAAGCCGGCTCATCTAGTAACAAAACCTTC
The DNA here is from genome assembly GCF_000525875.1 of Listeria floridensis FSL S10-1187. Classification (GTDB taxonomy): domain Bacteria; phylum Bacillota; class Bacilli; order Lactobacillales; family Listeriaceae; genus Listeria; species Listeria floridensis. The sequence goes on along the minus strand of NZ_AODF01000045.1, from coordinate 14,019 downwards.
GGCTGCATCGCGATCGCCCGTGCGATGCAAAGACGCTGCTGCTGACCGCCTGAGAGTGAAAGTGCACTCTTATTTAAGTCGTCTTTGACTTCATCCCAAAGTGCCGCACCTCGTAAGCTCTTCTCCACGCGTTCCATCAACTCCTTTTTTGTTTTTCATTCCATGACGCTTCAACCCGAAGGCAATATTTTCATAAATTGATTTGGAAAATGGATTTGGTTTTTGAAAAACCATGCCAATTTCTTGGCGCACCCGATAAAGGTCGATTTCTTTACGATTAATATCAATTCCGTTATAAAAAATGCTTCCTTCCATTCGGCAGCCGTCGATTTCATCATTCATCCGGTTAAGTGCTCTAAGATACGTTGACTTGCCGCAACCAGACGGACCAATCAGCGCTGTGACTTTGTTTTCTGGGAAAGCAAGATCAACGCCTTTGATAGCTTCATTTTCGCCATAAAAAACGCGGAGATCGCGAGTAGCCATCGCGTGTGTCTGCATGTCGATAGGAATTGCGGCTGCTTCTGTCTGATCTTGTGCCGCTACGCTTACATTCGGCATATTTTTCGTAATCATCATTTCTAAAACTCCTTTATCTTAAGACGAAGACGTCATTTTTTTGAAAACAAATTTCCCAAGCAGTCGCGCAAGGATATTAAACAAGAGAACTGAAAGGATTAAGACTGCGGAAGCTCCGTCTGATACTACACGCGCATCCGGCATGATTCCTTCCCCGTTAATTTTCCAAATATGAACAGCAAGTGTCTCAGCCGGGCGGAAAATATTGAGCGGTGAGGTCATATCTGCTGGATTCCAGTTAGTAAAGTCGAGAATCGGCGTACTTTGACCTGCTGTGAAAATAAGGGCTGCGGCTTCACCGAATACACGTCCTGCCGCGAGAATAATTCCCGTAATGATCGCCGGAAGTGCGGCCGGTACGAGCACGCGCGTAATCGTTTCCCAGCGTGAAATTCCAAGCGCAAGTCCTGCTTCCCGCTGTGTATCAGGAATCGCCCGAAGCGCATCTTCAACCACGCGGATAAGAAGCGGTAAGTTAAAGATCGTCAATGTGAGTGCACCTGAAATCACTGAGAAACTCCAACCCATTTGGATAACGAATACGAGGAAGCCGAACAAACCAACTACAATCGAAGGAAGCGAACTAAGCACTTCAATCATTGTCCGAATCAAATCTGTCAACCAGTTTTTACGGGCATATTCCGCCATGTAAATCCCGGCACCAAGCGAAATTGGAATTGAAATCAGCATCGTGATAATCAACATGTAAAACGAATTCCAAATCTCTGGTCCAATGCCACCACCTGCTTTAAAAGCTTGCGGAGGATTCGTTAAGAAGCTTAAGCTTAACTGGGGCACGCCCTTTACCAAAATATATCCTAATAATCCGGCAAGTATCAGAATAATAAAGCCAGCGATAACGTAAAATACGCCAGTAGCTATTTTGTCTTTTGTTTTTACATTCATTTCGCTTTCCTCCTACGGCCGATGAAGCGGATAATAATGATAAAGAAGAGCGACATCGCCAGAAGCACCATCGCCAGTGACCAAAGAATATTGTTGTCAAGCGTTCCCATGACTGTATTTCCCATACCCATCGTCAGAATACTTGTCAGTGTTGACGCAGGTTCAAACAGCGAAATTGGAATCACCGCCGAATTCCCGATTACCATTTGTACGGCTAACGCCTCGCCGAACGCACGAGCCATCCCGAACACAATAGCCGTCAAAATGCCCGCACGTGAAGATCTAAGTACAACACGCCAAATCGTTTGCCATCTTGTCGCACCGAGCGCAAGCGAAGCTTCCCGATAATGACGCGGCACAGCTTTGATCGCATCAACCGCAAGCGATGTTACGGTCGGTAGAATCATCACCGTTAAAACTACTGTCGCGGCAGCAATCCCAAAGCCGCTTCCAGAAATATGTTCACGAATAAACGGCACCACTACACTTAGTCCGATAAATCCATAAACAACCGATGGAATCCCAACCAAAAGTTCCATTACAGGTTGTAGCACTTTTTTCCCAAAGCGCGGTGAAATTTCAACCATAAAAATTGCCGCTCCAATTGCAAGCGGTGCAGCAATACACGCTGCAAAAAGCGTTACTGCGAATGAACCGATAATCATTGGAAGTGCACCAACTAGCGGGTTTCCAGCTGCATCTTGTTTCGATGGACTCCAGTCTTTTCCGGAGATAAAATCGATAAATGATACTTTATTGACAAAAAAGGTGGATAATCCTTTTGAGATAACGAAATATAAAATTGAAACAGCGGCAAGAACCATCACCGCGATACAAATGAAGGTAATGATTTTCCCTCTCGATTCAAGACGTGCTTTCTTGGAAACACGTGTCAGCTTTTCTTCATTAATCACTTCCAAGACTAAAACTCCTTCCATTCCCTAACGTACGGACAAGTCTATCCTGCGCGCAGGATAGACTCTCCGTTCTATTTCTTTGTTCCAGAATTAGATATTTTTAACATTGCCTTCAGCGTCGCGTTCGATCTTCATTTGTTTGATCGATTGATAGCCAAGCTGTGGAACGAGGTCATTTTGAACGCTATCGCTTGTCATATATTTTAAGAATTCCTTAGCAACCCCTTTAGGTTCGCCGTTTGTATACATATGTTCGTAAGACCAGATCTTCCAATCGTTCGTTGCGACGTTTTTCTCATCTGGTTTCACACCGTCGACCGAAAGACCGACAATCGAATCATCGATGTAAGAGAAGGCCAAGTAGCTGATTGCTCCAGGCGTTTCGCTAACAATTTTGCGTACCGTACCCGAAGAATCTTGTTCTTGAGCTTTCACTGTATCCGCTCCGTCAAGCGCCCATTTTTCAAAAGTTGCACGTGTTCCGCTTCCTTCAGCGCGATTGATGATCGTAATTTTTTCATCTTTTCCACCAACATCTTTCCAATTCTTCACTTTTCCAGTGAAAATATCAATCAGTTGTTGTTTTGTTAAGTTATCTACACCCACATCTTTATTCGCAACCGGTGCCATCCCGACAACAGCCACTTTATGGTCAACAAGTTTTGAAGCATCTACACCATCTTTTTCTTCAGCAAAAACATCAGAGTTGCCGATTTCAACTGCACCCTGCTGAACTTGAGTCAGCCCTGTTCCTGATCCCCCGCCTTGCACATTAATTTGTGCTTTCGGATTTTCAGATTGGAATTGCTTACCCGCCGCTTCGACTAGCGGTTGAAGTGCCGTTGAACCAACAGCCGTAACCGAACCAGAAATTTCTTTTGAATCTCCGCTGCTTGCCTTGCCCTTATCAGAATCTCCGTTTCCGCAAGCTGCCAAAACCAACATTAAAGCTGAAAAAATTATAAGTAAACCCAAAACCTTTTTTTTTCATATTTCGTTACCCACCTTATTGATTAATTGTTATCTCTTACATTCTCTACTATAAACGGAAAGCATTAAGCCGTTATTTAGCTAATGTTAAGATCATGTAAATCTGTTTATTTCTGTAAAAAAGATATCAAAACTATGAATAAACAGTCGATTCACGTAAAAAAAACTGTTAGGAAAAGCGCTGCGCACTTTTCCTAACAGTTCAAATCCAAAATTATTTTGGTGTTTTCGGTAATTTTATTTTAAACGTTGTTCCTTCATCTTCCACACTTGCAACCGAAATGTCACCATCCATACTTTCAACCAAATGCTTCACGATAGAAAGTCCAAGACCCGTTCCACCAGAATGACGACTTCGTGCTTTATCCACCCGGTAAAATCGTTCAAAAATTCGCTCCAAATCTTTTTCTGGAATCCCAATTCCATTATCTGACACAGATAGAATCACATGACTGGCTGCATCTTCCAGTCGAATCTTTACCTTTCCATCAGCAGGTGTGTACTGAATCGCATTAGAAAGCAAGTTCACCAAAATCTGCTGCAGACGGTCGCGCTCCGCCAAAACAACGAGCGGCGGCTGATGTTTTACTGGAAGGTCAAGTACAATTGATTTTGCCGCCGCAAGCTCTTTCACCGTTCCGGCAGACTGAGCGATCACATCATCCACATCAATTTCTTCAAGCTGCACCGGCAATGCTTTTTGCTCAATTTTCGACAAGGCCAGAATATCTTGAATCAAGCGGTTTAAGCGATCACTTTCATCCTTAATAATCGTAAGAAATTGCTTCAGCACTTCCTCATCGTGCATCGCACCATCAAGCAGCGTTTCTGCAAAGCCCTTCACGGCCGTAACCGGGGTTTTTAGTTCATGCGACACATTGGTCACAAATTCCGAGCGCACATTTTCGAGATGCCGAATCTGCGTCACATCGTGTAACAACAACACTAGCCCAGAAATTTCGCCATCTTCCATGAGAATAGGCGTTACACTCGCATCGAGAATCAACTCCCGCGGGAAGTAAATTTGAATTTCCTGTTGTTTACGCTCACGCTCCTGCATCGACTGTTCAATCAGCTGACTAACCCCAAAGCTTTTGATCACTTCATAAAAAGGTCTGCCTTTGATTTCTTTCACCCCAAGAATCTGATACATCGCCTTATTCGCCATAATAATTTCCTTGTCGAAATTAATCAGCATCACACCGCTCACAAGATTTTCAACGATGGCTGACAGCCGCTGCGAGTTTTCTCTGATTTCATACATCTGCGTTTCGAGACTTTCGGCCAGCTTATTCACCGCCGTTGCAATCTCCTCCAGCTCGCCGCTTGATTTCCCGTAAATTCGACTACTATAATCATGGCTCGCAAGTCTGTTTGAAACATCCACAATTTCCTCCACAGGACGCGTAATTCGCCTTGCAATAAAAATACTCACCGCAGCAATAATCAGTATCGTCGGCACAAGAATCAGCATCAAATTGCCCCATAATTTATCGATCGCCTTGTCGATCGATTCAAGCGAAACTGAAATCCGAATTGCGCCATCAACCGAACCGCCATCCAAAATCGGCACCGCTACATAAAGCATACTATAGCCGAGCGTGGCACTTTCCCTCGTCGCCGTCCCAACAGATTTCCCATTTTTCAAAACCGCTTTAATTTCCGGACGATCCGCATGATTCCCGAGCTTTTCCGGATTTTCCTTCGAGTCCGTAATCACGCGTCCATCCTTATCCATCACCGTAATCCGCGCATCGACTTCATCTTTCAGCGGGGCAATTTTCGCGCTAATTTCCGCTTCGCTCCCATCCAAATCCTGATCATTCAATCCGGCCGTATGACGCAAAATCCGCGCTTCATCTTCCAACTGATTTTCCTTCATCTGCAAGTATGTTGACTTCATCAATTCCCCAGAAAAAAGCCCCACAAGTGCAATCGTTGCAAAAAACAAAACAAAAAAAAGTCATTCCAATTTTCAGCCATAATTTTTTCATTCTTTCACGTTCTCCATTTTATAGCCGAACCCGCGCACCGTCTTAATATAACGCGGATTTTTCGTATCCGCTTCAATCTTATCGCGCAAGTGACTGACATGTACATCCACAATCCGCGTTTCGCCGATATAATCATAATTCCAAACCGCATCGAGTAGCTGATCACGCGAAAAAACCTTTCCACGATGGTTGGCGAGATAAAGCAGCAACTCAAATTCCTTTGGCGTAAGATCAAGCGCTTCACCACGTAATGTTGCTTGGTAGCTTTCTTTAAAAATCACAAGTTCACCTATTTGAATTTGATCTTCCGCTCCGCTCTCCGTTTTCGCTTGTTCCACCGTACCGGCCTTTTGCGCCCGCCGAAGAATAGCTTTAATCCGCGCGAGTACCTCGCGCGGGCTGAACGGTTTCGTAAGGTAATCATCCGCACCAAGCTCAAGTCCAATAATCTTATCGAGCTCCTCGTCTTTCGCAGTCAGCATCAAAATAGGAATCTCAATTTGATTTTGGCGCAATTTCTTCGTAACCTCAATCCCGTCCATCTTCGGCAGCATCAAGTCGAGCACAATCAAGTCCGGCTTTTCCGTCACAGCCAGTTCGTATCCCTGCTCCCCGTCTTCCGCCGTTATAACGTCATAGCCGGCTTTTTCGATATTAAATTTTAACAATGTCGAGATCGAAAGCTCATCATCCACAACTAAAATTTTGGTCACATTAATCTCCCTTTCCAGAAACTTCCATACTTTCGTCTATTTGTTAACATAAATATAGCATGAATTAACAGATGCTGGATAGCTTTCGCTTGTTTTTTACAAAAACTTAAAGGAGGTTGTAAATTTCTGAAACAAAAACTTGCTAATCACCTTGAAAAGCTATGAAACATCGCCTTCAACTGTTATCCACATATTTGGAAAAACACTCTTAAATTCCCCTCAAAAAAAGCTTTGATCCTAAAAGACCAAAGCTCATCTCGGTTCCACTAACAGCAAACCAAGCTCAAACGATTCATTTTCATACAGCGCAGTTTGCTCAAAACGCGGCTCGCCTTGCAAATCGACAACTTTCAACTTGCAAAATGCCCGATTTTTATTAAGCGCTTCATAAAGTTCTGTTCGATTCCTGACAGCAATCCCATTCACTTCCGTTATCTTTTCACCTGCAATAAGATGCATACGCGCAGACGGCGTCTCAGCACGCGCCCCGAGTACAACAATCCCATCCGGCTCCGGCTTGTAGCGTAGCGGCGCTTTTTTGTCCGTTCGATAAAAACGCCAAGAAATCCAAAACCTTGAAATCACGGCGAGTACGAAAGCAAAAAGGGTCATGACCGGAAGGACAATACTGACTAGGCCGATTCCAGCAATAAACACCGCCAAGGTGGTCACTTGCGTAGATAGTTTTCGGCTTAACTCGGCTGGAAGTTCCGACAACGTCTTTTGCTCAAAGCCGATCACGAGCGGCAGAAGTACAAGCGTATACGAACTTGATCCAATATTAAATACCGGCCAGAACTCAAATAATTTTTGAATTTCAGCACCAGGAATAAAAGCAACAAGTGGAATGAACCATAGTTTTCGCAGTTGAAAAGCTCCAACAAGTTTGCCGCGTCCGCTTTTTCTTAGCGACGGGGATGGGGCTTTCGCGCTCGTATAGCGAATCAGCCAGGCTTCCACAAATAAAAGTACGGCGAGAAGAAACGTCATGCCAATCATAAAATTATCAATATACAAATCATCATACGATAAAAAATTTGTCTTGTAGCGAACCAAATTGGATATCAAAGTAGTAGCAGAAATAAAAGACTAAACTTGAAATCCCAATCGTGATTGCTGTCGAGCTAAGCCGAAACATTGCAAGTATCAAAGCAAGTACTGTAACTACATTAAAAATGACAATCCACGTTTTCATCACACTGAAACCAACGAAAAACAAAATAATCGAAAGGATAATCGCAATTCCAAGTCCTAGCGTAAAAAAGTTTTTCAACTCTAGAAATGGCGAATAAATCCGCACACTAAACGATTTGCGTTCCCATTTGACACGGTTAAACCCTGCCACAATGACAAGCAAAATCGATAAGTAAAAAACGGGCTGTAACAGCAAGCTGAGTATTCCTTTAAAAATAATTTCCATGACATTCATCTCCAAAAAGCCCCCCAAGCCGACTTTTATTTTTTATAGTATTGGCGACAAGAGTCTGCTTACCGCTTCCTTGAATTTAAGCCAAATCGATCTTTCATTGTACAATTCTGGCGTCAGCTGATAAGATTTCAAGATATCCTCGAGGAAAATATCCTCAAGCTCGGCAGCCAGTTTTTTCTCATAAATAAACGCATTTACCTCAAAATTTAAGCGAAAACTGCGAAAGTCCATATTCGCCGTTCCGACCGAAGCAATTTCACCATCAATCACGAGCATTTTCGCATGAATAAAGCCATTATCATAGATGAAAATTTTCGCTCCCGTTTCCATCAATTCTCCCGCATAACTCGTCGTTGCGCGGTATACAAACGGATGATCCGGCTTATTTGGAATCATGACACGCACGTCAATCCCCGAAAGCGAAGCAATCTTAAGCGCTTCGAACAAACTGGCATCGGGAATAAAATACGGTGATTGCAGATAAATTGATTTTTTCGCTGAATTTATCATCTTAATATAGCCATTCTTAATTTGTTGCCATTCAGAATCTGGTCCGCTCGACACAATTTGCATACTCGTATGCCCTTTCCCATGAAACGTAGGGAAATAACGTGCCTTGTAATCAATCTTATGGCTAGGCGCTGCCGAATTCCAATCCATAATATAGCGCGTTTGCATCGCATAAACAGCCTTACCATGCACGCGCAAATGCGTATCACGCCAGTATCCAAATTTTTTCGACAAACCGAGATACTCATCTCCGATATTAAATCCACCAATATAGCCGACTTTTCCGTCAATAATCGCAAGCTTACGGTGATTTCGATAATTCAATCGGAAATTGATCAGCGGAAGTTTTGATGGAAAAAACGGCCTCACAACTCCACCATTTTTCTCAAGCGTCCGGAAAAATGATTTTTTTGTGGTTCTCGATCCCATCGCATCATAAAGCACTTTCACATTCACACCTTCAGCCGCTTTTTTCTCAAGCAGCCTGATCATCCGCTTGCCAAGCTCATCCGAATGAAAAATATAATAAATAATATGTATATGATTCGTTGCCGTTTCAATGTCTTTCATCAGTGCTTCAAACTTGTCGTGACCATCAACATAGACTTCCACTTCATTATCTTGAGTCAAAATTGCACCGTCGTTTACGAGCAAAAGATAAATTAAATCACGATGTTTTTGTACATTTGCATCACTAAACGGAAATTCTTTTTGGCGAATGAGCTCGATTTGATTGGCAGTCGATTCCTTAATCCCAATCTTTTCCTGCCCTTTCCAATCAAAAATCTTCTTATTGGAGAGCTTTCGGCCAAAAATCAAGTAAATAATAAAGCCTATAATCGGCACAAATGTTAAAACTAAAAGCCACGCCCAAGTCGCAGATGTATCGCGCCGCTCTAGAAATACAGTCACAGCCGCAAAAAATACATTCAAGACCAGCAAAATGACCAAAATAGCTGTCAAAATCCCCACATAGCACGCCCCTTTTTCAGTTACTCTACGCTATCATATCATAAAATCAATCGTTCGACTATTTTCTGTAAAAAAGCACCCCCAGTTTTTGGGAATGCCTTTTTCAAAGTTATAAATACGGTGCCGGATCGATCGGTACTCCATTTAAATGAATTTCAAAATGAAGATGCTGCCCCGTTGACTGCCCCGTTGAGCCCATAATTCCAATCGCTTGACCTTGCATGACTTGCTGCCCTGCCGTCACATTCAAACTTCCTGCCCGCATATGTGCATATAGCGTTTGATAGCCGTTCCCGTGATCAATTTCGACCACATACCCGTAACCGCCATATCCGCTTCCCGGTGCCCCGTAACCTGCAAAAACAACTTTCCCTTCTGCAGCTGCCACAACCTGCACCGTTCCTCCAGCTGCAATATCTTGACCTTTATGTGATTCATACTGTCCTGTCACTGGGTTAACCCGATCACTAAATCCCGAAGTAAGAATTCCTTGTGCGGGGCGGATAAACATACTTCCGTTTGAAGCTGGCGGTGTATACGCCGGAGGAGCAATCGCAGTTTCGTTGCCATTCCCAGCTTGCGCCGCGCTCCCCGCTGTACTAGCTTCCGCCTGAGCCTCTGCACGTTCAGCCGCCACTTTCTTACGTTGATCCTCAATCGCTTTTTTCGCAGCCGCTTCCTTTTTACGCTGTTCTTCCGCATACGCATCTGAAATATTACTTAAAAGCTTCTGCTCCTCACCAGTCAATTGACCCTTTTGCGTTTCGAGCAACGCCTTTTCTTGCTCTGTCTTATCTTTTTTCGCTGCAAGCGTTAAAATCAATTCATTTTGCTCAGCTTTTTGACTTTCCAAGTTATTTTTTGTCACCGCAATTTGCTTGGCCAAACGGTTTAATTCAGCTAATTTCTTTTCTGAATCCACCTGTTTTTGGTCAAGTAGTTCCTGATCATTTTTCTGCTTCGTCATAATTTCCTGATCAGCACTGACAAGAACTTGAACCAAATTTGCTCGATCAATAAAATCACCAAAATCTTCAGCTTGAAGCAAAATCGTCAAATAGCTATTGCTACTTCCGCTCGTTTGAATCGCACGAGCACGCTTCTCAAGCACTACCTGCCGTTCCGCAATCTGCTTCTCAAGCGCCGCAATTTCATTTTCCAAACGTTTGACCTGAGCTTCTTCCGATTTTACCTTTTTCGTTTGTTCTTTTAGCTTTTCATTTGTTTCTTTTATCTCCTTTGAAACACGGTTCAAATTATCCGATACCGTCTTCACGTCGCTAACAATTTGATTCATCTCCGCTTGCTTCGTTTCAATATCCTTTTCAACCGAAGACTTCTTTTGTGTCACACTTTGTTTTTCTTTTTCCATGTCCGAAATACTATCTGCAAACACATTCAGCGGCTGAACTACCATCCCCGCTGATGCAATTACTGCGATTAACCCAAGTGTTTTTTTTCTTTTTTCATTTCTGTTTTGCTACCCCACTTCTCATATGAAAATTAGCTTTTCTATAAATTTTGATAAAAAAAAGTACCCTTATCTCAAAATCAGATAAAGGTACTTTGCGATTTTCAAATCCATTTAACTTCTTAATCTTAGAAGTTTGCTACACGACCATACCCAACAAGGTAACGAGCCCAGTAGCCGCTTGAAATGTTGTCATATTTTACGCCGTTATTTTGTGCATTGATCATTTGACCGCCGCCTACATAAATTCCAACGTGTGCAATACCGCCGCCATAGTTAAAGAATACGAGATCCCCTGGTTTTGCTTGGCTTGCACTTACTTTAGTAGCTGCTGCATATTGTCCGCCAGATGTTCTTGGCAAGCTGATTCCAGCTGCACGGAAAGCGTAAGAAGTGAATCCAGAGCAGTCAAATGCGTTAGGGCCTGTAGCACCTAGCGAATATGGTTTACCAAGTTGAGCTTGAGCTGCCGCAATCATTGCAGAATAACCGCTACCGCTCGGTTGAGAAACACTACCGCCGCCAGTTGAACCGCTGTTGCTGCTGTTTCCAGCAGAACTATTACTACTAGAATCAGATGATGAAGATGCATTGCTTGCAGAAGTATTAGAACTGCTTACATTTGAGCTTGCAGAAGAACTGCTGCTATTTGATGAAGCTGAGGCAGTTGATTCGCCAGCAGTTGGTGCTGCCGCCGCTGCTAAAGCTTGAGCACGAGCTGCCGCTGCTGCTGCTTGTTTATCGCGTTCGCTGATTAAACCAGCCTTTGCTTTTTCAGCAGTTGCTTGGTCAGCTGCAAGTTGGGCAACGACTGCTTCTTTTTCAGCTTTTTGAGCTTCAATTTTATTTTGCTGAACTTCAAAATCAGCAATTGCTTTTTGTTGTTTTTCTTGCGTCTTCTTCACAGAAGCTTGTGTTGTTTTAAGAGCTTGTTCATCTTTTTGTTGTTCTTCCAAAATAGATTGGTCAGAATCTACAAGCTGATTCACAGCCGAAACACGGTTTACTAAATCAGAGAAATTATCAGCACCTAGAATAACATCAAGGTAAGCATTTGAGTTCGAATTTTTTTTGCATTGCACGTGCGCGTTCTTTTAAAACTTCTTCGCGTTCTTTAATGCGTTCATTAATTTCTTGGATTTGTTTGTTTAATTTTTTAAGTTCTTTACCTGTTTTATCAAAGTCAGCTTGCAGATCTTTTGCTTTGCTTTTAGCGGATTCCATTTGAGAAACAAGTTTCGAAAGTTGTGATTCAAGATCACCTTTTTTAGATTTTAAATCACTAATTTTTTGATCTTGTACTTGGATATCCTTATTTACATCAGCGAAAACATCTGTCGCAAAAGCCGGTGTTAAAGTCATTACTGTTGCAAGTGAGACTGCAATAAACGCATTTTTTTTTCAAAGAAATTTACCTCCTAAAAAGCTCCCTAGCTTTTTTCTTTTTTATTTTTTAAGATTAATTTAATTTTCATTTGGGTATATAGATTACTGTATGCTTCTGTTACACCTTCAAGAATCTTCTAATTGAGATAGCACTTCCCCAAATACCAATCAGAACTCCTATCAGGATAATCAGCGCACTTAATTGATAAGCGAAAGGTGTTGGCGGTAAAAGCGAAAGCGATGTTGTTGCAAGCTTCGGATTTACCAGATTGTAAGTGTTGATATAACCTACAAACGTTAAAATCACCGGAATGATTGAACCAATTAGTCCTAGCCAAGCGCCTTCTAAAACGAAAGGCCAGCGAATGAACCAGTTTGTAGCTCCAACCAACTTCATAATTTCAATTTCTCTTCGACGCGAGAAGATGGCGATTTTAATTGTATTTGAGATGAGGAACATTGCCGTTAAGAGTAATCCAATACTTAGGACTATTCCAGCATATCTTGCCCATTTCAAAGTGTTGAATAAGTTATCAACTGTTTTTTCACCATACTCAGCATCTTCAACATGTTTCAGCTTTTCAATTTTGCTTGCTACCGTTTTTGTCTGTTCAGGATTTTTTGCTTGAACAACGAATACATCATGGAGCGGATTATCTTGCTTAAACAGTTCGAAGTTTTTTCCGTAAGCACCAACCAGTTTATTCAACTGCTCATCTTTGGATGAAAAAGTAACTTTTTCAACCCCACTTACTTTTTCGATGTTTGCCTTAAGCTCATCTTCTTGCTTGTCCGTTGCGCTTAGTGAAACGTGAACATTAATCTGAACATCGTTTTCAACATCTGACGCAAGCTTATTCATGTTGATCAAAATGGAGAAGAATACACTCACAAGAATTAATGTCACTGTTACGGCACTTGCGGCCGCAAAAGTCATCCATCCATTTCTGTAAAGACTCTTAAAACTCTCTTTAACGTGCCGACCAACTGTTCTAAATTTCATATCCATATTCTCCTTGCTCTTCATCACGGGCAATTCTGCCATTTTCAATGGCGATAACACGATGTTTTAACGTATTCACAATTTCTTTATTGTGAGTAGCCATTACAATCGTTGTCCCACGACTATTGATTTCTTCAAGGATATTCATGATTTCCCATGAAGTATCTGGATCGAGATTTCCGGTTGGCTCATCAGCAATGAGAACCTTTGGCGTATTCGCAATTGATCTTGCAATTGAAATACGTTGTTGCTCTCCGCCTGAGAGTTCATCGGGCAGCATTCTGACTTTATGTTTTAAATTGACTAAATCAAGAACTTCCATAACACGATTTTTGATTTCCACTGGATCTTTTTCCACGACTTCCATCGCATAAGCGATATTTTCATAGACTGTCTTACTTTGGAGTAATTTAAAATCTTGGAAAACGACGCCAACGTCTCGTCTTAAGTAAGGAATTTCTCGGTTTTTCATGTTCACCAAGTCAAAGTTATCAACTTGGATATTTCCTTTGGTCGCTCTTTCTTCGCGATAAATCATTTTTATAAAAGTGGATTTACCTGCACCACTTGGACCAACAACATAGACGAACTCCCCTTGATCAATTTTTACGTTAAGACCATTTGCGGCTGTGATACCATTGGGGTACTTTTTATAAACGTCTTCCATCAATATCATTTAATCACCTTACTCGCCTTTCTTTAGCTTCAGTTAAAGGTAATGCAATGATAACCTTTGATATAAAATTGTGAATTGGCAATAATAAAACTGCCACAATACAGATTATTATAACACTGTAGTTTTTCAACTTTAGGTTAATTACATTACAGTTATATTTCAGCACATGACAATCAATACTTTGTTGTAATACAGTCATCGTTTGATGTTTAGAATTTCCTAAATAGGGGATATTTCTTTTGACTTTTTATACTGCTTTAAAAAAACAATTGAAAACTTTTTTGTTTTTCCAGTGACTTTATTGTATCGTTTTTTTTTGAAAAATAACATTACAGCTAGATTAAAAATCTTTACAATTTGAAAGAAAAGGCATAGACCGATTTTCAGCTAAACCATGACAAGTTTACAGTTTCACAGGTTTTGCATGTCATCAAACTGTTATATAAAAAAAGAAACAGCTGAAAAAGAATTCA
>NZ_AODF01000044.1 GCF_000525875.1 Listeria floridensis FSL S10-1187 | reverse complement strand
AACTTCTGGACAGAAACAGATGCATTTTCTTGGCAACGTTAGTCGTTTGAAAGGAAAACTCATCATATTTTTGTCTCATTAGAATTTCACACCTCCAATTAATTGCATTGACAATTATTGTTACAACAATTATATAGCTGATTTTAAAAAAAAGTCAAAAAAAAATCGGAGATGAACAGTGTGGGCTGCTCATTTCCGATTTTTTTACAATAATTCAATAGTTACAATGTCGTTAAATTGGATTGGATAGATTTGACCCAGTCCATCACAAAATAAAATTTCTTGCGTAATTGGATCGATTTCAACCGGTACTGCATCCAGCTCTTGAACCATACCGCGTCCAACGAAAGCATCCGAATCCTCAAAAGATGCTAACTCAAGTTTTGCCACGTCAGCTTCTTCAAAAAAAGCAAGTCGAACCAACCACTCCCGCTTTATCGCATCTTGTAGCGTTATAAAAAAACTTTCCTGTTCGATCGGATCAACTTCCGGTTTCTTTTGCAACAATAATGGATTTGTCGGAAATGTTCGTTCTTGTAAAGATACAGCATAAACCATCGTTATCACCTCTTTCTATAGTTCTATTATACGAACAAACGTTCTATAATGCAACCTTTTTATCTTTTTAAACAAAAATTTTTTTACCTAGAGCCACAACATTGTTCGCGCTTACATCAAAACACGCTTAAAATTTATACTTGTTTTTTTAAAAATAAGTTGCTATACTAAAGTAAGTTGATAACATTTGAAAAGAGGTTTTTATTATGACAAACGCATTTTTAGAATCTATTAAAGCACGCCGCTCGATTTATGCTTTAGACAAAAACGTATCCGTATCAGAAGACAACATTGAAGAAATCATTAAAGAAGCGGTTAAATACAGCCCATCTTCTTTTAACTCGCAAACTTCACGTGCTGTTATTCTATTTGGAGAAAACCACGATAAACTTTGGAATATCGTTGAAGATACATTACGCGGTGTTGTACCGGCTGAAAATTTTGCATCGACTGAAGAAAAAATTGCATCATTCCGCGCTGGTTTTGGTACTGTATTATTCTTTGAAGACATGGACATTGTTGAAGGTCTTCAAAAAGACTTTGCACTTTATGCAGACAACTTCCCAATCTGGTCTGAACAAGCAACTGGTATTGCGCAACATTCTGTTTGGGTAGCACTTGCAAACGCTGGTATCGGTGCTTCACTTCAACATTACAATCCACTAATTGATGATGCTGTAAAGGCTGAATGGGATCTTCCTGCAAGCTGGAACTTGCGCGCACAAATGCCTTTCGGTAACATTGTGGCTGAAGCAGGCGAAAAAGAATTTATCGCTGACGAAAAACGTTTCCGCGTTTTCAAATAAAATGAAAAAAAGAGAAGCTTAAGGCGTGGCCTTAAGCTTCTCTTTTTTGTTGGGTTATAAAACTTTCAACACGTTGATACAGCTCATCACAGCTTACTATCCCCGCGATCATTCCTTTCACATCGCCATTTACAATAACAAGCGAATTAGGAATTCCCTTTACCTTAAATCTTTCTGCAAGCACCTTCTGCTTATCCACATTTACCTTCACTACTTGCACACCATTATTTTCGAGTTCTGCATATTGATCGAGCGTTGGCCAAAAACATCGACACGGTGCGCACCACTCCGCCCAAAAGTTGAGTAGAATCTTCGGGTGACTAGCAATAATTTGATCAAAGTCTTCAGCTTTTGCGTGTATAATCGCCATACTTCTCACCTCTCGATTCAGATTAGGCTATTCTCCCCTGCATCGTCAAGCAAACGAGCTTAAGTGTTCAGTTTCTAACATTTTTCTTGTATCTCCGCAAACCGAGAAAATAGAGCGATATAATACCGCAAGCCACAACTGCCGCACTGCCTACAAAATCCCAAAATAGGCTCCCAGTCATTTTATTATTTCCATTGAAGGCTGTCACAACTTGTACAAGGCTTAGTTCCTTACTAAAGAGGCTCCCTACAAAAAGTAAAAACAGCAAAATAATTTGTCCGCAAATAGCACCTAATTTTTTCCATCTGCTCCGAAGTAACAAACTGCCGTCTTGCATATCTTTAGCAGCAGACTGATAGGCAGCACGATTCAGCAGCCGGCCGAGCATTGAAATAAACAAACCGCAAATAAATATTCCTGCTCCAATACTTACTTTACTTGGAATGACCGTAAAAACAAGCCCGACTCCAATTCCTAAACTGTACAAATATAGAATCGGCTTTTCGCCCCAAGCTTTTTTGACAAACGGCTCAACTATAATCGAGAGCAGTGTTGCTAGGAAAAACGGCAAATAAACACCAAACATCATAAAATTAAAGTTCTTTTCTACTAATGCAGTAAAAGTACCATAAAGCAGGACAAAACTTGTTGCTATACCCTGAGCAAAGGAGAAATATAAAATCCAAGCTTCAAGCTTTAAGCGTGGTAAAAAGTAGAGCCAGCCGCAAACAAAAAGAAAAACCCCAACAAGCGCTACAGCAAAAATGACGAAAGCTGATTCCATCGACTTCGTTGTCCGCACTTCTTTAAGCACGAAAATAATGATGGAGAAAAAAAGAAAGACAAGAAATGGACGAATTAGAAAAGCTTTACGTTCAGGCTTGTCGACTTGATAATCTGGTAATTTTCTCACGAAATAAAAAGCTACCGCAAGCAGTGCACCATAAAACAAAAAGGCCGTACTTGCATAGTAATAACGCACTAAAAGCACTCCAATTAATAGAGCAATAATAATAGCTAAAAGTGCCATTAAGTAGTTTTTATTCGACATTTTTCGTCCATAAAAAGAGCGCTCATGGTATTGTAGCGTGATATACGCCGGAAGCGCCATACTGCTTGATATCCCAATCAAAACGGCTCCTACTTCCATCCATACAGCAGAAAAAGAGCCTAGACTTGCTAAAATCGAACCGACAATCCCCACTCCTAGAAGTAAAAGCACAAGTCGTTTGGCTTCCAGTTGACGATTAATCGCATTGAACAAAAAAGTTCCTGTTGCTTGAAAAACATAGAAGATGATGAGAGCTCCATAGCCATTTAACCATCCATCATATCTGTTTCCAGCCAGAATAAAAAGCATATAAGGCAAAAAAGCTGTGGCATTTAAGACTGCATACATAAAAAACTTGCCTTTAGGTTCCATTTCTTTCCTACCCCTTCAACCTTATTTATTGCAAGACAATCTTACTTTCCAAAAGTATAACGCAATGTTTCACGTGAAACAATTAATATCTGCATTATAATTCTAGCAATTTAGCGATATTTCGCGCCGTCCGTGTCAAATTCTGCCTAGTGTTTTGAAGAATCTTGCCACGAGCTGCGACCTCATTAATCGAAGGGAAAATAGCCGTCATACCTTCTTCATACAAATGCTCACTTCCTTCAAGCACGCTTCCGCATATCGCAATGACTGGAATCCCTGCTGGTACCGCTCGTAAAACACCAAGCGGAGCTTTTCCGCTAGCCGTTTGACCATCCATACTGCCCTCACCTGTTATCACAATATCAGCATCCGCGCAGACTCGCTTAAGCTCCAAAACTTCAATTACATAATCTATTCCGCGTACAAGTTTTCCGCCTGCAAAAACAGCAAGTCCTGCTCCCATTCCGCCCCCAGCTCCGCTTCCCGGTTCTTCAGGCACTGAAAAAAACCGATTATAGAACATATAAAGCGCCTGATCTGCCTCTCGAATAGCTTCTTGTGGTAACCCTTTTTGTCTTCCAAAAATTGCGGCAGCACCACTTTCCCCGCACAGTGGGTTTGTCACGTCAGTAATCACCGTGATAGTTATTTGATTTAAAAGCGGATCGAGATGCGTCTTGTCTATCTTGCTGATCCGATGCAAATTTTTCCCAAGCGGATCCACTGGCTGACCGCTTTGATCAAAAAAACGGTAGCCAAGTGCTTCTGCCATTCCGATTCCGCCGTCTTGCGATGCAGTCCCGCCAATTCCAATGACAATCTCAGTTGCACCTTGCCGCGCCGCATGAAGAATTAATTCCCCGACACCTCTTGTCGAAACATTCAGCGGATCGCGTTTTCCCTCTGGAACCAGTTCCAGCCCGACAACTTCCGCCATTTCAATAAACGCTGTTTTTCCTTCGTTCGCAAATCCAAGCTCCACCTCGATTAAATCTAGAAAAGGCCCTGAAACCCAAACTCGTTTCAATTCCGCCCCGAGAGCACTAGAAAGCGCGCGCAGCGTCCCTTCACCGCCATCACCAACTGGGAGGAGCGCATAGTCTGCTTTCGGAAAAACCTCCGCAAACCCGTCCCGAATCGCTTTGGCCACCTCAGCCGCTGAAAGAGCTTCCTTAAACGAATCAGGCGCAATTACAATTTTCATTTCGACCCCTCCTTTTTCACTTAACATCATATCACCTTTTTCCAAAAAACAAACTTCAAATCCCTATTGACAGCAGACACACAAGCCGATAAGATAGAATTATACGGTCCTGTAGCTCAGTTGGGAGAGTATCACCTTGACATGGTGGGGGTCGCTGGTTCGAGACCAGTCGGGACCATTATAGTAACACAAAGAGAGTGCTTTTTTAGCACTCTCTTTTTTGGGGAGAAAAGTTTGTTTAGCTGGATTCTGAGCGTTATAGTTATTGATTGTCCCTAGCTATTCACAAACATCAGAACGCACGAAAAAGCATGAAAAACCATATTAACTCTTTTGTTTTTTATTTTGGCCATTTTGTGGACAATCTCCTGTTCTACAATACGTCTAAGCTAATGCCGCTTCCTGTTAGTTATCTCTTACATCATCCCAAAGTGAGCAATGGTATTCTGGTGTTTCGCCTCTCATCACTCTTTTTCTGTTTGAAAGAACTGTGTATTGCATTATATTTAAAAACTGATCAAAGGCATCGAAAATATCTCCAAACTCATATTTCCCTTGTACACTTGCTCTATCAGCTGTCATATAGACCTCGTATTTATCGTTATTTTTTTCTATTCGGATCTGATATTCTTCTCTATTCTTCTCTGCGCCTTCAAAAATAGAGTATCTCAAATTGTTATAGCCTAAGATTTTAATATCATCCTCTAAAACTTTTTTGTATTCCATTAGATCATTTATCATCATTTTATCTCCCTTATAAGTCCTAGTTTTTCATACCAATCAACAACGGTTCCTAGTTGGATTTGTGTTCCACCACCTGCACCAAAAACCTCTGCTATTTTACCTTGCTGTGGATTGGCAATATCTTCAAAAGTAAATCTATACTTTCTCATCTCTCCTCTTAGTTCATCTTGAAGTTCAGGTATGAGATTGTAAAAAGAATCTTTAACACTATTTATGTTTATATCCGTTGTCACTTCATACTGATGATAAGGTTTTTGTACTTTCTGGATAAGGAAGTCCTCTCTTATCGTATGCCAATATCTTTTCATTTTCCACAGGGCTCGTATATTTACCGAATGCATCACCATACCGATCAATAATCTGTCCGGCTTTCAAGTTCGCATCTGTCATTATCGGTTTACCTGCTTCATCACAGACAAAGCCGTCTGCTTTCGGCCATTTTATTTTTCCTGTATCATCAATAAATTCTGCCTTGCGAACAAGCGTCCCATCTTTCGCTTTGAATACTAACTCGCCGTTCTTTAGCATCACTTTTTCAGCCTTAAACACTTTCGTGCTTTCCTCAATTATATCACCTGTTCGCTTACCCCCGCCAAGATTTAAGTCAAATTCCTGCATCACTTTCTTCAGCACCTTTTGACTATTTCCTTTTATCGGAACAGCTCCAACACCCGGCGCCGCGAGTTGTCCACGCGGTGGAAGGTTCAAGCTATCACCTAGATGGTTCAGA
>NZ_AODF01000043.1 GCF_000525875.1 Listeria floridensis FSL S10-1187 | reverse complement strand
CGCCGGTTACGCGGCACTGGCCAAGCAAGCTACCAAAGAAAAACTAGCGGGGCTGGCCCATTTGAAACATGTATTGGCTACAAGTGGTGGCGGGTTGTCAGGAGCAGAAGAAATCTTCTTAGATGCCGCGGAAGCACTAGCGCTAACCGAAGGGATGAAACTAACGATTCAGTTTGAGCTGAATGCTTTACATAAAACCTATCAGAAAGCGATCGAAAATGCGGATGAATTATGGCGGGATACGCTTCATGACGCACGAACTATTGGAGAGACGTTGACAGAGGGAGAAATCCTTGAAGCCTTAGCGAGCGGAGGAGCAACGGAAGCGAGTATTCGCACCAAACCGAAAGCAATGTATCAGAAAAAGATAGCCAAGTTAAAATCCATTGAAAAAGACTACGAGGAACTCTTAACTAACATGAAAAAGGCCATGGCCAAGCAGTTAGAGAAGGATCAGGAATTGGCACGGCAGATTGAAAAAGCATAAATGAAGGGGGTGTAGTCAAGTGATTGAGGATTTGGCAAGGGCACTTGAAGATTTACAGAAAAAGACAGAAAAAAACATTAATCCATCTTTTTACTGCCGCGCACAGTAAAGCTACTTCTGAAACACGAAAACAAGTAGTTCACGAAATGGAAAAAGAAAGCACTCAAAAAGTAAAGACAGCGAGTGAACAGTTTTTAGATGCCTTTTCTAATTCGGCTAAAGGAAAATGGAGCAAGGCGGCACATGAAACTTTTAAAGAGACCGGAAAAACGTTAGAAAAATTAAATTAAAAAGAGCTTTTACTTAAACATGAATTTTTAGAAGAAAGCAAGCTTGATTTATCAACTTTTGGCAATTGATTCAATCTGTTAGTACAAAACATCTTTTAATGAAAAAAGCACCGCTTTGTCATGGCGATGCTTTTTTGCTAAATTTTTATGATTACAAAAACCAACTTTGACAGTACAGTTTCCATAAGCGAGTTTTACTGTTACCATAGTTCAGTAGGATAGATCAAATTTTAAGGAAGTGTCACCATGAAAATGATTGGTGAGATGAACGAGAATTTACGCTTGTGGGAATAAACATGAGGAAGTGCCGCTCTCACAAAAAAACGGCAAAAGCATAAGCCAATGCCGTTTTCTATTAGTTAACTCTTATATCATCCCAAAGTGAACAATGATACTCAGGCGGTTCACCATCTCTGACGCGTCTTCGATTTGTCAATACTCTACTCTGCATGATATCTAAAAACTTGTCCGTTGCATCAAACGGATTATCGAATTTATATTTTCCCATAACACCAGCACGATCTGCGGTCATATATACTTCAAAAAGGTCTCCCTTCTTCTCCATTCTTAACTGATACTCTGCTCTTTTGTTGTTTTCTCCTTCAAAAATTGAATATCTTAATTCTTCATAACCTAATAAGTGTATATCATCTTCCAGTACATCTTTAATTTCTTTTAGATCATAATTCATAATTTTCTAATCTCCTTTAACAATCCTAGTTTTTCATACCAATCAACTACTGTTCCTAGTTGTATCTGAGTTCCCCCACCCTCTCCAAATACTTCGGCTATTTTTCCTTGTTGTGGGTTAGATATATCTTCAAATGTAAATTTATAGTCTTTCATGGAACTCAGAAGCTTCTTTTTATCCGCAACATTCAAGTCACTAAATGCTTTTTTAACATTTTCTATATTTATATCTTTTGAAACCTTATATTGATGGTAGGACTTTATGCTTTTAGGATAAGGAAGACCTCTCTCATCATACTCCAATATCTTGCCATTTTCTACAGGACTTGTAAATCGACCATACGAATCACCATACCGATCAATAATTTGTCCAGCCTTCAAGTTCGCATCTGTCATAATGGGTTTACCTGTTTGATCACAAACAAATCCGTCTGCTTTCGGCCATTTTACTTCTCCCACTTCATCTAAATAATCTGGAGACCTGACCAACTCACCACGAGATGATTTATAGGCTACCTCTCCATTTTCAAGCATCACTTTTTCAGCCTTAAACACTTTCGTGCTTTCCTCAATTATATCACCTGTTCGCTTACCCCCGCCAAGATTTAAGTCAAATTCCTGCATCACTTTCTTCAGCGCCTTTTGACTATTTCCTTTTATCGGAACAGCTCCAACACCCGGCGCCGCGAGTTGTCCACGCGGTGGAAGGTTCAAGCTATCACCTAGATGGTTCAGTTGTTTCTTAACCGCTGTTGTGCCTGTATGTACCGGTTCTTTTAGAACAGCTTTCAGTCCTCTTATTCGCGTGAGTGCCATTTTGTTCCCTTGCACGACAAGATTATTCACATTCTTCAATGGCGGACGCATCAGCCGTTCTAGCACCGAACCCGTTGGAAGCCCCTTGATTCCCGTAGAAAAAGCCTTCACTGCTGGAAGCATATCCGCAACGGATAACGCCCCTCTCATCGCTCGTTCGGAAGTCTCAAGCTCTCTGCCACTTACCCAGTCTTTTCCAGAAATTGCTGTCCCAAGCTCCAAACTACCATAGGCTGCCCCGATTGCCAGTCCAGCAGGCGGACAAAAAATTGCCACTCCAACAATCCCCACTGTCACAATGACATTCACCCAAAACTCTTCCTTCTGCTGTTTGTCCTTGATCGACGTATACGCAAACGCTCGCGTATTCAGCATCGCCACCCGAAAATCGTTCTCTGAAACCGTCTCTTCCGGATTCAACTTCTTCCATTCCTGAAACTGGTTTTTCAATTTGTCCGCATACACATTACTCCCACTAAACAAATCATCCATGGTCACTTCTGTTTTCGGCACTTCCCGCTGTTCCTGCGTATAGCTATTCACAAAAACCGTTTCCGTCTTCGTCGCCCCAATCCGATTTGTGGTCGTAAACTTGGACGCATCCAGATTCCGCATTCCTTCTACAAACTGATCCAAGTCTTCAAAGAATGGTCGATCAATTTTCGTATGAATGAGTTCAACCACTTTTCCTGAAAACTGGTGCAAGACTTCAAAATCTTCAAACACGGATTGAAGCTCTTTTTCTAAACTTGTATGACGGAATGAAATCGCTCCATCACAATCCAAATCGCGAATCATTTCCTCGACATCGTCCAAGTTCTCGGACGCTTTCTTTAGCTCATCAATGGCCCCTTTTCCCCAAACGCCTTTTCCGATTAAGTTTCCAATGCTCTCATGCGCACGATCAAAGTCATCTTCCTTGTACTCCACATCTTTCATGCTGTACACTCACCTCTTTGTTGTATTCTAGTTGTACGTTTCCAGTGTAGCACACGAAATGGAATGGGAATGTGACTAACTGATGAAATCGTCTAGTAACGATACAAAAATGGCATAAAAAATAACCCCATCCATTCGGACAAGGTCAACTCATAATCCGTTACTAAATCTTTAAGAGTACAAAAACAATCAGCCCTAATCCAAACCACAATCACTTGTTTTACTGCTACTAAATCTTTAAGAGTACAAAAAACCCATCAGGTATTTCTACGATTTCCAGTTTCGTTTTACTGCTACTAAATCTTTAAGAGTACAAAAACCTCAAAATTAAACGTCTTTATTTTGAAATTCTGTATCTATTGTGGGATTTTCGCAGGATAGGGGTCAGATTTTACTGCTACACAAAACCTCACTTTAAACCGTATCCATTGTCCAGTATATCATATTTTGCTCGAGAATATAATTCCTTTTCTTTTGATGAAACTCCAGAGGATTATGGGTGGGCTACAGGTCGAATGGTTCGGTGAGTTTTTTTATGGATTGCACCGCGCTTTTGTGATACGATTTGTGAGGATATTGAGGAGTGTGAAATGAATGGGATACCAGACTTTATTATTTGATGTGGATGACACGCTGCTGGATTTTAAGGCGGCTGAGGATGATGCGCTGAAACGGCTTTTTCAAAGTGAGAAAATTGATGCCACACCAAGTTTGGTGTCTGCTTACAAGGTGCTTAATGCCGGGCTTTGGCAGGATTTTGAACGCGGAATAATTTCGCGGGATGAGATTTTGAACACAAGGTTTGCGCGCGTTTTTGCGGAATTTGGCAAGAAGGTTGACGGCGTTTTGATGGAAGCGCGCTATCGCGAGTTTTTGGAAGACGGACATGAACTGATTGATGGAGCTAAACCTCTGATTGAAACGCTTTACCAGAAGCATGATTTATATATTGTCACGAACGGGGTTTCAAAAACGCAATATCGGCGCTTGAGGGATTCTGGGATGGATCAGTATTTTCAAGGGATTTTTGTTTCGGAAGATACGGGGTATCAAAAACCAATGCCGGAATACTTCGAATACTGCTTCGAGCGGATTCCAGGGTTTGCCCTGGAGAAAAGTTTGATTATCGGCGATTCACTCAGCTCGGATATTCGTGGGGCGAATTTGGTTGGGCTTGACAGTTGCTGGTTTAACCCGCATGGTCTAACAAACCAGTCCGCAAACAATCCAACGTTTGAAATTAACAATTTGAGTGCACTCGCTGCTATTGTTGAAAAGTAAGCTTGGAGGGATTAAATTTTGAGAAAATGGCTTCTTCGTTTTTTACTGATTATGCTTCTCGCTCTTTCGGGCTGTGCAACGGTGACGAATACGGTGAAGGTCGGACTTGACGGCAAAACGGATCTTTCATTCGATCTGAAACTCGCGAAGCTGGCCGGGCTTTTTACGGGACAAGTGGACGAGCAGGTAAAGGAAAAGCTTGAACAGCAAGGTTTTTCGGTGGAAGAAAAATCGAAGACGCATTATTTGGTAAAGAAAACAGTGAAGTCTTCGGGGAAAAAGTCGATATCAAAGGCGAAATTAAAGAAATACGGGGTTTCTGTGAAAGAAACAAAAGGGCTGTTCGTAAACCGCTACCGTATTGATGCGGAACTGGATGTGCCAAAGTTGATTCAAGAGCATGTGTCGGAAGGGGTTTCGATACCGACTGGGCTGTTTTCGCAAATTGATTATACGCTCGTGCTCGATTTGCCGGTGAAACCGGCAAAAAGCAATGCGGATAACATACATGGGGGGAAAACTCACATGGGATGTGCCGCTCGATGCTAAAAAAGCTTTTTATCTCGAAATGGGCGTACCTAATGTCAAAAACATTGTGATTGCGATTGTGGTGGTCGTCTTGATTCTTGCCGGCGTGATCGTAAGTCTCGTTATGCGGCGGCGCCGAAAGAAAATAAGTTGACTGGATTTTCACCAGTTGACAAATGTAGAAAACGCGTCTAAACTTTACTATATAGTAGTTGCGTTGAAAAGGACATGGTTTTTTTGATTTTCTGTTTTTAGAGAGGGAAGGGCGCTGAAATCTTCCTAACAGGCCTTAAAACTTACCGCCTTGGAGCTGCGGCAGCGAAATGTTAGTAGTTGCCTCCGTATGTGCTGCGTTAAAGCATCTTGAGCTGTTTTTGATAGTTTTGAAAACAGGAAACTTAGGTGGAACCGCGAGCAAAACTCGTCCTTTGATTAGGACGGGTTTTTTTATTTTTTTTACGGAAAAGCAAGCAAACGCAAAGAAAAATACGATGACGAGGACACGTTTTTTAAGAACCGGTTTAAAAGAGAGGGAAGGGTGCTGAAATCTTCCTAACGCAGGCTTAAAATCCACCGCCTCCGAGCAGCGCAGTGAAAAAAAGTAGCTGTAGCCGGTTTAAGACCGTTATCATTTCCGAATGAGCCGATTCTGTTTTTAATCGGGAAGTTGGGTGGAACCACGGGTATAGACACACACTCGTCCCAAATAATTGGACAAGTGTGCCGCATACTAAAAGGAGTGGTTAACATGAACGAACAAGTAGAAATCGTATTCCCAGATGGCAGAAAGGCAAATTATCGGAAAGGTATCAGTCTCGCGGAGATTGCTGAATCAATCAGCCCAAGTTTAGCGAAACGCGTCGTCGTTGGCTCGTTTAATGGAAAACTTTTGGATTTGCGTGCTGAAATTAATGCGGACGGGGCAGTGGCGCTGTTTGATCTTGATTCGAATGAAGGGATCGACGTCATGCGCCACTCGCTTGCCCATGTGATGGCTCAGGCGGTTAAACGGCTTTACAGTCAAGTTGATTTTGGAATCGGTCCCGTGATCGAAAACGGCTTTTATTATGATTTTGACTTAGAAGAAAGTCTGTCAGAAGCGGATCTTGCTGCGATTGAACGAGAAATGGCGGCGATTATTGCAGAAGATTTGCGGTTTGAACGGTTTGAAGTATCCAAGGAAAAAGCACTTGAAATTTTTGCGGATCAACCGCTTAAACTCGAATTGATCGAAGAAATTTCGCAGCACGAATCGCTGTCGATTTATAAGCAGGGCGAGTTTGTCGATCTTTGCCGCGGCCCGCATTTACCTTCGACAAAATATGTAAAGGCGTTTAATTTAAGACGAGTTTCGGGTGCTTATTGGCGCGGTGACAGCGATAATAAAATGCTGCAACGAATTTATGGGGTTGCTTTTAAAGATCAACGTGATTTGGAAGATTATTTCACTTTTCTTGATGAAGCCAAAAAACGGAATCATCGTAAAATCGGAAATGAAATGGATTTATTTATGTTTTCCGAAGAAGCACCGGGAATGCCGTTTTACCTTGAAAATGGGCAAATCATCCGCAATGAACTTGAATCGTACTTGCGGAAAGTGCAAACATTCCATGATTACCGCGAAGTGAAAACACCGCTTCTTATGAATCAGCGGCTTTGGGAACGTTCGGGGCACTGGGATCATTACAAAGACAATATGTACTTTTCAAAAGTGGACGGACAGGATTTTGCGCTCAAGCCAATGAATTGTCCGGGGCATATGCTAATTTTTAAAGACAAGCTGCGTTCGTACCGCGATCTTCCAATTCGGATTGCAGAATTTGGCCAGGTACACCGCCATGAATTTAGTGGCGCATTAAATGGACTTTTGCGAGTTCGCTCATTCTGTCAGGATGATGCGCATATTTTTGTTCGGCGCGATCAAATCCAAGCTGAAATCAGCCTTGCAATGAAACTGATTGATGAACTTTATCAAACTTTCGGTTTTGAGTATCATGTGGAACTCTCGACACGTCCAGAAGATCATATGGGTTCAGATGCACTTTGGGATGAAGCAGAGGCAGCACTTGCAAACGTTCTTGAGTCGATGGATTATGACTATAAAGTCAACGAAGGCGACGGAGCGTTTTACGGGCCGAAGATTGATATTCATATTAAAGATGCCCTTGGAAGAAGCCATCAGTGCGGCACTGTGCAGCTTGATTATCAGATGCCGGAAAAATTTGATTTAACATATGTGGATGCGAATGCGGAGAAGGTAAGACCGGTCGTGATTCACCGCGCAATTTTCGGCTCGCTTGATCGCTTCCTTGGTATTTTGATCGAACACTTTGCAGGCGCTTTCCCGTACTGGCTTGCGCCGGTTCAAGCAGAAATTTTGCCGGTTTCATATGAAGCCCACGGCGAATACGCAGAAGAAATTAAGCAAGCGCTGAAACTTGCGGGGATACGTGTTCAGGCAGATTTTCGTGAGGAAAAACTTGGTTATAAGATGCGTGAGGCGCAGATGCGCAAAATTCCATTCATCTTGGTTGTTGGGGATAAAGAACGGGATAGCGGCTCGGTCAGCGTGCGCGAATATGGTTCGGAGCAAGTGGAAGAGATGCAGCTGGCAGATTTTACTCGGAAACTAGCCGGCTTGATTGAAGCGAAATCACTGCTTCATTCCAACTAACAAACACATCTAGCAGCAAGTTCCATATAGGGGCTTGCTGCTTTTTTATGGGGATAAAAATAAAACTTACGAGCAAAATTTTTTTTGTGTTATAGTAAGTTTTATTGTTAATGAAGGAGTGGTTATTATGCCAAGGAATAGAAAAGAAGCTTTTATTTTTACAACGTTAATGTGTTTTTTGATGGTGCTCGGGATGAGTGTTTATAATCTCTGGCTACATGACAATTTATCATTTAGTTCATTTGTGACTGGATTCATTCCAGCTTTTGTTGCGGCTTTCATTTTAGATGTGTTTATTGTAGGGATTTTAGCGAAGAAGATTGCTTTTCAATTACCGATTAATCATCAAAGTAAGCTTCAACTCGTTTTGACGATCACCGTTTTGATGATTCTTGGAATGGTTACGTTTATGTCGTTATTCGGCTTAGTCATGGAAATAGGCTTTTCAAGTGAAATATGGAGTGCTTACGCGCATACTTGGTTACTTAATTTTCTAGCTGCACTTCCATTACAACTTTTGGTTGTTGGACCATGCTCGCGGTATGTCTTAAGTAACATTCAGCTAAAATCAAGCGCAACAAGGTAAATGTATTAAAAAAATAAAGGTTTTAACAGGCTGATTAGTTGCATCTTTCTGCTGAGGGTGTAAGATAAAAATCGAACGAGAAATAGGAAGGTGATAAATATGGGAATTACGAATACTGTTGAACTGGCAAATGGAGTTAAAATGCCGCAGCTTGGTTTTGGTGTCTGGAAAGTTGAAGACGGCGAAGAAGCGGTAAATTCAGTAAAATGGGCAATTGAAGCAGGTTACCGCAGCATTGATACGGCAGCGGCTTATCGCAACGAAGAAGGTGTCGGACGTGCGATTAAGGAATCGGGTGTGAACCGTGAAGACCTCTTTATCACAACCAAACTTTGGAATGCCGATCAAGGTTATGATTCGACGATTGAAGCATTCCATACGAGTCTCAATAAGCTTGGTCTCGACTACGTGGATCTTTATTTGATTCACTGGCCGGTAGCAGGCAAGTTTAAAGATACATGGCGGGCGTTTGAACAGCTTTACCGGGAAGGGAAAATCCGCGCGATTGGGGTTTGTAACTTCCAAGAACATCACTTGAAGGAATTGATGGCTGATGCAGAAATAACACCGATGGTCAATCAAATCGAACTTCATCCGCATCTTTCGCAAGAACCGCTTCGAGCATTCTGTAAAGCAAATGATATTATCGTAGAAGCATGGTCACCGCTAGGAAATGGTCAACTGCTTCAAGATGCGAAGCTTAAAGCAATTGCAGAAAAATACGGCAAATCGGTGGCGCAAGTCATCATTCGCTGGGATCTTCAAAATGGCATTGTGACGATTCCTAAATCGGTGCATCAAGAGCGGATTATCCAAAATGCCGATGTGTTCGATTTTGAGCTTTCCGCTGAGGATATCAAAGTAATCGACGGCATGAATCAAGATAAACGGACAGGTCCAGATCCAGATAATTTCAATTTTTAAGATGAAAAATCCCTGTATGCGAGAAGCATACAGGGATTTTTTTGCAGAGCGAAAAGTTTATCAGTTGTTTGAATTGATCCGGCCTTTTTTCTCTTAATCCAGAAAATTGCTTTTCGATTTTGGAATGCTTATTATAAACTTAAACGATTTTACAAACATGGAGGGAAAATAAACATGGATTTCGAATTTTCAAAGGAACTTACAGAACTTCAACGTGAGGCACGCAAATTTGCAAACGAAAAAATTCGGCCAGTTGCTGACAAGCTCGATCAAAAGGCTGTTTTCCCGCGCGATCTTTTTACAGAAATGGGGCAAAAAGGCTTTCTTGGCCTGCCGTTTGAAAAGAAATACGGCGGTACTGAAAAAGGCACGCTTGCTTATATGACGGTCGCAGAAGAAATTGCTCGTGCAAGTCTCGGAGTTGCACTCAGTTATGTGGCGGCAGTCTCGATTGGAGCTTCGCCGATTGCGATGTATGGAACGAGCGAACAAAAGGAAAAATTTTTACGCCCGCTTGCGGAAGGGCGTGAACTTGCGGCGTTCGGTTTGACGGAAAAAACGGCTGGATCGGATGCAAAAGGTGTGGAAATGACGGCCGAGAAAGTAAACGGCGATTATGTAATAAATGGTACGAAGCAATGGATCACAAACGCGAACTATGCCTCGCTGATTACGGTTGCTGCCATTACAGGCTATAAACCGTCCGGCGAAAAGATTATTTCTTCAATCATTGTCCCGCTTGATACTCGCGGGGTGAGTGTTTCGAGCCCTTATGACAAAGTTGGTGTGCGCTCGTCGGATACCGGCGAAATTACGTTTAAAGATGTACGGGTTCCTGTAGAAAACCTGCTCGGGGAAGAAGAAGCCGGCTTGAAGCAACTTTTGAATGTCTTAAATGGCGGTAGAATTTCGATTGCGGCCATTTCCGTGGGTCTTGCGCAAGAAGCCCTCGATAAGTCGCTCACGCATTCTCTGGAACGCGAGCAGTTTGGCGGCCCAATTCGGCAGTTTGAGTCTGTTCAATTTAAACTGGCGGATATGGCGACAGAAACCGAAGCTGCGCGGCTCTTAGTTCAAAAAGCCTGCTATTTAAAAGACACAGGCAAAACGTTTATCCGTGAAGCGGCTGCGGCAAAACTATTTGCATCTGAAGCAGCATCGCGGAACGCTAATCGGGCGATGCAGATTTACGGCGGAACCGGATTTATGCGCCCGGCAGGTGTAGAGCGGCTGTTACGTGACTCGAAAATTCTCGAGATCGGCGAAGGAACATCTGAAATTCAGCGGCTTGTGATTGCAAGACAACTTTTTAAAGAAGAAGGAGCGAAATCATAATGGAAGAAATTCGTGCGGTTATTACTGGAACGCTTAATAATTTTAAGAAACTAGCTGGGGATGAGGTTGAAAAGGGAGAAACGATTGCAGAAATTGAATCAATGAAGATGTTGATTCCAGTTGAAGCGCCAAATACTGGGAAGCTTGTGGAATGGTCGGTCGTTGAAGGTGAATTTGTGAATGAAAATGATTCGATCGGGATGCTTGATTAAGATGGCACTTGTTGAATGGGTTTCAGGTGGTGACGGGATTGCAGTCATTACGATTAACCGGAAAGAGCAAGCCAATGCGCTTTCGGATGCTGTTTTAGAAGCGTTTCACGATGTGCTGAGCGAGCTTGAAAATGAACCTTTGCGGGTGATGATAGTGACCGGCGCAGGCGAGCGGGTTTTTTCGGCGGGTGCAGATCTCAAGGAACGTGCTCGTCTAAGCGAGGAAGAGGTTTGGCCCGCGGTTGAGCGGATTCGGAGACTTGCAGAACGAATGGCGAACGTGAAGGTGCCAACGATTGCGGCGCTGAACGGGGCTGCATTTGGCGGCGGGCTCGAACTTGCGCTTGCATGCGATTTTCGGATTGCCGCGCGGGACGCGCGGCTTGGGCTTACGGAAACAAGTCTCGGAATCATTCCAGGCGCTTTCGGTACGGCACGGCTTGCACGGTTAATCGGAACGACGAACGCGATGGAGCTTGTGCTTGCGGCTCGGCGGATTGATGCAGCAGAAGCAGTGCGGCTCGGGATCGTGAGCAAGGCGGCGGATGATGCACGTGAAGAAGCGCTTAGCTTGGCGCGTGAAATCGCTCGAAATGCTCCGCTTGCTGTCCAAATTGCCAAGGAAGTGATTGGGCGCGGGCGCGAACTCCCGCTCTTTGAAGCGTTTGAACTTGAAAAAACAGGTTATTTAAAAACGATTAAAACAGAAGATCGACTGGAAGGGCTTACTGCCTTTCGGGAAAAACGAACGCCGAATTTTAAGGGGAGGTAGAGAAAGTGGACTTGGAGAAACGGATTTCGGCGATTACTGCCGGTGGAAAACAAAAATATCATCAAGCGAATGCTTCAAAAGGCAAGCTTTTCGTGCGCGAGCGTATTAAACAGTTGCTTGATGCGGGAAGCAAATTTCAAGAAGACGGTTTGTTTGCTGCAAGCGAAGCAGAGGGGCTTCCGGCAGACGGTGTTGTTACAGGTCTTGGTTATGTGAATGGCCGGAAAGTTGCTGTCATTGCGAATGATTCGACAGTTAAAGCCGGTTCTTGGGGAACGAAAACGGTTGAAAAAATCATCCGGATGCAAGAAACAGCAGAAAAACTTGGCTTGCCACTGTTTTATTTGGTGGACTCGGCGGGTGCGCGCATCACGGATCAAGTGGAGATGTTCCCCGGAAGACGCGGCGCAGGACGGATTTTTTATAATCAAGTACAGTTGGCAGGGAAAATTCCGCAAATCTGTCTTTTATTTGGGCCTTCTGCAGCAGGTGGCGCTTACATACCGGCATTTTGCGATGTCGTCGTGATGGTCGAAGGAAACGCTTCGATGTATCTTGGTTCACCGCGAATGGCAGAAAAAGTAATCGGTGAAAAAGTAACACTTGAAGAAATGGGCGGCGCTCGAATGCACTGCACGGTTTCCGGTTGCGGCGACGTGCTTGTTTCGACTGAAACGGAAGCGCTTGACTTTGCACGTGCTTACCTTTCTTATTTGGACTACGAACAAGCTGAGGCGGAAGCGGCTGAAAGCAGTAAAAGTTTGGCGGAAGTCATTCCAGAAAATCCGAATGCCCCGCTTAATATGTATCAAGTAATTGATACACTCATTGATGCGGGCAGTTTCCTTGAAATAAAAGCCTTGTTTGCACGTGAACTAATCACAGGTTTTGCCCGCTTGAACGGCAAATCAGTCGGCATCGTCGCGAACCAATCAATCGTAAAAGGCGGCGTGCTCTTCCCAGATTCAGCAGACAAAGCCGCAAAATTCATCCAAATCTGCAATGCCTACCGAATTCCGCTATTGTTCCTTGCAGATGTACCAGGCTTTATGATCGGCTCACAAGTTGAAAAAGCTGGCATTATCCGCCACGGTGCCAAAATGATCGCGGCAGTCAGCGAAGTTACCGTCCCGATTATTTCTGTGATTGTAAGAAAAGCATACGGCGCCGGACTTTACGCCATGGCAGGCCCAGCGTTTGATCCGGATGCGGTTTTGGCGCTGCCCTCAGCTGAGATTGCGTGATGGGGCCTGATGCGGCCGTTAACGCCGTATATGCTGGTAAGATTGCCGAACTGTCGGAATCTGAACGCGCGGCTTTTGTCGCTGAAAAAATCGCTGAATACCAAGCCGAAATTGACATTTTTAAAGAAGCATCCGAACTGATCGTCGATGATGTGGTTGAGCCGACAAGGCTTAGAAATGAACTTCTGGAGCGGTTTGCTTTTTATGAAGGAAAACGCGAAACGACAATTACTCATAAAATCTATCCGATGTAAGCAGGTGAAACCATGTTCGATAAATTCTACAAAAAAAAAACGCAGTGAACGGCTTGATACACTTCAACAGGCGGCTGATCTTTCAGAGGAAGAACGAGCTCTTTTGGAACGGGAAGGCACGCTTTCGCTAGATACGGCCGAGCATATGGTTGAAAATTTGATTGGCACCTATTCGATTCCAGTGGGGCTTGGGCTGAACATGCGAATCAATGATAAGGATTACGCGGTTCCGATGGCAACAGAAGAGCCGTCGGTGATTGCGGCGCAAAGCGCCGCAAACAAGCTGATTCGAGCGGCTGGAGGGTTTCAAGCAGAAGCTTCGCCGCGCATGATGATCGGCCAGATTGCTCTTTCGGGCGTGCAAAATGGCAAAGAAGCATCGGGTGCGATTCTCGGAGCAAAAACAGAGCTAATCACTTTAGCAAACGAGGCTCATCCGTCTTTAAAAAAACGTGGCGGTGGTGCGGCTGATATTACGGTGCGTGAAGTGAAAACACCGCAGGAAAATCTTCTTGTCGTACATTTAGCGGTTAATACGCTGGATGCGATGGGCGCCAATATGATCAATACGATGGCAGAAGCTGTTGCCGCAAGACTTGAGCAGCTTTCGGGCGGAACGGCAGAAATGAAAATACTGTCAAACTTGGTCGACCAAGCGACGGCAACAGCGAGATGTGAAATTCCAGCGGCATTGCTTGCCGGAAAAGGCTATAGTGGCGAGGAAGTGCGTGACCGGATTGTTTGGGCCTATCACTTTGCGGAAAACGATATTTATCGTGCGGCGACACACAATAAGGGGATCATGAACGGAATTGATGCGGTTATTCTCGCTTTCGGAAATGATACCCGCGCAGTTGAGGCGGCCTGTCATGCTTACGCGGCGCGAAATGGAAAATACGGCCCGATGAATCGCTGGACGGTTTCAAAGACGGGCAGCCTGGTTGGAGAGATGACCTTGCCGATGCCAGTTGCAGCAGTTGGCGGCTCGATCAAAATTGTTCCGCTCGCAAAGCTCGCTCAAAAAATTGTGCGGCTTGAATCGGCAGAGGAACTTGCGATGCTTACGGTTTCGGCCGGGCTTGCGCAAAATTTGGCAGCTTTGCGTGCTCTTGTGACAGAAGGCATTCAAGCGGGGCACATGTCGCTTCAAGCTAAATCAACAGCCATTTCGGCTGGGGCAGTCGGAGAAGAAATCGAGCAGGTAGCACGTGAAATGACAGCTACAAAAAGTATCAGCTTGGCTACGGCGGCAGAAATTATTGAACGGCTTCATAAAACTGAATAATTGAAAATGAGCTGAGGCGAAGCCGTTCAGCTTATTTTTTGGTCAAAAATAATTCAATTATGGTATAATTCAGAAAAAAACAACTAGAGGAGCAATGAAAATGACGAAAAAAAAAGGGATTTATGTATGCGGGTATTGTAGTGGTACTAATTATTTCAGCAGCAATCGGAGCGCATATATACAAGATCAATCAGTATAAAGGAGTCGACATTACATCTTATCCATTTTCGTATCGGGAGCCGTTCGTCTATCAAATGGCGTTTATTCCAAGGAGCGAAGAAGCTCCAAGTTATTATTTTGAGAAAGCGAATTGTTTAACAAAAGTAAAATTTGAAAGTCCCACGCAGATGTCTTATCAAGAAAACAATGGAAAATCCTTGTTAACGGTGGACTTTGATTACGGAACTCTTGGAACAATGCTTGAACTGTTTCGGATGCTGATTCAAAATGATCAAGCAGGGCTAGTAAAGATTCATTATTCCAAGGAGCAAATTGATATTGAATCTTCACAAATGAAAAACTTGAAATTTTCACTGGTTTCAAGCAGCCGTGCGAATGAATTAACCGTCAACCCGCCAGCACATCCAGATTATGTGTTTTTTAACGTAAAAACAAATGCTAAGAAACTAACGATGAAACTTTCTGGAAAACGCGATGAAAATAATTATGCGGAATGGCTAATCTTAGATGAAAATCAAAAAGTTATCAAAAAAGTGACGGCCTATTAAGGCCCTATAAGTATGGTTTTTGAACTCAAAAAAACGCATTGGAAAACTCCGATGCGTTTTTTAGTAGACAGCCACACGATTACGACCACTTTTTTTGGCAGAATATAGCGCTTTGTCAGCCATTTGATAAAGCTTTAGATACTCGTTTGGATGGAGTTCAGAGCTTGCAAGTCCGGCTGAGATGGTAACAGAGATCGGTTGTTCGCTTCCAATGTCGATCAGCAAGTTTTCGACGGCTTCACGGATTTTTTCGGCGGTTTCTGAGGCTTCTTCCAGCGTGATCTTTGGAAGAAGCAAACAAAATTCTTCACCGCCAACGCGGAACAAGTAATCATAATTCGGCGCATTTTTGCGAAGCACATGGGCAATATCCTGCAAGACTTTATCACCAACACTGTGCCCGTATGTATCGTTCACGTTCTTGAAAAAGTCGATATCGAGGATAAGCAAATTCAAACTTGGTGGATTTTCTGCGTGAGTGAACTGGTGAAACAGCTGGTTAAATGAGCGGACATTCGCAAGTCCAGTTAGAAAATCTGTGTACGCCAGCTCTTTTTCTTCGAGCCGTGCAAGCCTTGAACGTTCCATGTCATGAATCACATAACTGACGAAAAACAATGTGAGAAATGAAAAGAATGTGGTTAAAAGAATAATCACAATTGCAAACTGAGTTAAATCTTGAAAGACCAGTAAATTGACGGAACTTAAAAGTAAACTGAATAGATTTAAGATGATTAAATTCAGTTTGTCGCTCCACTTTCGCTTTAAAAATGGAATGAATAGCGAACTTATGAACGCAAATACAAGCAGGGAAAGTAAACCAAAAATGGCAGCTGCATCCATGCTTAGTGTAAAGCGCAAAAGTCCCATCAAAAAAGGCGCAATAAAGTGCTGCTCGTTTATCTATGTAGTAGGCCAAGAGGAAAATGACAATGTAACGCAGATCCATTCGGAAACTATTTTCAAGCTGAATCGCAAAATACATAACCGTATAACCAACAAAACTTGCAGTTAAGATAATCAGCAGTTTTCGAATGCGTGAAGGCGGCGAATTCAGCTCGAGTGGGATTAGCGAATTGATTAAATAGCAACCAGTAATAATCAGTGCGATGTTAGCGGAGATGTTCATAAAAATCTGCTGCACATTCTTGAGCCTCCTTTCACGTTAATTGTACACCTAGTAATTTCATAAATTCAAATTTAATTGTGATTTTTTACGATGTTTCGTACTTTCTTCGAAAATAAAGCAAAATTCGAGTCAAATTTACTTCTGCAGACCAAAAGTTTCACTGTTTCGTCACAGACACAAAGAAAAAAAATGAGCTAAGATAGTAGTAAGGTACTACAAGGCTCCCTTTGTGTTTAGAACTCTCTTTTCTATAACCATGATCTTGTAGTACTTTTTCTGTAGATTTTCTTCGCCCTGCTCCAGGTTGAGCAGGGCTTTTTTTTGCTTCATATTTTCCTTCGACTAAAAAAGTTTGACAAAGGAAACTTTTTTAATTATAGTAAAAAGAACTTGGAAATGCGGCTGAGTGCTTTGCGATGCAAATCTAGTTTGTTATAAAAAAGGAGGACACTATGATTGAGTGTAATGAAATAAATGTCAGCTATACAGGCGATCTAGTAGTCGAAGCGGTCAGTTTTTCCATTAGGGAACCGGCAATTATAGGGGTTATTGGTCCAAATGGTGCTGGAAAATCGACATTGCTAAAAGCGATGCTTGCAATAATTCCGCATTCTGGAGAAGTGCTAATTGATGGTGTTCCGGCCAAAAAAAAGTTTGAAACGAGTGGCATACGTGGAACAAAAAAGTGCGGTCGATTTCACGTTTCCAATCACTGTACAAGAATGTGTGTCACTGGGAACGTATCCGCGTGTCGGCTTTTTGCGAAAGCTTAAACGGAAAAACTGGGCTGAGGTAAAAACAGCACTTGAGATGGTTGGACTTTCTGAGTATTCAACTCGACAAATCAGCGAACTTTCTGGTGGGCAATTCCAGCGCGTTCTACTCGCTAGATGTTTAGTGCAAAAGGCAGATATTCTTTTGTTAGATGAACCTTTGTTGGGATTGATGCAGTGAGCGAACAAATCATTATGGAAATACTACGGAAACTGAAAGATGAACAAAAAATCATCTTGATTGTACACCATGATTTAAGTAAAGTTGAACGCTATTTTGATCAGCTTTTGATTTTCAACAAGCGGCTGATTGCGAGCGGTAAGACAAAACAAGTTTTTCAGAAACATAATTTGCTTGCCGCATACGGCGCTCACATTTTTATCAGTGAGGAGCAAGAGAATGATTACTAATTTTATTGACGGACTGCAAAACTTTCACTTTCTACAAAATGCTTTAATAACAGCGGTTGTCATTGGGATAGTATCTGGGACAGTCGGCTGTTTTATTATTCTGCGCGGCATGTCGCTTATGGGGGATGCAATTTCTCATGCGGTCTTGCCAGGTGTGGCGCTTTCATTTATTCTTGGAATCAATTTCTTTGTTGGTGCGATTCTTTTTGGCTTGCTTGCCGCTGTCATCATTACTTTCATAAAAAATAACAGTGTTATTAAAGGTGATACTGCGATCGGCATTACATTCAGTTCATTTTTAGCGCTTGGCGTTATCTTGATCGGAGTTGCGAACAGCTCGACAGATTTGTTTCATATTTTGTTTGGAAATATTCTTGCCGTTCAAGATATTGATAAATATATGACGATTGGCATCTCCTTATTAGTTCTCTTAACGATCATCATTTTTTTCAAAGAATTGTTTCTAACATCCTTCGATCCACTGATGGCAAAAGCACTTGGAATGAATGTCGGCTTCTATCATTATTTGCTGATGATTCTGCTTACACTTGTGGCCGTAACAGCGATGCAAAGTGTCGGAACCATCTTGATTGTGGCGATGCTGATTACGCCAGCTGCAACCGCATATTTATTTGCAAATAGCTTAAAAACCGATGATGTTCATTGCCGCAGGACTTGGTGCCCTTGCTTCGCTTATTGGACTTTTCATCGGTTATAGTTTCAACATTGCAGCCGGTTCGAGCATCGTTTTGACTTCTGCAACACTTTTCCTCATCGGTTTCGTGTTCTCACCAAAACAACATTTTTTTCGAAAGAAGGTTCTTAAAGGATGAACAGACTCAAATATCTGCTGCCATTTTTCCTTGTTTTGTTGCTGCTTGGTGCCTGCTCAAATTCTAAAAATGTAGACAATAACGAAGAGGTAAAATTAAAAGTTGTGGCGACCAATTCCATTTTGGCGGACATGACGAAAAATATCGCAAAAGACAAAATTGATTTGCATAGCATTGTTCCTGTTGGGAAAGATCCGCACGAATACGAACCGCTTCCGAAAGATATACGTAAGATCGCAGAAGCAGACTTGATCGTCTACAACGGCATCAACCTAGAGACAGGCGGAAATGCGTGGTTCAGTAAGCTCATGCAAAATGCTCAGAAAAAGCAAAATGAAGATTATTTTGCAGCAAGCGACGGCGTTAAAGTGATTTATTTGGAAGGGAAAGACGAGGCTGGAAAAGAAGATCCGCACGCCTGGCTGAGTCTTGAAAATGGAATGATTTACGCGAAAAATATTGAAAAGCAATTATCACGGAAAGATCCGAACAACCAAGCCTTTTATAAGCAGAATCTAGATGCGTACTTGGCGAAACTTGAGCAGCTTGATAAAGAAGCTAAAGAGACATTCAGCAAGTTGCCAGAAAATAAAAGAGTTGTTACGAGCGAAGGATGTTTTAAATATTTCTCGGAAGCCTATCACATTCCGTCGTCGTACATCTGGGAAATCAACACGGAAGAAGAAGGGACACCCGGGCAGATTAAGGGTCTCGTTGAACAATTACGTGCCCATCCGATACCAGCATTGTTTATCGAAAGCAGCGTCAGCGCGAAACCTATGCAAACTGTCTCAAAAGACACCGGCATTCCGATTTACAGCCAAGTCTTTACAGATTCGGTTGCGGAAAAAGGGAAAAGCGGCGACAGTTACTATGCAATGATGAAATGGAACCTCGAAAAAATTGCAGAGGGTCTGGCGGATTAAAGACGTTCCTTTTTGAAAAGCTTGCGATCGACATGGTAAGCTTAAGCCAGTAAAGATGGGGGGAGAAAAAATGAATCGCGTATCAATTATTTGTTTGGGAGTTAGAAACATGGAAGAATCTGTACGGTTTTACCGAGATAAACTGGGTTTTCAAACGGAAGAAACGGCGGACAGCCCAGAAGTAATATTCTTCAATACTCACGGAACAAAATTTGAGCTGTTTCCGCTTAGCAACCTTGTAAAAGATATTAATTCGGAAAATCCGCCGGAAATCAGTAACGGTTTTTCAGGCATCACACTTGCCTATAACGTTCCGAGCAAAGTCGAAGTGGATAAAGTGATCGAGCTCGCTCGTGCAGCAGGAGCGACCATCGTGAAGGAGCCAATAGACGTCTTTTGGGGCGGCTATCATGCTTACTTTTCCGATCCTGACGGTTACTTTTGGGAAGTTGCTTGGGGACCAGACTTTAAGTACGATGAAAACGGCTTGCTAATTTTTTAAGTGAATCAAAAAGAGCACCTTGTCGATGACAAGGTGCTCTTTTTGTCGAAAATGTGAACTAAATTAAAAATGATAAAATTTATTGTGGCATTTTATTTTAAAACGCTTTCACGGTGTTATAATTACTTTGATCAGAAGCGTTTTTTTTAGGAGGGATGCCATTTGCGGGGTAAAAGATGAGAATGAGATCGGAGCGCATTTTAAAGCTACATTTCAGCAAAAAATAGAGGGGAGAATGTACATAAAATGACAACAAGTAAATCGAACAAATCACTGTTTTTGCTGTTAATTTTATTTATCGGCTACACCTGTGTTTATGTTGACAAGTATACGATTGGTATCTCACTTGTCTCTGTTTCGCAAGACTTGGGCTTTAATCCAAGCGAAAAAGGCATTATTCTCGGCGCATTTTTCTTAGGTTATACGATCATGCAAATTCCAATGGGCTATTTGAGCAATCGTTTCGGGCCAAAACCAGTTCTCGTATGCTCACTCATCGGCGTTGGCTTATTCCTGATGATTTTTGGTGTCGGCTTTTCACTACTCTTTCTCGTCGTTATCCGCTTCCTGACCGGTGCCCTTGCGCACTCCGGCTATCCTCCGTCTGTCAGTGGTTTTATAGCTGCGAATATTCCGACTGAGAAAAAGGGCTTTGCGCAGACGATTATGTTGTCTTCTTCCGGCTTTGCAATGTTTGTCGGTCCGCTTTTGGTTGCGCCGCTTCTTACGGCGGTCGGCTGGCGCACGACCTACTACATCATGGGGGGCATCGTCATTGTGATTGCCCTGCTGCTTTTCTTCGCTTTGCCGAAACCAAGCAGCGCCAAAAAAGAATCCGGTGTAGGAAAAGTGAGCCTGCCGTTTTCCAAGATATTAAAAGATCCCGCCATTTGGGTATTAATCGTTTCTGCGTTCTTGATCAACGCTTCCGTTTACGGCCTGACAAGTTGGCTCGCGTCTTATTTGAATGAAACGCGCGGCTTGCCGATTGATCAAGTCAGCTACGTCAGTTCACTGACCGGTATCTTCATCCTAGTCGCCGGGGTAGGAGGCGGCTACATCATCGGACGCTATTTCCGCGATAAAGAAAAAAGCATCATTATCGGAACTGCAATCATCGGTGCATTGTGTATTTATGGTGTGTTTGCCGTTCAAAACCTGACAGCAGCAATCGCCTTGTTGTGCGTCTCAAACATGATCTGCATCCTCACTTTCTCAACGCTAATGAGCTTGCCACATAGCTTGTTTAAACCGGAGGAGATCGCAACGAAATATGCAACCGTAAATGCGGGAGGCGTGTTTGGCGGCTTTTTTGCCCAATGATCATCGGGGGATTAGTTGAACAAACTGGCTCGTATCAATCGGCATTTCTCTTTTTAGCAGGTACGTTCCTGCTAGGCGGTCTTGCCGTCATATTTATCAAACGAAATCAAACAGCTAACTAAAGGAGCGATTTTTAGATGTGTACAGGAATTAGTGTTTTTTCAACACAAGGTAATCCCTACTGGGGTAGAACGCAGGAATTTGATATGGATTTAGAATATGCAGGCTTAATCATGCCGGTTGGTGCATCGGTTAACGCCTCACTTACAGACTATCAAACGAAGCATAGCTTCATCGGCATAAGTATTAAAGGCGTTAACATGGTCGTTGATGGAGTCAATGATGCTGGACTTTGCGGCGGTTCATTTTACTTCGGCAATATCAATCGGTATGTTCCGCAAACAGAAATTGAAGCAGCAGGAAAAACAGCGCTTGCCGGAGAAGAATTTGTGACATGGGCACTTGCCAATTGCCGCGATGTGGAAGAAGTTCGTGAAAAAGTATTGCGTGAAGTCGCGATTTCATCTGATGGAGGCGTGCTTGGCAGGTCGCTTCCGCAGCATTATGTCTTTCAAGATCTATCGGGAAAGTCGCTCGTTGTTGAGCCGTCAATTCCAGGAAGTTTTGAAATTTACGATAATCCAGTGGGAACCTTTACCAATAGTCCGAAATTTGACTGGCATGTCACAAACTTGGAAAATTACGTCGGTTTAAGTGATCAAGTACATCAAGGGAGAAAAATCGGAGCAGCGGATATTTTTTCTTCAGGTAAGGGAAATGGGCTGTTTGGCATTCCAGGAGATTTCACACCGCAGTCGCGTTTCGTTCGTGCTACTTTTCTCAAGCATTTTGCCGATCAAGTGGAAGACGAAAAAGCGGTTGAACTGATCTTTCATGTGCTAGACAGCTTTGATATCCCGAAAGGTGTCGTAGTGACAGGAGAAAATCATAAAGTGCAGTTCACGCAATACACATCAGCTTACGATTTAACGAACAAGGCGATGTATGTACATGTGTACGACAATCGTCAAATTCAAATGCTTTCACTTGAAGAAGTAAGCGAACCCACTCATTTTGAGATTGTCGAAAAACAGCAAATCGCACAAATGAAAAAGTTGTAAGTAGTGCTTAATTGAAATGATGGTCTGTTCGTTATTGGAATAAAACAGCTCGATTTCGATAACGAACAGCCACATCTCGCTAAAAAATTTTTGCTGCGAAGAAATGATTTTTGTATTCGTTTTCATCGTTGTTAAATCAAGAACACTATATAAAGTCTGACTTTTAAATGATAAGCGAATTATGTAAAAAGAGAGAAAATTTTCGCAATAATGGTTGACAGGAGATTAGAAGATGTTTATATTAAGTAAATAATCTTAAGCAAGCAGAGTGAACAATTAATACTGTATGTAAAAGCTTACATCTCATTTTAAAAGATAAGGAGTTAATGACTATGAAAACAACAGCGCACACAACGTTTACGAAAGCCGTCATTACAATTTTATTACTCTAATTGGACTTGGAACACTGTAGCAAGATACAGTCGTTTGAGTCCTGTTTCGTTTAAATGGGATTCTTGACAAGCATCCCGTTTTTTATTTTAAAAAATGGGGTGCTTTTTATTTTCCGTTTTTATACGAATCGTAGTAGGCATGGTGAAATGTTTAGATTCTTTAAATTCTAAAAATTTTGTTTTGACAAAATCATTCGATAAAGAAATGAGGCGTAAAGATGAGAAGTGACAAGATTAAAAAAGGCGTGGATCAAGCTCCGGCAAGAAGTTTGCTGCATGCAACCGGTCAGTTGAAATCAGCCGGTGATATGAACAAACCTTTTATTGCAATCTGCAATTCCTATATTGATATTGTGCCGGGACATGTGCATTTACGCGAGTTAGCGGATGTAGCGAAAGAAGCGATTCGTGAAGCAGGAGGCATTCCTTTTGAGTTTAATACGATTGGTGTGGACGACGGGATCGCGATGGGGCATATTGGTATGCGTTACTCGCTACCAAGCAGAGAAATCATTGCTGATGCGGCGGAGACGGTTATCAATGCGCACTGGTTTGACGGTGTTTTCTACATCCCAAACTGCGACAAAATTACACCCGGGATGCTACTCGCTTCGGTACGGACAAATGTTCCGGCAGTCTTTTGTTCGGGCGGGCCGATGAAAGCTGGGCTTTCTGCGGAAGGCAAAGCGCTGACGCTTTCTTCGATGTTTGAAGCGGTAGGAACTTTTAAGGATGGAAAAATGACGAAAGAAGAGTTTCTTGACCTCGAACAAAATGCTTGTCCAACATGTGGGTCTTGTGCGGGAATGTTCACGGCAAATTCAATGAACTGCTTGATGGAAATTCTTGGGCTTGCCCTTCCTGGAAACGGGACAACGCTTGCTGTGTCGAGCGAGCGGCGCGAGCTGATTCGTGAGTCCGCTTTTCATTTGATGGAGCTCGTGAAAAGAGACATCAAGCCGCGCGATATTGTGACGAAAGAAGCGATTGATGATGCGTTTGCGCTTGATATGGCAATGGGTGGTTCAACGAATACAGTTTTACATACGCTTGCGCTGGCAAATGAAGCGGGAATTGATTACGACTTGGAGCGGATTAATGAAATCGCTGAGCGTGTCCCTTACCTTTCGAAGATCGCTCCTTCTTCTGCGTATTCGATGCATGATGTGCATGAGGCAGGCGGGGTTTCGGCGATTATTAAAGAACTGGTTGATTTAGGCAACGTGATTCATCCAGATCGGATTACAGTGACAGGAAAGACAATCCGTGAAAATGTGAGTGATGCCAAAATTCATGATCAAGCGGTTATTCATCCGAAAGAAAAGCCATACAGTCCAGTTGGAGGGTTATCGATTCTGTTCGGTAACATTGCACCGAAAGGAGCCGCGATTAAAGTCGGCGGCGTCGACCCCACTGTGAAAGTGTTTACCGGAAAAGCGGTTTGCTTCAGTTCTCACGATGAAGCGGTGGAAGCGATTGATAATCATACGGTTATGGAAGGCGATGTGGTTGTAATTCGCTATGAAGGGCCAAAAGGTGGGCCGGGAATGCCTGAAATGCTCGCCCCTACTTCATCAATTGTCG
Organism: Listeria floridensis FSL S10-1187; assembly: GCF_000525875.1. Classification (GTDB taxonomy): domain Bacteria; phylum Bacillota; class Bacilli; order Lactobacillales; family Listeriaceae; genus Listeria; species Listeria floridensis. The sequence continues at coordinate 13,480 of NZ_AODF01000043.1, read as the reverse complement.
GGCGCGGTTTAGGGAAAGATGTTGCACTGATTACAGATGGACGCTTCTCTGGGGCAACACGAGGCATTGCGGTTGGTCATATTTCGCCGGAAGCTGCTGCAGGTGGTCCGATTGCACTTGTTGAAGACGGCGATACCATCATTATTGATTTGCCGAGCCGGACGATCAATGTGGATGTTTCAGATGCTGAACTAGCGGAACGGAAAAGGAAGCTTCCGAAGTTTAAAGCGAAAGTAAAAACGGGTTATTTAGCTCGTTATACGGCACTTGTTACTTCTGCTCATACAGGCGGAGTCATGAAAATTCCAGATGAACTAATGGATTAAAATTTGATAAATGGGGTGGAAAAATGCTGATTGATACAAAAAAAGGCGAACAGTTGAAATCTGGTGCCGAACTTTTGATAGATGCCCTTGAGAAACAAGATGTGGATTTTATTTTCGGTTATCCCGGCGGGGCAGTCTTGCCTCTCTATGATGCGCTTTATGATGCGAAAATCCCGCACATTCTGACGCGTCACGAGCAGGGAGCAGTTCATGCTGCTGAAGGATATGCCCGAGCGACAGGAAAGCCCGGTGTTGTTGTTGTGACAAGCGGTCCGGGTGCAACGAATGTACTGACGGGGATTGCGGATGCGATGAGTGATTCGATTCCGCTCGTTGTTTTTACTGGTCAAGTTCACATGCCGGGAATCGGTAAAGATGCTTTTCAGGAAGCGGATATGATCGGACTTACGATTCCGATTACGAAATACAATTATCAAGTACGAGATGTCAGGGAGCTGCCGCGAATCGTTAACGAAGCGTTTCATATTGCCAATACTGGTCGAAAGGGGCCAGTCGTTGTAGATATTCCGAAAGATATCGGGATTGCTGAAACAAATAAAGTAAAAGATGATTTGATTGATTTACCAGGCTATCAGCCGACTCTCATGCCGAATCCGTTACAGCTTGAGAAACTGATGCAAGCGCTATTAAATGCCAAAAAGCCGCTGATTCTTGCTGGAGCTGGTGTTAATCATTCACGCGGAACGGTAGAACTGGCTGAGTTTGCAGAACGCTATCAAATTCCGGTAGTCAATACGCTACTTGGGCTTGGAAGCTTTTCGCCGGACAGTGATTTATTTCTTGGAATGGGGGGAATGCACGGTTCATATGCCGCGAACATGGCACTAACGGATTGTGATCTCTTAATTAATTTCGGATCGCGTTTTGATGATCGCTTGGCGAGTGCACCGCAGGAATTTGCGAAAAAAGCCGTGATTGCACACGTGGATATCGATCCTGCTGAAATTGGGAAAGTGATTACGACACAAATTCCGATTGTGGCAGATATTCGAGAAGCGCTCCGCGCACTTCTGACCATGGATTTGCTTGCTCCGCCGGATGTTTCTCATTGGGTAAAGCTGAATCTTACAAGGAAAAGCCGTCATCCGTTTCATTATGATAAAAACACAGTGGGGGAAATCAAACCACAGCGCTTGATTGAACTTGTGGGTGAACTCACGCGAGGGGAAGCCTTAGTGGCAACGGATGTGGGACAACATCAAATGTGGGTCGCACAATTTTATCCGTTTCGGTTTGATCATCAAATCATTACGAGCGGAGGGCTTGGAACGATGGGATTTGGTTTGCCGGCGGCGATTGGGGCGAAGCTGGCGTATCCGGATAAGACGGTAGTGGCCTTTGTCGGCGACGGAGGGTTCCAGATGACCAGTCAGGAACTGGCGATTTTAAATGATTACGGGTTGGATATTAAAATTGTCATTTTGAACAATGGAGCGCTTGGGATGGTGAAACAGTGGCAAGAAAAATTCCACGGGGAACGCTTCTCCCACTCGATTTTTGAAAGCCAGCCGGATTTTGTGAAATTGGCGGAAGCTTATGGGGTAAAAGCAGTTCGGTTAACGAATCCGAAAACGCTTGAGCGAGACTTGAAAAAAGCATTTTCAGAGCCGGGTGCCGTTGTCGTGGATGCGCATATTGCCAAAAATGAACTGGTGCTCCCAATGGTTCCAAGTGGGAAGCCTAATCATCAAATGGAGGGAGTGGACTGACAATGCGTCGAATCATTACAGCGACTGTGAATAATTCATCTGGCGTTCTCAACCGGATAACAGGCGTGATCTCGAGGCGGCAATACAATATTGATAGTATCTCGGTTGGGCATACTGAGGCGCCGAATGTTTCTCGAATTACGATTGTCGTTCATGTGGATTCGCTCCATGAGATTGAACAGGTGACAAAGCAGCTCAATAAGCAAATTGATGTGCTGAAAGTCAGTGATATTACGGATGAACCACATCTCGAACGTGAGCTTGCGATCGTAAAGTTAAATGCAAATGCGGCGCAGCGCAGCGAAATTAATGCAGTGATTGAACCTTTTCGGGCGATGGTCATTGATGTCGGGGCAAAGAGCATTGTGATTCAAATAACCGGTACAAGTGAAAAAGTGGATGCTTTCGCGGAAATTGTGCGGCCGTATGGGATTAAACAAATGGCACGGACTGGGGTAACTGGGTTTACGAGAAGTCAAAAGTAACGGTAGGAAAATAAGTTGAGCCAATGCTCGCTTGATATACAAATACAAAATTTGGAGGTTTTATTTATGACAAAAGTTTATTATGAAGATGCAGTGAAGGAAAACGCGCTAGAAGGAAAAACGGTTGCAATCATTGGGTATGGCTCGCAAGGTCATGCGCATGCGCAGAATTTGCGGGATAATGGCAACGAAGTGATTATCGGAATTCGAGCAGGGAAATCGGCGGAAAAGGCACGAAAGGATGGCTTTTCGGTTTACCCGGTTGCTGAAGCGGCTGAAAAAGCAGATTTGATCATGATTTTGCTTCCTGATGAAATTCAAGGCGATACATATGAAAAAGAAATTAAGCCTCATTTAAAGGCAGGAAATGCTCTTGCTTTTGCGCACGGGTTTAACATTCATTTTGATGAGATTAAGCCGCCGGAAAATGTGGATGTGTTTCTAGTGGCGCCGAAAGGTCCGGGACACCTTGTCCGTCGAACTTTTGTAAATGGTGGCGCGGTTCCATCCTTGTTTGCGGTTTATCAAGATGCGAGCGGGGCGGCGCGCGACATTGCGCTTTCTTACGCGAAGGGAATTGGGGCTACGCGCGCCGGGGTTATCGAAACGACTTTTAAGGAAGAAACGGAAACGGATTTGTTTGGCGAGCAAGCGGTACTTTGCGGCGGAGTGACGCATTTGATTCAAGCTGGGTTTGAAACGCTAGTTGAAGCTGGCTACCAACCTGAACTGGCTTATTTTGAAGTGTTGCATGAAATGAAACTGATTGTCGATTTGATGTATGAAGGCGGCATGGAGAAAATGCGTGATTCGATTTCAAATACAGCCGAATATGGCGATTATGTTTCTGGCCCGCGGATCGTGACGAAAGAAACGAAAAGCGCGATGAAAGAAGTGTTGAATGATATTCAAAACGGTAAATTTGCGAAGAGTTTTACGGATGATAACAAGGACGGCTTTAAGGAATTTTATCGTTTGCGAAAAGAGCAGCAAGGGCATCAAATTGAACAAGTCGGTGCAAGTTTGCGCGAAATGATGCCATTTGTTAAGCAAAACTAACGAGCTTTCGAGCTCGCTTTAATCCACAAAAAATTGAATCTTGAGGTGAAATCCAGATAAAAAAAATCCAGTTTTTTGATACAACGCTTCGCGACGGCGAGCAGACACCGGGTGTGAATTTTGATGTAAAGGAGAAAGTTCAAATCGCGTTACAGCTCGAGAAGCTGGGCGTTGATGTGATTGAAGCGGGCTTTCCGATTGCTTCTCTAGGAGATTTTGAATGTGTAAAAAGTGTGGCTGAGGCGCTCACGAGTTCGGCTGTAACTGGGCTTGCGCGCTGTAACCGGAAAGATATTGACCGAGTTTGTGAAGCGCTCCAACATGCGCAAAAGCCGCAAATTCATGTTTTCCTCGCAACGAGTGATGTTCATATGATGTATAAGTTGAAAATGAGCCGCGCGGAAGTGCTTAAGTCGATTGCAGAACATGTCGCTTATGCGAAAAAGTATTTTGATGTGGTTCAGTTTTCACCGGAAGACGCAACGCGGACGGAGCGCCTCTTTTTGATTCAGGCGGTGCAAACGGCGATCGATGCAGGGGCAAGTGTTATTAATATTCCGGATACGGTCGGCTATACCAATCCAACGGAATTCGGGCAGCTGTTTCGTGACTTGAAGCAGCATATTCCAGAATTTGATGACGTTATTTTTTCGTCACATTGTCATAATGATCTTGGCATGGCGGCAGCCAATTCGCTCGCGGCGATTGAAAACGGTGCGCTGCGTGTGGAAGGTGCGATCAACGGAATCGGGGAACGCGCAGGAAATACGGCACTTGAAGAAGTGGCTGTAGCGCTTCATATTCGCAAGGATATTTATGCGGCGGAATCACATATTAAGCTGGATCAAATCAAAAGTACCAGTGATCTTGTCAGTCGTCTTTCAGGGCTTCCGGTGCCGAAAAATAAAGCAGTAATCGGCGGCAATGCCTTTGCGCATGAATCGGGCATTCATCAAGATGGAGTGCTTAAAAATCCAGACACGTATGAAATCATCACGCCTGCTCTTGTCGGTGTCGAAAAAAATTCGCTGCCGCTTGGAAAACTTTCAGGTCGGCACGCTTTTACAAACCGAATGGAAGAACTTGGTTACGTGCTTGATGAGCAGGAACAAAAAGCAGCTTTTAAGCGCTTTAAGGCACTTGCGGACGTGAAGAAGTTTGTATCGGAAGAAGATTTGCACGCGCTAATTCTTGGTCAGCAAAATGAAGCAAGCGAACGCTTTGTACTCAATCACATGCAAGTGCAGTACGTGACGGGCGGGATTCAAGGTGCGGTGATTCGGATTTCAGGGAAAGAATCGGCAGATGTGCAAGAAGACGCGGCAACGGGTGCGGGAAGTATTGAAGCGATTTATAATACGATCGACCGCCTTACTGGGCAGAGGCTGACGCTTGTAGATTACCGTATTCAAGCGATTACGGCGGGGCAAGATGCGCAAGCAGAAGTTCATGTTGTGATTGAAACGGAAAGCGGAGCAAATTTCCACGGAATCGGGATTGACCATGATGTGCTTACTGCAAGCGCGAAAGCGTATTTACATGCAAGTAGCAAAGCGAAAACGGCAGAGGAAGAGGGGGTAGCGGCACATGGGCTATAAGATTACGTGTCTTCCAGGTGACGGAATTGGACCGGAAATCATGGCTGCGGGAATGAAAGTTCTCGGGGCAGTTTCTGAAAAATACAACTTCGACTTGCAAATGGATACCCGCTCTTTCGGCGGAGCTGCAATTGATGAAAGCGGCAAGCCGCTACCGGATGAAACGCTTCAAGCGTGCCAGAATGCGGATGCGATTTTGCTTGCGGCAATCGGCGGGCCTAAATGGGATAATTCTTTAGAACGACCGGAAGTAGGTCTGCTTCAACTGCGCAAACAGCTTGGCCTTTATGCGAATATTCGCCCGCTTCGCGTTCCTGATGCAGCGGTGCACCTTTCGCCGCTAAAGGAAGAGATTGTTCGCGGTAGTGATTTTGTTGTTGTACGCGAACTGACAGGTGGACTGTATTTCGGGGAACCAAAATATTATGATGCGGATCAAGCAACGGACACGCTCAGTTATCAGACGTATGAAATCGAACGGATTATCCGGAAGGGCTTTCAGCTTGCGCAAACGCGGAAACATAAACTTGCTTCGGTGGATAAGGCAAATGTGCTAGCGTCAAGTAAGCTGTGGCGGGAAACGGCGATCCGGATTGCAAGAGAGTTTCCAGATGTCAAGCTCGAGCATTTCTATGTGGATGCGGCGGCAATGCAGATTATCACGAAGCCGACGCAGTTTGATGTGATTGTGACTGAGAATCTGTTTGGCGATATTTTGAGTGATGAAGCTTCGGTTCTTACGGGTTCGCTAGGGGTACTTCCTTCTGCCAGTTATTCGGAAACTGGGCCGGCGCTTTATGAGCCGATCCATGGATCGGCTCCGGATATTGCCGGGAAGGACGAAGCCAACCCGCTCTCGATGATTTATTCAATTTCACTCATGCTGCGTGATTTTGATGAAACTGAGGCAGCAGAGGCAATTGATCAGGCTGCAAATAAAGTCATGCAGCACGGATTTGTAACGAAAGATTTGGGCGGTAGTACGTCACTTTCGGCTTTTACAGAGAAAGTGCTATCTGAGCTATAAGGAGGAGTACAAATTGGGTCAAACGCTATTTGATAAACTATGGGACAGTCACGTGGTTGCTGGGAATGAAGGGGAGCCGCAACTGTTATATGTTGATTTGCATCTTATCCATGAAGTGACTTCTCCCCAAGCTTTCGAAGGACTTCGGATGGAAAAACGCACGCTAAGGCGGCCGGATAAGACATTTGCGACAATGGACCATAATGTGCCGACGGAAGACGTATTTAATATTCAAGACTTGGTGGCGAAAAAGCAAGTCGACGCGCTTCGAAAAAATTGTGAGGAATTCGGGGTGACGCTTGCAGATATTGGTAGTGCAAGGCAAGGAATTGTGCACATGGTTGGCCCTGAAACAGGGCTTACTCAACCAGGAAAGGTAATTGTTTGCGGCGATTCGCACACGGCAACACACGGAGCGTTCGGCGCAATCGGATTTGGAATCGGGTCAAGTGAAGTGGAACATGTTTTTGCAACGCAAACGATCTGGCAACAGAAACCAAAAACGATGGGGATTGAAATAACTGGAACATTGCCGCAGGGAGTTTATGCGAAAGATATTATTCTGCACCTTTTGGCGACGTATGGCATTTCTTTTGGAACCGGCTACGCGATCGAATTTTTTGGCGATACGATTCGCGGGCTTTCGATGGATGAACGGATGACGATTTGTAACATGGCGATTGAAGGTGGCGCGAAGGTTGGCTTGATGGCTCCAGATGAAACAACGTATGCGTATTTGAATGGGCGTGAATATGCACCGGAGAATTTTGCGGAAGCAGAAGCTTTTTGGCGCACACTTTATACGGATCTGGATGCCAACTATGATCAATTGATTGTTTTGGATGTTACAGAACTTGCACCGTATGTAACGTGGGGAACGAATCCAGAAATGAGTGTACCATTTGGGGAAGCTTTCCCCGAAGTTCAAACGGCGAATGATGAACGAGCTTACAGTTATATGGGGCTTCTTCCCGGGCAAACAGCGGCAGACATTGAGCTTGGATACGTCTTTATTGGTTCGTGTACGAACGGCCGCTTGTCTGATCTTGAGGAAGCGGCAGCGATTGTGAAAGGGAAACACGTAAACCCGTCAGTTCGTGCGCTAGTCGTTCCAGGTTCGAAAGCGGTTCGTACTGCCGCAGAAAGACTGGGGATTGATCAAATTTTTAAAGCGGCAGGTTTTGAATGGCGCGAGCCGGGCTGTTCGATGTGCCTCGGCATGAATCCTGATCAAGTTCCGGCGGGCGTTCACTGTGCATCAACGTCGAATCGGAATTTTGAAGGAAGACAAGGAAACGGAGCACGAACGCATCTAGTTTCGCCAGCGATGGCTGCCGCGGCAGCCATTCACGGGAGTTTCGTGGATATTAGAAAGGAGCGGGTTTAGATGGAAGCCATTCAAATTCACCGTGGAAAAACCGTTTCGTTGTTGAATGACAACATTGATACGGATCAGATTATTCCCAAAGTATTCTTAAAGCGAATTGAAAAAACAGGTTTTGGCGAATTTTTATTCTATGATTGGCGCTATCTTTCAGGCGAGAAGCTGAATCCGAACTTTCCGCTTAACGATCCGATGCGAAAAGGAGCAACAGTACTCGTTACAGGGGAGAACTTCGGATACGGTTCTTCGCGTGAACATGCTGCTTGGGCACTCTTGGATTACGGGTTTCGTGTCATTATTGCCGGCGGATACAGTGATATTTTTTATATGAACTGTACGAAAAATGGGATTTTACCGATCATTCTTTCGAAAAAAGAGCGAGCCGAGCTAGCAGAACTGGGGCCGGATGAAACGGTGCAAATCGATTTGCCTAACCAAACTGTGGCTGCTCGAGCAAAAACCTATTCGTTTGCAATTGACCCGACATGGAAAAATAAACTTGTCGAAGGGGTAGATGATATTGCGATTACGCTGCACTACTTAGATGATATTGTTCAATATGAAAAGAAACAAAACAAAAAAAATTTTCGTGAAAGGTTGGGATGAAAATGGAGTCAGTCGGTTCGCTTGTAACGGAAGAGGACGTTTTAAAGGCATATGAGGTGCTAAAGCCGATCGTAAAACATACGCCACTTACGCATGATGTGTATTTGTCGCATAAATATGGTTGTAATATCTATTTGAAGCGTGAAGATTTGCAGTGGGTTCGCTCGTTTAAGTTAAGGGGCGCTTACTATGCAATTCAAAATTTGGATGAAAAAGTGCGTCAAAAAGGTGTAACCTGCGCAAGTGCCGGCAACCATGCGCAAGGTGTGGCTTTTACTTGCCAAAAGATGAAAGTGCATGCCGCAATTTTTATGCCGACTACAACACCGCAGCAAAAGATCTCGCAAGTTGAATTTTTTGGCGGAGAGTTTGTTGATGTGATTTTAACGGGAGATACGTTTGATGCGGCCCAAACGGCAGCAAAAACCTATTCACACGAACAGGATACGACATTTATTGCGCCATTCGATGATCCTGCGATTATTGCCGGTCAAGGGACGCTCGCTGTTGAAATGATGGCCGATTTAGCAGCGGAAGAAGTGGTGCCGGATTATTGTTTCGCAAGTATCGGCGGTGGCGGACTTATCTCAGGTGTTGCGACCTACTTGAAGGCTGTCTCGAAAGAAACGAAAGTTGTTGGCGTAGAACCAAGCGGTGCATCCTCCATGCAAAAAGCGCTTGAAAAGGGAGAAGCAATTGCTCTTAAGCAGATCGATAAATTTGTGGATGGAGCCGCAGTAAAAAAAGTTGGTGATTTAACCTACGCACATACGAAACAGCTTGTGGATGCAGTTATCTCGGTTCCAGAAGGAGAAGTGTGTTCTGCGATTCTCGAAATGTACAGCAAACAAGCGATAGTCGCTGAACCGGCTGGAGCACTTTCAGTAGCGGCACTTGAGCATTATCAAGCTGAAATTAAGGGGAAAAATGTGATTTGTATTATCAGCGGCGGGAACAATGATATCAACCGGATGCAAGAAATTGAAGAACGTTCTTTATTATTTAAAGGGTTGAAACATTATTTCATAGTGAATTTTCCACAGCGGCCGGGTGCGCTGAAAGAATTTGTTAGCGAAGTCCTTGGACCAAAAGACGACATCACGAAATTTGAATATACGAAAAAAGTAAATCGCGGAAGTGGACCTGTTATTATTGGTGTTTTACTAAATCGCAAAGAAGACTATCCAAGCTTGCTTGAGCGAGTGGCTTGTTTCGATCCGGAGTATATCGCGATTAATGACAATCAAATGCTATATACTTTACTAGTGTGAGTAATACAGTTTTGTTCTGTTTTGAAACAGTTTTAATTGTAATTTCTTTTATTATCATGGATAAATTGTTATAATGGCTTTATGAAAAGAAAAAGTGTACTAATGATAATTTATTTTCTATTGGTACAATTTTGAAGAGGTGTTTATCCATGGAAGGAAAGCGCAAGAATCGTTTGTTTCAGCATTCTACAATGGCGGCTTTAGTTGGCGGGCTGTTTGGAGGAACGACGAATTTTAAAGATTTGATGGAACATGGTGATTTAGGTATTGGAACGCTTGATCATTTTGACGGAGAGCTTGTGATTACGGATGGGAAGGCATATCAAATTCGTGAAGACGGGAAGGCGTACGAGGTAAGACCGGAGGATACTACTCCTTATGCTGCAGTAACTTTTTTTTGATCCCGATGTTTCTTTCGATGTGGCAGAACTCAAGACGCGCAGTCAAATTGAGGAGCAAGTAGCAGGACTGACACAGGGGCCAAATGTATTTTATGCAATTAAAATTACTGGGAATTTTCGATTTGTCGACACTCGTGTGGCACCGAAGCAAAAACGCCCATTTCCGCCATTAATTGAAGCTGTTAAAACGCAGCCAACCTATCATTTTGAATATATTACAGGTACCATCGTAGGATTTTGGACACCTGCTTATATTAGTGGTATTGGCGTTTCAGGCTATCATATTCATTTTATTGATGATATGCGTCAAGTAGGGGGGCATGTGTTTGACTATGAACTACTTGAAGGTAGAGTTGAAGTAGCGCAACAAACTGATTTTGAACTTGAGCTTCCGCAAACAACTGAATTTTTACGAAGCGATTTAGGTTCGCCCGATATGCTCGAACAAATTGAAGCTGCTGAGAATTGATAGGAAATAGGATGCCTTTAGGAGGTATCCTATTTTTTTGCTTCAATTAAGTTGGGTCCCTATTTTTGAAACAGGAATAGTGATTGAAAAAGAAGATGCGCCAGTGATTCTAAAAGAAATAAAACTTGTTAAGGAATGGATAGAAAAAAATATTAAAAATATAGATATAAAGATAGATATACAGAAAAGAATCAATTATATTTTAGAAAACTTACCTAAAGTATTTGAGAAAGAAAATATAAAGCTATATGTAGGATGATAATAAAAAGCGCACTTTACTATCTGATTGGAGTCGGATTAAAGCCTTGACTAGTAAGAATAGACTCACTAATCAAGTTGCCAATAGCTAACCATATTTATTGTAGAAAAACTCATGATTAAAAAAGAAACGATTCCACTTTATCGTTTCTTTTTCTACTTTATATATCTTAATTTATAGCCCCGAAAAAGCTAGTGGGGGCTCATTTTGGAAATATAGAGAAGTTAAAAATCTCTTTTTCTAAACACGTAGGAGAATTTGGAAGTGCCTTTTCCAATGTTAATAAATTTTTAGCAGATGCTAGTGATGTTATAAAAAATTGAACAAAAATCAAGTATAATTATAAAGTTGAGATTAGGACAGGTTATGTTAAGTTTATGAAAAATAGTAGCATTAACCAATGCCAATGGTTTTCCAATATAAAGTCATGCCAAATTTGAGTTTGTAGGGACTAATAATTTAGGGGGAATCATCACTTATCATGTTGAAAATAGGAAGATCATTCTAGCCATTAATCCTATCGAATAGAGGTCAATAATGGATAATTTAGTTAAAGTGAGTAGAATAAATTCCCTTGTTGAAGAGGAATTAGAATTTTTGATTAATGATCAAAAAGTAGTAGCTTTTAATGTGTCTTATCAAGCATCTTAAAAAATTTTGGCTATATGTTATGGGGGATTTATTAAAGAATAATGTTTTGGATGTATGTTTTTTCATTACAAGTGATCTGTTTGAAGATTACTATTATTTAAAAGGAAATTATGTCTCTCTAAAGTAGATAGATTGCAAATATACTGTGAATAATAGAATACAAGACACTCAACCAGAAGGAAGATCCTTTCTTGTATTATATTTAGATGCTTTGCGAAATAGAGGAGTTGAAAAAGTAAATCTATAAGTAATTAGGAAAATTTTTTAGTGTATAGCAAGAAATTTGTTTAGATTTAAAAAAGGTAGCTTCGTTTATTCATATTATCAACATATAGTAGCTAATTTTATCTTTGTAAATAAAACAAAAAGGTTTCGGGAGATTTGTAAAATCTTCCGAAACCTTTTTGTTTTATATGATGCGGCCGAGAGGACTTGAACCTCCACGAGCTAATGCCCACTAGGCCCTCAACCTAGCGCGTCTGCCGATTCCGCCACGACCGCATAGTACCAACGTTTGTGCCACGTTCAACCTAATCATACGCACAAGGCTATTATACCTAGCGCGGCTCGTCCTTGTCAAGAGGCAGTTTAACGGCGCGGTTAAGCCATTTAGTGGACTAGCGCGGCTCATCGGATTTCGCAAGTAAAAATACTTTACAGTGAAATGTTGACACATAAGGCTTGAACTTAAATGTCGGAATAGTCGGAATCTAGGTTGCTTTGTAAGGATTGCTAAGCAGGCACTGACACTTATTGTTTTTTAGTCGTGCTATGTTAATATTTGGCAGAACTATAGAGGGTGAAAAGAATACACACATTGTGTGGATATGCAATCCAAGTCACACTTATCGCTAAAATCCGTAAGACTTTAGACTGATTTTTCACTTTTAGGGTTATATCACACTTTATTTTGCGGTCTATATTATGAGAGAGTAAAACGAGTAGTCGACGCCGAGGTGCGAAGCAGTTCGACTTTCGACAACACCTCGACGCCGCTCGAAGCTAAGCGGTATATAGTAACTGTATATAGGCGCTTAAAAAAGAAGTTGCTAAGCCCGAGCGAACGATAGTGAGCGAGGTAAGAAACGTATGTTTCCTTGTTAGTATGACCGTATGTTAAAGGCTTAAGGCGAGGTCTGCCCTTGTCAGGGCGCTTAGGGTAACAGGTGTATATGCGCATATATAATAAAGAAAGAAGTAGCTGTTACATAAGGTATTAGTTACCCTTGACCAGCTTCGCCCTCCTGATACAACCCCCCGTTTAAAAACCAAGGGGTCAGGCTCTGCTGATTTATACACCGCCATCGACTATGTGCAACATTTAAACGGCTGTACAAAGCCAATGTATAAATCGTTGCATGGGGAACTATGCGTAGCAGATGGAAAACCGCAATATGATGCGGGTTAAAGAGCTATGATAGTTAACATAACTCATCTTAGCGGAAGTAGTTTCGTATAAACATACATCGAATGAATAAGTACTAACCAACGAAAAAGGGGCGGGGGAGGTCAGGCAATGACGCCGCTCTCCAGACCCACAATAATTTCTTGCAAATTTTTTAAACTGGGGGCTAACAATAGCCTACAAGCACATTTTTAATACATGAGGACGTTGTCTAATGGTAAGATGCAAGCTTCCAAACCTTGCGATGCGGGTTCGATTCCTGCCGTCCTTGTTTTATCACGCGGGCTTCTCAATGGCAGTTCGAGATGAAGCGATAGACGTATCGTGTAGAGACGAAGGTTCGAATCCTTCTGCCCGCTTAACTAATCAGAATATATTTTGAAAGTCCTGTGATGCGCAGGGCTTTTTATTGTGGAGAGAGGAGCCAATAATGGAAATTACACCCAAAATGAATGTCGTAGCCGATTTTGATAGGCGGAGAAAATATTTATATATTGGCTCATTTCTAGAACAGCTAAAACTAAGGTTGATCGCATAAAAAGGGAGGTGGTAGCAATCACACGAAAATTAGATAAATTACTGGAGCAGTTAACCGACCAACAAAAGCAGGCAATTGACATGTTGGTCGAGCGTGAGGAGTATGCAAAGGGTGATCCGGACCGCAAAAGTTTGGATCAGATTGCAGAGGAGTTAGACACTGTGCGCAAGACGATTTACAACTGGCGCAATACCCCTGTTTTTCAAGAGGCACTGGCAGAGGCGAGTCGCGAACGGTTAGCTGTGCTAGCACCTAAGGCATATGGTGCAAT
>NZ_AODF01000042.1 GCF_000525875.1 Listeria floridensis FSL S10-1187 | reverse complement strand
CTTCATAGCCGTATCGAATGGCATCGGCAATCGTCGTAAGTGTTGTACTCTCGGCTCTATCACACTCTCGATCAACCAAATTGGTACTAATTTTTTACTACGGAGTTCATCCCTTTGGTACGCACTACTTGCCGCTACGACCTTATAAAGGGCTAAATCTGCGTCAAGCTTCCAAGCATCGGGCATCGTGTCCAACCAATCCGCCATTTGTTGCTCGACTTCAATTTTTTCGTACGCAGATTCGAGCCAATCCTCATGCCACCAAAAATCCAGCCCTTCTAATTTATATTGTGTATCGTTTCGGAAACTATCAATTGTGATGACTTTGAATGTCTTGCTAACATGTTGATACATTTCTTGAGTAAAAAGCATGCGCGCGGAGTACCTCGATTCTTCACTAATATCCTTTCGAACGCGCACAATTTCTCCAACTTTAAACTTACTCATCTCCTTCAACCTCCTCCACTCTCACAGCGAACTTCATGTAAGGTTTGTTAAACCATTTTTCTAACGATTCGATTTCATTTTTTTGTAAATTTGGTTTGGTAGCACGTAGCTTCCTCACCTCTCCGATTAGATGTTTTTTTGAACAAAACTAGTCATCGCTTCAAGAACTGACCAGTTTTCCAATTTTTTTAAATGTCTTTTTATATTCTTTATTCTCTTGCCTCAATGCTTCGATATCGCCCTCTAGCTCGAATATTGTTTCGTCAAGCAGGACAAGCTTCTCAAGGGCGCTTTTTACAGCATCTTTAAAATCCTGTTCAAGCCTCGGTGATTCGTTGCTTGTTAGCTCAAGTGTTCCATCAATAATTAGCATAAGTAACTCTTCATCCGATAATGGTTCAAAAGCGTTCATTGTCTTATCGCTCCAATCGTGTTAAAATGTAGCTAGATATAATTTTGTTTATGCTCTTTCTTGAGGTTGTGTCCTCAGAAGGAGCTTTTTTTGTATGTTTTATATGCAAGAATGATCAAAAAACTAATGTAGCCAAAAGTTAAAACGTCCATCATGTACCTTGCTCCATCGCTTCAATGATGTCTTCACCTTTGTATAATAACGATCGACCTAATTGAAATGGTGTCAATTGATTTTGAATTTCTAACTTAGTTATAGTATCTTGTCCAACTTTTAGTTCTTTTCTGACTTCTTGTTGTGTATAATACGCGTCTGGAATAATATGAATTGGCATTCTACAACCTTCTTTCTTCATAATTTATTAAGCACTCGAATATGCTGCGCAGAAGCCTCTAGTCGATGAGCCGGTTCGATATCCGAAAACATAATCTCTTCCAAAAAATCAAGTTGGCGTTCATACCGTTCACGTTTATTAATATTGATATTTCGCAATGGCTCTTTTAAAACTTGAAATTTCCGCCCAGATCCGTTTCCTGTTGTTGCGATGTGACCACTAGATTTCAATTTCGAGATTTCTGTCTTGGCGTGACTCTCTTTAATTCTCGTGTGATCGGCGATTTCTTTGTTGGTCGCTTGCGGGTTTTCTATTAAGTAGAGTAGAATTTTGTCTTTTAATGTCATGCTTTTCTCCTTTCTTTTAAGATATAAGCTAATTATTTAGCAAATCTTGACTTTTATTAAACTTTATTATAGAATTAAGTCATAGCTAAATAAGCCTTTCTAAAGCCTTAATGCGTTGGGGAACGTGGTCAATGGCTCTTTTTACTAGTGCTTAAAACGCTAAATAATTAGCTTATGAACATAGTATATTAAACTTTATTATAGATGTCAACGTTTTTCTATCCTAAAGTTTAAAACAGTTCTTTGCTTTTATCAGTAGGTGATTGATATGACAACATTCGATAGAGTTAAAAAACTAGCTGAAAATCAGAAAATGTCTATCGTAGAGTTGGAAGAACGCTTAGGTTTCGGAAGAAATTCGTTATACTCTTGGAAGAAAAAAACACCAAATGGTGAAAGTTTGAGAAAAGTAGCCGACTATTTTAATGTTTCCACAGATTACCTTCTAGGTCGCACAGAAGACAAGTACTCTCACCTTCGACTTGAAGATGACGATTTCATACGCGAAGCTCAAAAAAGTCCTCATGCTCAAAAATTTATTGAGGAATTAACCGATGCAGACCAAGAAGCCCTTGATCAATTAGAAAAACTATGGAGAGCTTTGAATGGGTAGATACATGTAAAATATTGCATAATAAAAAACCTCTACTAACTATTTAGTAGAGGTAGGATATTCATATTTTACTAAATCTCCCATAAAGTAGAATAGTAATCTGAATTGCATCATCTTTCGCAATGCCCGTTTTTTCTATTTTTGAAATCAAGTTTTCATCTTTTTTTTGCTTTTTTAATTAAAGCTAAAAATCTCTTTATTTGGTTTTCATCCATGACGATAAAGTCCTTTCTTCTCTGTTGAGTTGATTAAGACAGTATGTTAAACTAAGGTGTGGTTTTTAGTTTGCGCTCTGTCTATGTTAAGACGGGCGCTTTTTTATTGCCTAATGGTGAATATTTATCAGCAATGAAATCAAACTGATAACGCTTACAGTTTTTATTACTCGTTTATTGAAAAATATTTTTTTTCATGGTCAGCATCCTTTCGATAGTATTTTATAACAATTCTATTGTAGCATAGATGACCTTAAATCGATAAAAAAATGACACATAGGAATATTCTAGAAAATTAGGAGGAACTTTCAATGAATTCAATAGGGCAAACAATCAAAAAAAATTCGAGAAATCAAAAATATGAGGCAAAGGGACTTCACTAAACTTTCACAAGGCTCCATTGCTAGGATTGAATCTGATAGTAGAAATATCTCAATAGATAAACTTCTTTGTGTTTTGGACGACTTTAGTATGTCTCTTCGCGAGTTCGAATATATTCGTAACGGGTACGCTCTTACAAGCAGTGATAAAATCTTTTTTGATTTTGTCAACGCGAAGAATTCTATAGGGATGCTAAACGATAAAAAGTTAAGCAAAGAAATACACTTATATTTAAAAGAAAATCCTTCGGACTTTATCCCCTATTGCTTAAGTGTAATAGAAGATGTGTACACCAAAGTAACCGCAGCAAACTCCTATGATATAGATAGCCCAGAGGCTGTAAAAATTTGGGAAGAGCTGGACGCTAGATCGGGGTGGACATATCAGGAACTTTTTATTATGTCCAAACTTTTTCTTGTCTTTCCCCCTGAAATCTCGGAAAATATTATCGAACGGATTGAGAAAGAAATGGATAATTACCTTGAGTTTTTTGAAGATATTCACTTCGACGCTACATTTTATATGAATTTAGGGAAATATTATGCTATTAAGAGGCACTATTCAAAAGCTAAAATTTACTTAGAAAAAGTAATTCCGTTGACTGAAAAATATAGAAACATGGTAACTGTAGAAAATGATGCTTACGCTTACCTTGCCATCGTTGACTACATGAACGGTAATAAGGAAGCTGCGGACGAAGTAGAATACTGTATCAACTGCTATCACTACATGCGTCGCCCTGAATTAGCTGACGATCTAAAAAGCGATTGGGAAAGTTTCTTCAAAGATACGTATGTATTAAACGGATGAATGGTATAAACGTTACGGCGATTATATAAAAAACAACGAAGAGGGAGAATGAAAAATGAAAAAGATTTTGATTGGGATTATTCTGATTTTTAGTTGTGTAGGTTTGGTTGCTTGTGGAGATTCAAAAACATCTGGTGAGGAACTTAAAACAAAAAAAACTCAAGCTTGAAGACGTTGAAAAAATCAAAGTGGGTATCTCTAAAGATGAGCTTCTTGAAAAGTTGGGAAAACCGTTGAAGATTTGGGACGATGATTATGTATATGAGGAGTTAGACAGCTCAGTGACTAGAAACGAATACTTTTACAAGTACATTGACAAATCCGAGGAAAAAATAAAACAGGGTAAACAAGCAAAAGAAATGAAAAGTTTAAAAATGTACCAATATACTTATTCTAATGACAGCGGCGATGATGAAACTTTTCTAGCTTGGATGGGTACGGATGATGTTAAATACACTGATATGAGAGCTTTTATGGATAAAGACGGCTATAGTGCTGACGACAATGGTGATGAAGGTGAAAGTGATTCATCTGATTACAATAACGCTGACGATGAAACTACCGAATCGGGAATTTTTACAATCGGTGAATCTGCTCATTATGCCAACGGACAAATAATGACAATTACCTCTATCAAAAATGCTCAAAACGAAAAGGATGATTACACAGAGATTTCTCAGAACTTAGTTAAAGTTGAGTTTACCATCGACAACCAAACATCCGAGACTTTAGATTTTGATTCAACAATGATTGAATTATACGACGGAGAACGAAACAAGGCGGAAGTATTGTCGAAAGATTTTTATTCCGAAACGATAGCCGCTGGCATGAAATCATCTGGTAAAGCGTACTTTGATGCTGGCAAAGCTCCTTATACGGTAATCATCGGAGCTGCTAAATGGGAAGAATAAATCTTTAACAACAAACTAAATTTCCTTAGTTTGTTGCATCTAAAAAAAGAACATACGTTCTTAAAAGGAGTGTATAACAATGTCAAAAGATAAACGAATCAAGTCTTATCAAAATGCAAAAAACGAAACTATGTATATGTTTAGATTGTATTTAGGAATTGATGAAACAACTGGCAATCGTAGACAAACAACCCGCCGCGGATTTAAGTCAGAAAGAGAAGCAGAATTGGCTCTCAAGCGATTAGAATATGAGTCACAAGAAATTGGTATAGAAAAGGGGAAAAGGGTTCCAAAATTTGAACAGCTATATAATGCTTGGTTTGAAAATTATAAGAGGACTGTGAAAGAAAGTACTTGGGCTACCACTAAACTATTATTTGAAAACCATATACTACCCAAGTTTGGAGATAAGTTCATCGACAAGATCAATGTTCTATATTGCCAAGAAGTCGTTAATAAATGGTCTATTGAACAACCTAACAACTTCAAAAAGTTTAAAAACTATACATCAAACATTTTTGATTATTCAATGTCTATTGATACTATTGATATAAACCCTATGACAAAAGTAAATATACCACGAGGAGAAGCATTAAACAAAACAAGACGTGAGATTCTATTTTATACCAAAGAAGAACTCAAAGAATTCTTAGAGGCTATCGAACAGGATAGTGCATTTAACTACGCATTCTTTTATCTTCTGGCTTTTACAGGGATCCGAAAGGGAGAGGCTCTTGCGTTAACTTGGGAAGATGTAGATTTCAACTCAAGAAGATTGACTATCAATAAAACAATAACTCGCGGGTATAAGAATCGGCTTATTGTAAATTCAACTAAAACTGAGGCGGGTAAAAGAACATTGAGTCTTGATTTAAAAACCATCGAAGTCTTACGAAATTGGAAAAAGGAACAGTCAAAAATAAATAAAATACTTAAACTTGATCGAACGGATTTGATTTTTGCAAATAGAAGCGGCGATTACTATTCCCCTAGCACAACAAAAACTTGGTTACAATCGATTTACAGAAAACATAAAAATTTAAGAAGAATAAACGCCCATGGTTTCAGACACACTCATGCTAGCTTATTATTTGAATCCGGTGTCAGTTTAAAAGATGTGCAAGACAGATTGGGTCATGCAGATATTCAAACGACTGCTAACATTTATACCCATGTTTCACAAACTAAAAAAGATACAACAGCAGAACATTTGGCTAATTTTATGTCAAAGTGATAGTCAAAATGATAGTCAACTCTGTTTTTACGCATAAAAAACACCAACCTTCCTAACGAATCAAATCGTTAAAACAGTTGGTGCTCTAATGATACCGGCGGCCGGGGTCGAACCGGCACGCCCTTAACGGGCACTGGATTTTGAGTCCAGCGCGTCTGCCAATTCCGCCACGCCGGCCTGTTATTAGTATTATAATGCTTCTTAAAAATTAAATCAAATGGAGGCGCCAACCGGATTTGAACCGGTGATGAAGGTTTTGCAGACCTCTGCCTTACCACTTGGCTATGGCGCCCTTTAAATTTCAAGAAAAGAAAAAGCGGAAGACGGGGTTCGAACCCGCGACCCCCACCTTGGCAAGGTGATGTTCTACCACTGAACTACTTCCGCATTTTGAAACTGGGCCAGCTGGATTCGAACCAACGCATGACGGAGTCAAAGTCCGTTGCCTTACCGCTTGGCTATGGCCCATCGATAATTAATAGAATAAATGGGGCGGATGAAGGGAATCGAACCCTCGAATGCCTGAACCACAATCAGGTGCGTTAACCACTTCGCCACACCCGCCATCATCTTAATTTCTATGGCAGGGGCAGTAGGAATCGAACCCACACTGGAGGTTTTGGAGACCTCTGTTCTACCGTTAAACTATGCCCCTTAAATGGTGGAGGGGAGTGGATTCGAACCACCGAACCCGAAGGAGCGGATTTACAGTCCGCCGCGTTTAGCCACTTCGCTACCCCTCCATATTAAAATAAAAGTGGCTTGGGACAGAATCGAACTGCCGACACCTTGAGCTTCAATCAAGTGCTCTACCAACTGAGCTACCAAGCCAAATGGCGGTCCCGACGGGATTTGAACCCGCGATCTCCTGCGTGACAGGCAGGCATGTTAA
>NZ_AODF01000041.1 GCF_000525875.1 Listeria floridensis FSL S10-1187 | reverse complement strand
TCGAAAACAGAAGTGACCATGGATGATTTGTTTAGCGGGAGTAATGTTTACGCGGATCAGTTGAAAAACCAGTTTCAGGCGTGGAAGAAGTTGAATCCGGAAGAAGCGGTTTCAGAGAACGATTTTCGGGCGGCGATGCTGAACACGCGCGCGTTTGCATATACGTCGATCCAGGATGAACAGCAGAAAAAGGAGTTTTGGGTGAATGTTGCGGCGACGGTGGCGATTGTCGGGGTTGCGATTTTTTGTCCTCCTGCTGGGCTCGTGCTTGGGGCGGCTTATGGCAGTTTAGAAATGAGCGAGGCGGTGACGGGAAAAGATTGGCTGACGGGGCGTGAGATGGATACGTCGGAACGCGCGTTACGTGGGGCGTTTTCACTGTTTGACCTAGTTCCGGGCGTGAAGGCGCTGTCTGGCGGGACGCGAGTGCTTGGAGAAACGGGGCATTTGGCAGAGCTCAGTCAACTGATAATGCGCGGAAAGCAAACAGCGGTGTCGAAAGCGGAGGATTTGGTTCGGATTGGGAAGAATCAAGCGGAGATACGGGTAAGAAGTTTGAAAGGTGTTCTTGCAGATGTGGCGCATAGCGGGGTTGAGAAGCTGTCGCGCAGTTTGGATACGCTCGGGAAAGTCGGAGCGAAATGGGAGAACAGCTTGAACTTACCACCACGACAGCAACTCGCGATGGCGGATGTTGGCGGACTGGGTACTTCAGGTAGCTCGAAGGTGCTCGCGCAGACAGAAAAATTGCAGGCTACGTTGCAGCGGTTTGATGTGAATCTTGGCGGAGGAAGTAAGACAGATGGTATAATGGAAAAAGCCAGTGGGGCTACAGGTACAGTCTGGGATGATATTAAAGGTATACAACCTCCAAGAGGAGGAACTACTGTTCCTAAATCGTTTGAAATAAATGCTAATGGGGAAAAGTTGTGGGTGAATCCAAATGGAACCAAGCACATGGTAGAATATTCAACTCGAAATCTATCTCATGGACAAAAACTTACCGAACAACAATTGTTAAGGAGTTTTCAAGGTGCTGTAGAAAAAGCTACCTCTACAGGAATAAAATTTGATACTAAAATAATAATAGATAATTGGGAATTAATATTTAGTCCGGCTAGAGAAGCAGGACAATTACCAGTTATTAAACATGCTGTGTATCTACCTTAACTATGGAAGGAGCAAATTATGAAAATTAAAAGTTATGAAGATAAACTAGTCAAAGATGATATAGAAGTTGACTATTATGTCCCAATCACAGTATCATTTTCAGAAAATGATGATAAGTATAGCTTGGGGGAATTTTATTATTATAGATTCGTTAACGAACATGAATCATTTGTTGAGATTAAAATCAATTCTGTTACACAGAAAATTGTAGAAGTAGTATTCACATCCATCAATGATATTGAAGATTCTAATTCATTTATTGGAGAGTATGCAGAAAAAAACCCAGTGATCCAAACAGATATTTTTGATGAAAATTCGATCATAACTAAAGAATCTGGGTTTAAAATATCTAGGGAACACCAAAAAAATATATTTTAAATTAGATGAAGAAAAGATAGATTTTGTTGTAAAAATGTCTAACCATGTATTTTTATTTCTAAATGAAAACAGTGAGATTATCGGCTTAGAGTTTTCTAGCTTTTCAGATAATGAATGGGCAGAACTCAATGAAAGTATAAAATCTACCACTTGATTTAATTCTAAATGAGAAGAAGATAGGATTTTCACCTGCTATTTTTCTAGATTCTGAGGGTGAAGTAAAAAAGATTTGAAAGAACAAATTCAAATGCTAAAGCAAACGGTGGGCATGTTGTGCTGAAAAGGTTCGAGGAACAAGTCAAGATACTAGCTATTTCGTGAGTTCCTCGGGCACTATCAAAAGCACGTGCCCAATAAAGAAAGTCAATAGCAACGTTAGGAGAGCCTAGCGGTCTATTGACTTTCTTTATAGTGTTTTATGGATTAGAAGAGTCATTTTTCTCGTTTCCTTCTGTTTCTTTTAGAAATTGTTTGATGTGAATCTTGGCGGGGGAAGTAAGGCAGATGATATAATTGAGAAAGCTAATGGAAGCAAGTCTGCAAAAATTTATGTTTTTTAGTCTAAGGCAGTTTGGCGATTCAAGTTCATTTTTTTAATTCCTACTGCGACACGGTTTGCTTATAGCGCATTACAGGGCTAAGCTGAAAAATGATACTTTTTTCACGTCAACTTTAATAACGGGTTTTCTGCTGGTTTCTTTTCGATTTCTCTCGCTGATTCATGGAAATCATGATACTATGGTAGAAAAAGGTGATGGGACTTGAGTTTACGAAAACGGCTTGAAACGGAAATTTATGACTTTGCAAATGAAAATGATTTGGAGATTACGCAGCTTGATCTGCTGTATGCCGGTCCAACGATGCGAACGCGCCATACGCTCGTACTCGGTTTTACGGATGTCGGCTTATTTACGTTTCAATTTAAGCTCGGTGAAGCGGTGATGCATTTTTTGGCGAAGGAGCAGCTTCGAAGAATTGAAATGGAACGGAAAACGCTCGTTTATAAATTGAAGATTCAAGCCTTGGCGGAGAACGGGTCACTCGAAGAAGGTAATTATTTGGTCAGTAAAAGCGTTATTGGTCGGAAATGGCATAAGGACACGGTAAAAAGATTACTTTCAAATACGAACAGCGGATGGTTCGAAGGAGGAAATGAAAATTGAAAATTGTCGATATGCACTGCGATGTGCTTTATAAGCTTCAAAAAGCAAAAGGGAGGCTGACTTTTCAGGATTCGCCGGAACTGGACGTGAACTTTGAACGAATGGTGGAAGGAGACATGCTCTTGCAAGGGTTTGCCATTTTTCTTGATCCAGAAGTTCCGATTGAACATAAGTGGAAAAAGGCGGTCGAGCAAAGTAATATTTTTAAGCAGCATGTACTGCATCGTAATGGGGTTATTAAGCCGCTTAAGAAGTGGACGGATCTTGAGATGCTTCCGGATGGAAAAATGGCGGCGGCACTTACGCTTGAGGGTGTGGAACCGATTGGGCAGGATTTAGACAGATTGGAGCAATTGCTTGATGGTGGAGTGCTTTCGGTCGGCTTGACTTGGAATAATGCGAACTTGGCAGCAGACGGAATTGAAGAAACACGAGGGGCAGGATTAACTCGATTTGGACGTGATATTATTTCGAGGCTGAATAAGCGGAAGGTGTTTACGGATGTATCGCATCTCAGTGTGAAAAGCTTCTGGGATACGATTGAAATCGCGGAATTTCCAATTGCCAGCCATTCGAGTGCAAAGGCAATTTGCTCGCATATTCGTAACTTGGATGACGATCAAATTAAAGCGATGATTGAACATGATGCGATGATTCATGTGATTTTCCACCCGCTGTTTACGACGGAAAGCGGGACGGCGAATATGGAGGATGTGGTGCGACATATTGATCATATTGCGGAGCTCGGAGGTATCAAAAATATTGGGTTTGGATCGGATTTTGATGGGATTCCCTCGCATGTGAAGGGACTCGAGAATGCTTCGCAGTTTCAGGATTTTATCGCAGTGCTTGAGACGCATTTCGGTAAGGAAGAGGTTGCTGGATTCGCTCATCAAAATTTTATGAATCATTTGCCGCGCTAGTTTGTTAGGAGATTTGGGACAGCCCCAAGTCTCTTTTATGTTTCTGCCTAAAAAAAACGCCCATTACAAATTTGGAGACGGGGTGCTATAATGGAGAAGAGTTAAGTTTCAAGTGGGAGGAATTTTTGTGAGGCTGGAATCGAATTTTGTCCAAAAGCAGGCGCAGAAGCAGACAATGAAGCTCGCGATGACGCAGCAGTTGTCGCAATCAATCGCAATGCTTCAATTTACAGCGGCAGATCTCACCACTTTTTTGGAAGAAAAAGCACTTGAAAATCCGCTGATTGAAGTCACGTCAGGTGATGATGTCGCAACGGATTATTCATATAAAAAACGGAAGAATAACGGTGAAGGAAATAGTGATTGGCTCGACCAAGTGGCAGGAAAATCTGAGACGCTGTCGGATCATTTGCGAGATCAGACGCTTTTACTCAAGCTGTCGGATACTGAGCGGCGCATTGTGCTTTATTTGATTGAAAGCTTGGATTCTGCTGGTTATCTTACAGCTGATACTAAGGCTGTCAGCGAAACGCTTGATGTGAGCGAATCGGCTGTTTTGGATGGGCTTTCGGCGCTACAGGGGTTAGAACCGGCAGGTGTTGCGGCACGGAACTTACAAGAATGTATTTTGTTGCAGATCGAGCGTTCGAGCGATGCTCCGTATATTGCCTATGATGTGATTGCTGAGCATTTTGACGGTTTTGTTGATAAGAAGTGGAAGAAAATTGCGGCAGAATTTGGGGTGGAACTTTCGGATATTCAAGCGGTTTTTGATTATGTTCGAACGCTGAAACCGAAACCAGGTGCGGAATTTGAATCGGAAACGGTCCAGTATATTGTCCCAGATTTGATTTTGACGCAAGCCGGTAACGAATTTATTGTTTCGGTGGCAAAGCGCTTCTTGCCGCAAATTCGATTTGAAGATAGTTACTATCAGCAACTAAAAGATGCAGGTGAAAAGGACGTCTCTGAGTTCTTGAAGGAAAAAGCGGGTGAATATGACTGGCTTGTGAAAGGTATGGAGCAGCGCGAAGATACGATTCAGCGTGTGGGTAAAGCTATTATTGAGCATCAGAAAGCGCATTTTATTGATCCTAAAAATCCACTTGCGCCGCTGACGTTGAAGGAAATTGCCGAGGAACTCGGCGTGCATGAATCTACGGTTTCGCGGGCTGTGAACGGTAAGTATCTTGAAACGACAAGCGGTGTTTTTGAACTGAAATCGTTCTTTTCATCAGGGCTTCAAATGAAAAAAGATAGTCCAGATGATTCAGGAGATATTTCGAGTACAAGTATTAAGGAATGGATTAGTGAATATATTGATAACGAGGATAAAAAGAAGCCTCTCTCGGATCAGAAAATTGTTGAGATGTTGCTTGAAAACGGGGTTGAGATCTCGCGGAGGGCGGTTGCGAAGTACCGCACAGAACTCCTCATACCTTCTTCGTCGAAACGGAAAAGATTTGATTGACTTTTGGTCGGGTTTAGTCCCTCTCTGGAAATGCAGGGGGACTTTTTTTGTCCTTCTAGTGCGGGCGAGGTTTATTAAAGCGGAGCAAAGATATTGTGGTTTTGTGGCTCTAAGTGGCATTTGGCTTTCTTCAATGTAAATGTTTTGTAGTTTTTTCATAAACGTCCCACTTATTACTTGAAGATTTCAGCTCATCCTGTTACAATGTCTTCGTAGG
The DNA here is from genome assembly GCF_000525875.1 of Listeria floridensis FSL S10-1187. Lineage (GTDB taxonomy): Bacteria > Bacillota > Bacilli > Lactobacillales > Listeriaceae > Listeria > Listeria floridensis. The sequence continues at coordinate 12,709 of NZ_AODF01000041.1, read as the reverse complement.
GTAATTAAAAGAATGATTAAAGCTTATAGATGAAACATCGAAGCGCGATGAGGTCAGAAATCAAAGAGGGCGATCAACCAAATAGTCCTATCTTAGAATTCAGGGAACCTTGACCGCTACTTTTTTTTAGTTTTAACGGGACGCATAACGACTTACTGGGTCTTTAATCGTCCAAATTAGCGAGGAGTCATGACTATGTCAGATTTAATTAACATTCAAAAGAAACTATTACCCGATGTACTTACTGTTATGCAAAAACGCTATCAGATTTTGCGCTCGATTTATTTTGCGGAACCTGTTGGCAGGAGAACGCTTGCTGGAATGCTTGGCATGAGTGAACGCGTGCTCCGCGGAGAAGTTGAGTTTTTGAAGTTACAAGGCTTGATTGACATCAGCTCATCCGGTATGACGGTGACAAAAGATGGTTTAGTTGTATTCCGCGACTTGGAAAGCGTAATGAATCAGCTTTCCGGCCTACATTCTGCTGAAAACAAACTAGCAGAGTTGCTACAAATCCAACAATGTCTGATCGTTCAAGGCGACAGTGATGTCACTCCTTGGGTGCGTGAAGAGATGGGACGTGTAGCTGTTAAACAACTTGATTTAGCGCTTACTGAAAAGCGTGACATCATTGCGATTATGGGCGGTTCATCAATGGCGGCTTTTGCCGATACGATGCCGAGTGATTTTGCCAAAGGACGCGAATTGTTATTTGTTCCCGGGCGAGGCGGAATCGGCGAAGATTTGGATAATCAAGCGAATACGATTTGTGACCGGATTGCAACAAAAACGGGTAGCAAACATCGTGTGCTTTATGTTCCAGAGCAGCTCGGAGAAGAAGCTTATCGCTCACTATTGAAAGAACCTGCAATTCAAGAAGGCTTAAGACTTGTTCAATCAGCCAATGCAATTGTTCATGGAGTAGGCGATGCGCTTACAATGGCGAAACGACGTCATACGAGCGAGGAAGTCATTCAAAAGATTACTGACAAGAAAGCAGTCGGTGAAGCATTTGGATACTACTTTAATGAGCAAGGTGAAGTCGTTCACAAGGTTTCAACGTTCGGTCTTCAATTTGAAGATCTTGCGAAAATCCCGCACATTATTGTGATTGCCGGTGGGTCTTCAAAAGCCAAGGCGATCAAATCTTACATGAAAAGTGCTCCGAAAAACACGATTCTCGTGACAGATGAAGGAGCCGCTAATATGCTTTTAAAAGGGAGCAACACCCTTTTGAAATAAAAATTTCACTTATTTTTCTAAGGAGGAAAATGAATTATGACAGTTAAAGTTGGTATTAATGGTTTTGGACGTATTGGACGTTTGGCATTTCGTCGTATTCAAGAAGTTGAAGGAATTGAAGTAGTAGCAATCAATGACTTAACTGATGCGAAAATGCTCGCACATCTTTTAAAATATGACACAACTCAAGGTACATTTGGCGGAGACGTTGAAGTACATGACGGTTTCTTCAAAGTTGACGGTAAAGAAGTTAAAGTTTTAGCTAACCGTAACCCAGAAGAACTTCCATGGGGCGACCTTGGCGTAGAAATCGTTCTTGAATGTACTGGTTTCTTCACAACTCAAGAAAAAGCTGAACTTCACCTTAAAGCCGGCGCTAAAAAAAGTCGTAATTTCCGCTCCTGCAACTGGTGACATGAAAACAATCGTTTATAATGTTAACCACGAAACACTTGACGGAACTGAAACAGTTATCTCTGGCGCAAGTTGCACAACAAACTGCTTAGCTCCAATGGCTAAAGCTTTAGATGAAAACTTTGGTATCGTTGAAGGTCTTATGACTACAATCCACGCTTACACAGGTGACCAAATGACTCTTGATGGTCCACACCCTAAAGGTGACTTCCGCCGTGCACGTGCTGCTGCAGAAAACATCGTACCAAACACTACTGGTGCTGCTAAAGCAATCGGTGAAGTACTTCCAAGTCTTAAAGGTAAACTTGACGGAGCTGCTCAACGTGTTCCAGTTCCAACTGGTTCATTGACTGAACTTGTAACAGTTCTTGACAAAACAGTTACTGTTGAAGACGTTAACGCTGCAATGAAAAAAGCGAGCGACCCAGAAACTTATGGTTATACTGCTGACCCAATCGTTTCTTCTGACATTAAAGGTATGACTTTTGGTTCGTTATTCGACGAAACTCAAACAAAAGTTATGACTGTTGGCGACAAACAACTTGTTAAAACAGTTGCTTGGTACGATAACGAAATGAGCTATACTGCTCAACTAGTGCGTACTCTTGAATACTTCGCTAAAATTGCTAAATAAGCAGGAACTAAATAGATTTTAACCGAATAAGCGGAGACAAAATTGTTGTTTCCGCTTGTTTCTTAAAATGACTTAAAAAATCAATTTTTAAGTAAAATGGAGGAAATGTGAAATGGCTAAAAAAGTAATTACTGATTTAGACTTGAATGACAAAAAGGTTCTTGTCCGCGTTGACTTTAATGTTCCAATGAAAGACGGCGAAATTACGAACGATAATCGTATTGTTGCGGCTCTTCCGACAATTAAATACATTATCGAAAACAACGGGAAAGCAATTCTATTTTCCCACCTTGGAAAAGTGAAAACTGAAGAAGACAAGAAAGACAAAACTCTTCGCCCAGTCGCTGAGCGTTTAAGCGAATTACTAGGCAAAGATGTGAAATTTGTTCCCGTGACACGCGGTCCAGAACTTGAAAATGCAATCAATGAAATGAAAGACGGCGATGTTCTTCTATTTGAAAACACGCGTTTTGAAGATATTGATGGTAAAAAAGAAAGCGGAAATGATCCTGAACTTGGCAAATACTGGGCTTCGCTCGGTGATGTCTTTGTAAATGATGCATTTGGTACGGCTCACCGTGCGCATGCTTCAAATGTAGGGATTGCTTCTAACCTTGAAACAGCAGCCGGATTTTTGATGGAAAAAGAAATTAAATTCATCGGCGGCGTTGTCGAAAATCCTGATCGTCCACTTGTTGCTATCCTTGGTGGTGCAAAAGTTTCGGACAAAATTGGGGTTATTGAAAATCTACTTAAAGTTGCAGATAAACTTCTAATCGGCGGCGGCATGGCGTATACGTTTATGAAAGCGAAAGGCTATGAAGTCGGAATCTCGCTACTTGAAGCTGACAAAGTGGATCTAGCTAAGCGTTTGATGGAAGAAGCGGGCGATAAACTTGTTCTTCCAATCGATACAGTTGTAGCGAAGGAATTCAGCAATGATGTTCCATTCCACACAGTTGCTTCGGATGCGATTCCTGCTGATGAAGAAGGTCTTGATATCGGTGAAAAAACGATTGAACTTTTCACTAAAGAACTTGCTGGAGCAAAAACGGTTGTTTGGAACGGCCCAATGGGTGTGTTCGAAATGAGCAACTTTGCAAAAGGCACAATCGGTGTTTGTGAAGCGATTGCGAACTTAACTGGTGCTACAACAATCATCGGTGGCGGAGATTCTGCTTCGGCAGCTATGCAGCTCGGCTTTGCTGACAAATTTACACATATTTCAACTGGCGGCGGAGCTTCGCTTGAATATCTTGAAGGAAAAGAACTTCCTGGCGTTGTTGCCATCAGTGATAAATAAAAAAATAAAAGTGCGAAAGGATGTTTTTCATGCGTAAACCAATTATTGCCGGAAACTGGAAAATGAATAAAACAGCAGCGAAAGCAGCTGAATTTGTTGAAGAAGTGAAAAACAATGTACCATCAAGAGACGTCGTAGACTCTGTAGTGGCTTCTCCTGCTCTTTTCTTACGCGATTTAACTCGTCTTACAGAAGGAACAAACTTGCAAGTTTCAGCTCAAAACTGCTATTTTGAAGATGAAGGTGCATTCACTGGTGAAATCAGTCCGTTTGCTCTTGCTGATCTTGGTGTTTCTTATGTTGTAATCGGACACTCTGAGCGTCGTGAGTATTTCCACGAAACAGATGAAGACATCAACAAAAAAGCACATGCTATTTTAAAACACGGTATGCTTCCGATTATCTGCTGTGGTGAAACTCTTGAACAAAGAGAAGCTGGTCAAACTAACGAATGGGTTAGCGGACAAATTAAAGCAGCACTTAAAGGCTTAACTGAAGAACAAGTTTCAAAATCAGTGATTGCTTATGAACCAATTTGGGCAATCGGAACTGGTAAATCTTCAACAAGCAAAGATGCAAACGATACATGTGCAGTAATCCGTAAGACGGTTGCAGAAGCTGTTTCTGAAAAAGCAGCGGAAGCAGTTCGTATTCAATACGGCGGCAGTGTAAAACCTGAAAATATTGCTGAATACATGGCTGAATCTGATATTGATGGAGCTCTTGTAGGCGGCGCAAGCCTTGAACCAAAATCGTTCTTGGCACTATTGGAGGCAGTAAAATAAAATGAGTAAATCTCCTGTAGCAATTATTATCTTGGATGGATTTGGGAAACGTGATGAAACAACAGGTAATGCTGTTGCTCAAGCGAAAAAACCAAATTTCGATAAGTATTGGGCGGAATTTCCGCACAGCACACTGAAAGCTTCCGGACTTGACGTTGGGCTTCCTGACGGTCAAATGGGGAACTCTGAAGTTGGGCATACAAACATCGGCGCTGGACGCATTGTTTATCAAAGCTTAACGCGGATTGATAAAGCGATTGAAGAAGGCGAATTTCAAGAAAATAAAGCACTAAATAACGCATTTAATCATACAAAAGATCACAATTCTGATCTTCATTTGTTCGGTCTTTTGTCAGACGGAGCGTACACAGCCATATTAATCATTTGGTTGCTCTGCTTGAAACAGCGAAGGCTAAAGGTGTGAAAAACACATATATCCACGCATTTCTTGATGGACGCGATGTTCCGCCGCAATCGGCAATCGGCTATTTGAATGATCTTCAAGCTGCTATCAACAAACTCGGCTACGGTGAAATTGCAACTGTCTCTGGACGGTTTTACGCAATGGATCGCGATAAGCGCTGGGAACGTGTTGAAAAAGCTTATAAGGCAATTGTGAATGGTGACGGCAAGAAATTTGAAGATCCTATCAAATTGGTTGAAGCTTCTTATGAAGATGGGAAAAATGATGAATTCGTTGTTCCCGCAATCGTTTCTAAAAACGGCGAAGCGACAGCGACTGTGAAAGATAATGACGCAGTAATCTTCTTTAACTTCCGCCCTGACCGTGCTATCCAGCTTTCGAACGCCTTTACGGACAAAACTTGGGAACACTTTGAACGCGGTGAAAAACACCCTAAAAACGTTAAATTTGTTACGATGACATTATACAATCCAAGTGTCGACGCAGAAGTGGCATTTGAACCGATTGAAATGAAAAATGTGATCGGAGAAGTTTTATCGAATGAAGGACTTTCACAGCTTCGTATTGCTGAAACTGAGAAATATCCGCACGTAACGTTCTTTATGAACGGCGGACGGAATGAAGAATTTCCTGGTGAAAACCGGATTCTGATTAATTCGCCGAAAGTAGAAACTTATGATCTTAAGCCTGAAATGAGCGCCTATGAAGTAACGGATGCACTTGTAGAAGATATTAAGAATGATAAGCATGATGCGATCATTTTGAACTTTGCCAATCCGGATATGGTAGGTCACTCGGGGATGCTTGAGCCGACGATCAAAGCGATTGAAGCGGTAGATGAAAATCTTGGTCGCGTAGTTGATTTGATTCTTGAAAAAGGTGGTTCGGCAGTAATTTTTGCTGACCATGGCAACTCGGAAACCATGACAACGCCTGAAGGCAAACCGCATACAGCTCATACAACGGTTCCGGTTCCAGTTATTGTAACGAAAAAAGGCGTGACGCTTCGCGAAGGTGGACGTTTAGCTGATGTAGCACCAACTATGCTTGATCTTTTAGGGGTTAAAAAACCTGCTGAAATGACAGGCGAAAGCTTAATTGTAAAATAAACCATAGTTTTTACTTTTGTTTTTTTGAAAACAAAGCTACAATAAAATTGTAATAAAAATGTGGGATCGGCAAATTTGGGTTTGTCTAGTATGAATGCGGCGGTATTTTTTGAAAAGAAAGTGCATTGGAAGGCTTGTTTCTTTCATGACCAGACTTTTAAGGATTACATGCTCGCGTGCATATTGGGGCTTTAACTCACTTTGTTCGAAGAATCCCAACAAAGGAGAGAGTTATTAATGTCTATTATTACTGAAGTATACGCACGTGAAGTCCTTGATTCTCGCGGGAATCCAACTGTTGAAGTAGAAGTTTATACAGAAGCTGGTGCTTTTGGCCGCGCGCTTGTTCCAAGTGGTGCATCTACTGGTGAATACGAAGCAGTGGAATTACGTGATGGCGACAAATCCCGTTACTTAGGTAAAGGTGTTTTGAAAGCTGTTGAAAATGTCAATGATATCATTTCTGAAAAAATCATTGGTTTTGACGTAACAGATCAAATCGGCATTGATAAAGCAATGATCGATTTAGATGGTACGCCAAATAAAGGTAAATTAGGCGCTAACGCTATCCTTGGTGTTTCTCTTGCTGCTGCTCGTGCAGCTGCTGACGAACTTGGTGTTCACTTGTACGAATATATCGGCGGAACTAACGCTAAAGTTCTTCCAGTTCCTATGATGAACATCTTAAATGGTGGGGAACATGCTGATAATAACGTTGATATTCAAGAATTTATGGTAATGCCTGTTGGTGCTCCTAGCTTTAAAGAAGCACTTCGCATGGGTGCTGAAATCGTTCATGCACTTAAAGGTGTTCTTAAAAATAAAGGTCTTAACACTGGTGTTGGTGATGAAGGTGGATTTGCTCCTAACCTTGAATCGAATGAAGAAGCAATCGAAGCTATCATCGAAGCAATCGAAGCTGCTGGCTACAAACCAGGCGAACAAGTTAAAATCGCTATGGATGCTGCAAGCTCTGAGTTCTATAACCGTGAATCTGGTAAATATGAACTTAAAGGTGAAGGCGTAACTCGTACTTCTGAAGAAATGGTTGCTTGGTACGAAGAAATGATCAATAAATACCCAATTATCTCGATCGAAGACGGTCTTGATGAAAATGACTGGGATGGTTTCAAACTTCTTACTGAACGTATTGGTAAAAAAGTTCAACTTGTTGGGGATGACTTGTTCGTAACGAACACTGAAAAATTAGCTGAAGGTATCGAAAAAGGTATCGCGAACTCTATCCTAATCAAAGTTAACCAAATCGGTACTTTAACTGAAACTTTAGATGCTATCGAAATGGCTAAACAAGCTGGTTACACAGCTGTTGTTTCTCACCGTTCTGGTGAAACAGAAGATTCGACAATTGCTGATATCGCTGTTGCAACTAACGCTGGTCAAATTAAAACTGGTGCTCCAGTTCGTACTGACCGTGTTGCGAAATACAATCAATTGCTTCGTATCGAAGACAATCTTCAAGACCTTGCTGAATACCGTGGTCTTAAAGCTTTCTACAACTTGAAAAAATAATCTTTCTGTTTGAATAGCAGAAATGATGAAGCAGCTGTTTCTTATAAAAAGAAGCAGCTGCTTCTTTTTTACTTTAAAAGAGGCGCTTAGTTTGCTAGAATGAAAACATCTGAAATAAAATGTGTTTGACTAGCAATGAAAAAGCTGTATAACAGTTATGTATGACATAATAGTAGAAAAGTAATTTTAATCTATTTGTATTTTGGGGGATAGCGGATAAAAAGTTGTGGGGACTTTCCGTTTGGGATTGGAGAAAGGAAGATACTAGTTATAATGGTTAGAAAAGGAATTGGCTACAGCTTTACGGCGGCATTTGTACTGATTATTGGCTACTTGGCTTATTTGAGTATTGCTGAATCAATCGTGGAGGTTATAGGCAGTCCAGTCAACATGCTGTTACTCGCTCTAGCTGCACTTTTTCTATTTGCAGCCGCTTATAAAGGAATGAGCCTTCTTAGTAAGAAGATGAATTTCATCATTTTGATTGTACTCGTCGTTTTGATCATTGCTATTCAGTTGTTTTTAGTGATCACGATGCGGATGGATGCACTCGCGGATAGTCTTGTGGTAAAAGAACAAGCGCTCACGATGCTTAGTGATGGAGGGAAATTTCACGATTATATTTATTTCCAAACGTATTTGAATAACATTTTTGTGACAATCATACGCTATGAACTGTATCATTTTGGTTCATTCTTTGGCATTCATAATTATTATCTGATGGATAACTTGTTCATCATGGTGTTAATGAATATTACGATTTTCAGTCTGGCTTATATCGTCAAAGATTCGCTTGGTACGAAATTCACGAACTTATTTTTAATGCTTGTTTTAACATGTGTACCGCTTTTTACGTATATTTTATACTTCTATACAGATACTTTGGCACTGCCAATTGTGTCACTCATTGTGCTCAGTTATTACTGTTATTTGAAGCGAGGTAACTGGTGGATACTTCTCATCATTGGTTTGTTGTTTGCGATCGGATATCAAGTTAAACCAAATTTGATCATCCTCTTTCCGGCGATGGTCATCCACATTTGGCTTGTGAAAAATTATAAAAAAAATGCTTCTAAGTCTTACGCTTATTGGGGTTCTTATATTACTTTTTTTCTGCACTTTCGATGCCATTTTATCAGACGTATGGGTATGAAAAAAACAGTCGTTATATTGTGCCTCCCACACATTTTGTGATGATGGGGTTAAAAGGACCTGCGGGGCGCTATAATGAAGCTGAGTTTCGCTATACGACTTCGTTTCCAGGCGAAAAGGCAAAAAAAAGAAGCCAACTTGGAAAAGATTAAAGAGCGGCTCGAACACTATTCACCGCAACAACTAGCGGAACTTTACCACAATAAACTGCAAAATACTTGGACGGATGGGACGAGAGCTTACGCTTGGTACATTAATTCAACCACTAAATTTACGCCAACGTTTAATTATTTATTTGGGGATAAAAAAATCCTGATTTACAGTTTTGCGCAGATTTTTCATATCATGAATTTGTTTGCAATTGCTCTCGGAGCGCTTCGCTTTTTCAAAACGAAAAAAATTTGATTTTGCTTTTTTCCTGAATGTTGTGCTTGTCGGAGTCATGCTGTTTCATTTGATTTGGGAAGCGAATCAGCGTTATATTTTAATTTTTACGCCGATTATGCTGCTTTCAGCTTTAGCAGGCTTGCGATTTTTGACCGAGCGGCTATTTGAAAAAGGAACAGTCAATGTGAAGAAAAAATGGGATTTACCTATTCTTGCTGTTAGCGCCATTATTTTTGCAGTTGGACTTGTGACGGTTGGAGCGAATTACGGCGCACTCACGCAAGATAAACATCCGATACACGACTATCAAGCGAAGCAGGATTATGCTTACATGCGTGTTCCTGTGAACGATAGGAGCATAGTTGCGCAGACCTTTGCCGCTAAAGATGCTTTCAACACCATCACCTTGAAAGTACTGGAACAACCTGATCCGGCGCGGCGTTATGAGCTTACGCTTTATGATGAAGGCACTGGGGAAATTCTGCGCCAAATCAGACTAACCGGTGATGAATTTGCCGTACAGGCAAAACAAATTCAGTTTGCTAAACCCGTCAGCTCAAAAAGTGGGCGCTACAAAATCAAGGTGATCGAAACTACGCCACGTGAGCAAGCTCGTGGTCGAATGCTCAGTTTCGGCCGCTATAATAACCATAAAATTTCGCTTTACCCAGCAGGCCAGCTCTATCTAAATGGCAAAGCGCAGCCTGATGTCAATCTCGGATTTTCTGTCAGTACCGAAAAACAAGCTCCACTTATGACTGTAACAAGCTTTGCCATTCTCATAAGCATCCTCACAGTTATTACGATCTTGTTATGGCTCTCGCTCTTAAAAGTTGTTCCGAAAAAAAGCGGGCGAAGAGGGCGGATTGAACAAAATGTAGTAGATGATGAGATCTTTTAGATGAGAGGCTTTTTCTCAGAAGAATTTCATTTTAAACGAATACAATGAAGTAAAATGTTCGGGGAGGTGTGGAGAATGAAAGTCAGAATTAAAGATGTCGATTTGTTTTATGAATCTTATGGGCACGGCGAGCCACTTTTACTTCTTCACGGCAACGGACAGAATCATGAAGCAATGCGAAGCTTGATTGCTTATTTTGAAGCGGATTATCACGTGATTGCGGTGGATAGCCGAGGGCACGGGAATTCAAGTTTTGGTGAAAAGCCACTCAGCTTTGCGGAAATGGCTGATGATATGCTCGTTCTTTTGGATAAACTCGGAATTAGGCAGACACACGTTGTCGGCTACAGCGACGGGGGAATTATTGCACTTTCGATGGCGATTAAGCAGCCAGAACGGCTACTTTCAAGCGTTGTGATTGGAGCAAACTATGATGCAGACCAAATTCGGTTTTTGTCGAGTCTGCTCGGGCGGATCGGCTATCTTGGTGCTAAACTACTTGCCCCGATCAGTTCTGTGTTTGATCGTCTGAAGCGGCGACTTGCTTTAAATGTGTTTGAACCGCACATCGAAGAGACGGAACTTAAAATGATTAGAGCGCCTTTTCTCGCGATTGTCGGTCAGCTTGATGTCATTTCTGTAAAAGAAACGAAGAAAATGGCAGCAGCAGTTCAAAATGGTGAAGTTGAAGTGATTTCTCGTGGGCTTCATTTCTTATTAAAACAAGCTCCAGAACGTATAAACAAAATCATTGCATCTTTCTTAAAAAAGCATACAATGGGTGTATAAAGCTTTACCGTGAAGTGAAAAGTGGTTCTTTTCCACCTTTTTTGTCGGTTTGAAAGACGGCTTGAATAAGTCTATATTTGGGTGTTGACAGCCGCCAAACTTCGCGTTATGATAGGGCTATTGCAATTCGCGATTTACGTCGCAGAATGACTTTTTAGGAGGACTGTTTACAAATGAGTGCGGATCGTAGCTTTATGATCAAAGCAGGAAATCGTGCTGTTTTGCTCTTGCACGGGTTTGCGGGAACGACAGAAGATGTAAGAAGTTTAGGAGAGCATTTAGCTGAGAATAGCTATACGGTATATGCACCTAACTTCCGAGGCCACGGAGATGAACCTGCGCTGTTTTTAAAGACGACACCTGAGATGTGGTATGAAGATGCAGTTGCGGGATATAAATTCCTTGAACAAGAAGGTTTTCATGAAATTGCGATTGTTGGTGTTGCGATGGGCGGCGTGTTTGCACTTAAAATGGCAGAATCATTTTCGCCAAAAGCGATTGTTCCACTATGTGCAAACGTGAATAAAACCATGCGCTATATTCCAGTCGAAAAATATTTGCGTAAACAGCTTCAACAAGACGGCATCGTAGAAGGAGAAGCAGAAGCGCTTCTTAAGAGCTATGCACCTGAAATCAAAACGATGACGGATGCTCGTTCGGCGTTCTACAAGTATGTCGCAGATAATATTGAAAAAATTCATGTACCGACAATGATCGGACAAGGCTGTCAAGATGAAGAAATCGAAGCGGATGATGCGAACTATATTTTTAAAAATATTCATACGTCTGATAAACAGCTTTGTTTCTATCAAGGAAGCGGACACGATCTCGTCAATGACGATGAAAAAGATATTCTCGAAGAAGACGTGGTTTATTTCTTAGATGATTTAAACTGGATTGAAGAGGATGCAATTTAATTTGTTAGTCTAAGCCCAGCTGGAAAAACTCCATCTGGCCTTTTTTTAGTCCAATCCTTGTTTTATTAGAAAAGCTTTGCTATGATTTTTTTAGAATATAGTATGTAGTAGTGGGGGAAGGCAGATGCAAAGAATTCTTTTTCAAGGCGACAGTATTACGGATTGGTATCGTGACTATAAGGATGGAATAACGCTCGGAAGGGGTTTTGTTAGCTATGTTGCTCAGAAACTGCAAGATCAGGAAGTCGAAGTACTAAACCGGGGGATAAGCGGCAATACAACGCTTGATATGGCGAAGCGGTTTGACGTGGACGGTCTAGCATTAAAACCGGATTTGCTTACGATTATGATCGGGATTAATGATACTTGGCAGGCTTTTTTAAATCAAAAAATAACTCCGGCAAGTGAATTCAAGCAAATTTACCGTGATGTATTATTGCAGGTGAAGCAAGAGACAACAGCGAAACTTATTTTAATGGAACCGTTTTTGCTTCCATTTCCCGAGGACCGAAAAGCTTGGCGGGAAGACCTCGATCCGAAAATTCATGTGGTTCGCGAGCTAGCTTTGGAATTCGATGCGCTACTTATCCCGCTTGACGGCTTGATGAACGCGGCTGGAATTAAATACGGCTTTACAAAACTGATTGTAGATGGAGTTCATCCAACAGACTTCGGTCATCATTTGCTGGCGGATATTTGGCTTGATGCAGTTTATAAAAACGGCTATTTACAGCTGTGAGCTTTGATGATATACTAAAGGCTATGCGATGAGCTGATTGCGCGCACGCTGTGCGCGCTCGCCGTTTCTGCATGATGGTCTTGTGGAGGACCGCAGAAATGAAGGAAAGTTTGACAGATAAGTCATTCTTTCGTAAAAAATGCTGTATCCTTTTTGGATACAGCATTCAGACTGTTGAAAAACGACAATTCCAAAATGAAAAAAAAGACGGGATTGTCGTTTTTAGCTCTCAGAATGAAAAAAACTCGAAGAAGAACAAGACTTCTTCCACGTCCATAAAGCTAGTTTTTTCAGGTTCATGGCAGTATAAGTAAGCGTGGCTTGCAGTGTGACTTTCGCTAATCCGCGATACGTCGCATAACGCATACCATGCTTTTTCTTTT
>NZ_AODF01000040.1 GCF_000525875.1 Listeria floridensis FSL S10-1187 | reverse complement strand
GCTGATTTCTTATTTCCCGGGAAATAAGCCCAAGCTCTTCAATCATTGGTACAAATTTAGCTGGCTGTTCCTTTAAAAGCCGTCCAACATCTGTGACCGCAGAACGAGTTTCACTTGGAATTCCTGTATCTGCAACGACCAAAAAATTTTTTTCTGAAAGTGAAGTGTTTCAAGCGCTTTGTTTTTTTGAAACCAAACTGGTTGACCAGTAACAACTGTCACTGCATCAACTCCACTTGGGTTACCATGAGCTATCCTTTCAGATTGATTAACAAATTTAAGTAATTTTTCATCCGTTAAATGTTTATTAAAATAGCGAAACAAAGCTCGAGTAATACTTGCAGCAACAGCCGCACTTGAACCTAAACCACGTCCAATTGGAACCTCGCTTATAACTCGTATCAAAATTGGCTCTTGACCTATTTCGCTAAGGATAGTTTCCGTCATTTCTTTAATTCCGACTAAAAAATCCGGCATATTTTCTAAATCACCTGTATAAAAAGCAGATGAAAATTTTTGTTTTTTTCTTTTGCAGATAAAACTTCTGTTTCAACAATTGCCTGTGAAAAAGGCACAGAAATTGCCGGCTCTCCGTACACAACAGAATGTTCTCCACATAAAATTAATTTAGCTGTTGCACTTGCTGTAGCCAATCTGCTCCATTCCTTCCTACAATTAGAATAAAGTTGTGACAATCCAAGGAGCTGCATAAAGCGTCATAAACAGAACACCAAAATTGATTCCAAGCCTGCTTAGTGCACCCGAAACAATCGCAACAAGCAAAACTCCCATCATATTTATAAAGCCGCCGTCCATGTAGCTAAGCATCATCACAAGCGCAATAAACAGACCAAGAATTGCTTCATGTGGAATATATTTAAATACAAAACGACAAATTTGTTGGGAATACTTCATGATAACATAATATGTCAGTCCAAGCCCGACTAGCGAACCGATGATCGTTGCAATAGCAAAGTCTGACATTGACAACAAATGATGCATATTCTTTTCAAGTGTAAAAACAGGCGGAGCATTAAAAAGCGGATTTGCAGGACCAATTGCAACTGGAGAAAGCGGAACGCCAAGTGCTATCAGCGGAATAAGAAGACCTGCCAAATAAGTTGAATGCGCAAGACCTTCCATACTAGCAAGTGCAATCTTTGCTTTCTTGATCGGATTTTTAACCCGACTAACAACTGCCTCACCGAATAAAACCGTCATTCCAACCGGACTCATAAAGAAAGTAAAACAGCCCGCAAGAGAAGTTCCAATCGTCGCCCAAGATTCTTGCTTCGTAAGTACGCGAAAGGGGTTAGGAAATCCTTTTTGCTTTCCGACATTTGCAATCGTAATTTCTCGTTTCCCTTGTTTCGGTAAATTCTCTCGATATTCCTTATTGAGTAGTGAAATCATGCTAAAAATCATCGGTCCGATCGTAATTCCTAGAAAAAATGAAATCGTAATCGTTTTCGTCTCTGGAACAGCACCAACACCCCAATACAAATAGCGCAGTCCTTCAATCAATAGTCCAAAAGGCAAAATTGCGAGCAGTGACAAAATCTTGTTTTTACTGACTAAGGCGAGAAAAATCGCGCCAATAAAGAATACCGGAGCCGCATATTGCGTAATAATTTCGGATAGCGGGGCAAGTAGCCCAGCAAGCAACAAGCTGATAGGAACTGCAATAATCGTTCCGATAGCTGCTCCAGAAGCCATTTTCCGTATCCCGATAACCGATTGACCGGCTTCTTTGAGTGTGAGCCCGTAAGGTACCATCGGCGAAGCCATAACCCCGCCTGGTGTACCAGCAACAGCAACAGGAACCGCATCAGTCAAATTAAGCGTCACAACAGCCGAAACAAAAAAGGCAAGGACAACCATCGGAGAAAGTCCAAGAAGAACAAGAGCAAGTGTCACAGGTGCGAGAACTGCCGTTTCATCCGTCCCAGGTGCAATCCCAATTACAGTATAAATGCCTGCTGCAAGTACAGAAGCAAGTATCATTTCAATCACAAGCTGAATTGTCATTCTTCATGATCCTCCGTTTCTTCCACCTCAGATAAAGTCCGTTTTGGCTTTATGAGCAGACTTGAAATGATAAAACCAAGCATTGCACCACCAAGACCAAAAAATAGCGGCATCGGAGCTTTATTGGGCGCGATAAAATAACCACCCATTGTAAAGACAATACAAATGACGATTGCCAAAATTAAATCCTTTATATTGACAAGATCAGACCAAATTTCAACATTTTGCTGATCTTCTTTAAATTTAGCCATTATCCTTCCTACTTTCTCTCTAAAATTAACATTTTTAAACCACCATTGATAATCATACTCATTTGAGCCGATTTTTTCAATCTAACTGCAAAAAAAAATTATACAAAAAAGAAGCACAAGATTCAGCTGCATTCCTAAACAGCCAAACCTGTGCTTCCTTCCAGATTAAATTTCGTCTTCTGGCCCTTCTTCAAAACTTTCGTCCGGAACCTCTGTTGTTAACACTTGAGAATCATCTTCATCTTCTAAGATTTCATCTTCTTCTTTAGGAACTTTTGCGACAGTTGCTACTTTTTCGTCCTCATCGAGCCTGATCAATTTGACACCCATCGTGCTCCGTCCCGTTTCCGAAACCGACTCAACCTCAAAGCGAATCAAGACACCATGAATGGTCATCAGCATGATATCTTCCTCACCAGAAACAGTTTTCATTGCAACAAGCGGTCCGTTCTTATCGGTGATCGAAACTGTCTTAACGCCCATTCCGCCGCGATTACGAAGCGGATATTGTTCCGCCGAAGTTTGTTTTCCATAACCGTTCTCAGTGACAATCAAGACATTTTGATCATCTTCCAAAATTTCCATCCCGATCACTTCATCATCCGCGCGAAGGCGAATTCCACGCACACCTGCAGCTGTGCGACCCATTACACGAATATTGTCTTCTGGGAAGTAGATCGATTGGCCTTCTTTTGTTGCGATAATCATGTTCTTATTGCCATCAGTCATTTGAACGGAGATAAGTTCATCATTTTCACGAAGTTCAACAGCACGAAGACCGCTTTGACGAATATTAGCAAATTGAGAAAGCGCTGAACGCTTCACAACACCATGTTTCGTTGCAAAGAATAGATAGGTATCGTCTGTAAACTCGCTCAAATTAATAACTGCATTGACTTGTTCCTGACTTTCAATCCCAAGCAGATTGATAATCGGAATACCCTTTGCTGTCCGACCATATTCCGGAATTTCATACCCCTTAGCACGATAAACTTTTCCGGTATTTGTAAAGAAGAGTAGCGTATCATGAGTACTCGTTGCAATCAAATGTTCAACAAAATCATCTTCATGCGTTGACATACCTTGAACACCACGTCCGCCGCGGCGCTGACTCCGATAAGTCGAAAGTGGCAAACGTTTAATATAGCCCTTTTTCGTAAGCGTAATCGCAACTTCTTCTTCCGGAATTAAATCTTCATCTTCAATGCTGACAAGATCTCCCGTTAAGATTTCTGTACGACGCTTATCGCTATATTTTTGCTTAATTTCTTCCAATTCCTCACGGATAACTTGTAAAATGCGTTCTTCATCCGCCAAGATAGCTTTTAATTCATTGATCAATTGGATCAAATTATTATATTCTTCTTCGATTTTTTCACGTTCTAACCCAGTTAAGCGTTGCAGACGCATATCGAGAATTGCTTGCGATTGCTTTTCAGAAAGCCCGAATTGTTCCATCAAACCTTCCTTTGCAATATCCGCTGTTTTTGAACCACGAATCAAACTGATCACGGCATCAATATTATCAAGTGCGATCCGCAAACCTTCTAAAATATGAGCACGCGCTTCTGCCTTACGAAGTTCAAACTCCGTTCTACGGCGAATAACTACTTTCTGGTGCTCAAGATAATAATAAAGAATTTGTTTTAAGTTAAGAACCTTCGGATGCTGATCAACGAGCGCAAGCATGTTAATACCAAATGTGGTTTGCAGAGCCGTCATCTTGTATAAATTATTTACGACGACGCTCGCACTAATATCACGACGAACTTCAATAACGATCCGCATTCCAGAACGGTCAGATTCATCGTTTAACTCAGTAATCCCATCAATTTTCTTTTCACGCGCAAGTTCAGCAATACGCTCAATTAAACGAGCCTTGTTTACTTGATAAGGAAGTTCCGTCACAATAATGGTTTCTTTACCATTGCTCTTCGTTTCAATATCAACACGAGCACGCACTGTAATAGAACCGCGTCCAGTTTCGTATGCACGTCTAATTCCGCTTCGCCCCATGATCATCCCAGCAGTAGGGAAGTCAGGACCAGGAATATATTCCATCAATTCGCGAATCGTGATATCCGGATTGTGACTGAGTGCAAGAACCCCATCAATAACTTCACCCAAGTGATGCGTTGGAATATTTGTCGCCATCCCAACTGCAATCCCTGAAGATCCATTTACAAGTAAATTCGGGAAGCGAGCCGGTAAAATATCCGGTTCTTTTTCCGAACCATCGTAGTTATCAACATAATTGATTGTGTCTTTATTAATATCGCGCAAAAGTTCCATCGAAATTTTTGACATCCGTGCTTCTGTGTAACGCATCGCCGCAGCCATATCTCCATCGACAGACCCAAAGTTCCCGTGTCCATCAACAAGCATATAGCGATAGCTAAAATCTTGCGCCATCCGTACCATGGTAAAATAAACAGCCGTATCACCATGCGGGTGATACTTCCCGATAACTTCCCCGACAATCCGAGCAGACTTTTTATAAGCCTTGTCAGATGTCATTCCAAGATCATTCATCGCATATAAAATCCGGCGGTGAACTGGCTTAAGACCATCTCGGACATCAGGAAGTGCACGGGCTACGATAACACTCATTGCATAATCAAGAAAAGATTTTCGCATTTCTTTATTTAAATTGACTTCTGTTGTTCGTTGATTCGGTGTTTCTGCCATAATAGCGAAACCTCCCTTTCCAATTCTAAAGCAAAATCCAATTGTTTATTTCCCGGGAAATAAATTAGATATCCAGATTTTTTACATATTGCGCATTTTCTTCAATGAATTTACGACGCGGTTCAACCCGATCTCCCATAAGCATCTCAAAGGTTTCATCCGCTTCAATTGCGTCATTGATGTTGACTTGAAGCAGTGTCCGGTTTTCTGGATTCATCGTTGTTTCCCATAATTGTTCCGGATTCATTTCTCCAAGACCTTTATAGCGCTGAATGGTATATTTCTCATCTCCAAGTTTCGCCAAATAGGCATCGAGCTGATCATCCGAATACACATATTCCACTTGTTTTCCATGCTTAATTTGGAAAAGAGGCGGTTGCGCGATATAAATATAGCCTGCGTCCACAAGCGGGCGCATATAACGATAAAATAGTGTTAGAAGAAGCGTCCGAATGTGTGCCCCATCAACATCCGCATCCGTCATGATAATCAGTTTATGGTAACGTGCTTTTGAAACATCAAAATCACCGCCAAAACCTGTTCCCATTGCAGTAAAAATCGTCCGAATTTCTTCATTCGCCAAAATTTTGTCGAGCCGTGCCTTTTCAACATTAAGGATTTTCCCTCGAATCGGTAAGATCGCTTGGAATAAACGATCACGACCTTGTTTAGCCGAACCTCCAGCCGAGTCTCCCTCAACAATATACAGTTCACTAATTTCCGGATTACGCGATGAGCAGTCCGCAAGTTTCCCTGGCAAATTTGAAATCTCAAGCCCGCTCTTCTTCCGAGCCACTTCACGCGCACGTTTTGCTGCCATGCGGGCACGCGATGCCATAACGCCTTTTTCAACAATTTTCTTGCTGACATCTGGATTTTCCATCATAAATTTGCTAAGTGCTTCTGAAAACAGCTTATCCGTAATCGAACGCGTTTCTGAATTTCCAAGTTTTGTCTTCGTTTGCCCTTCAAATTGCGGATCTGGATGTTTCACAGAAATAATGGCCGTCAAACCTTCCCTTACATCCTCGCCAGACAAGTTTTCATCACTATCTTTAAACAACTTGTTACGTCTTGCATAATCATTGATCACACGCGTTAAAGCTGTCTTAAAACCAGATTCATGCGTTCCGCCTTCATACGTGTGAATATTATTCGCAAACGAAATAATCGAGCTTGAAAAACCAGAGTTATATTGAATCGCAACCTCAACCATAATGCCATCGCGTTCGCCTTCAATATAAATCGGTTCCTCATGAATAACTTCTTTCGTACGGTTTAAGTGATCAACATAAGACTTAATGCCGCCTTCGTAATGGTATTCCTTTTTCACTTGATGTTCTTCGCGTTTATCTTCAATTGAAATCATCAAGCCACGGTTAAGAAATGCAAGCTCGCGAACTCGAGTACGTAAGATTTCATAATCAAATTCAACGGTTTCCGTAAAAATCTCAGGATCTGGCTTAAAATGTACAATCGTTCCGCGATAATCTGTTGTTCCTTGATTTTCAAGATCCATCGAAACATTTCCGCGTTCAAAGCGTTGATAATATTTTTGTCCTTCTCGGTAAACATATACTTCAAGCTCTGTTGAAAGAGCATTTACAACGGAAGCACCAACCCCGTGAAGACCTCCAGATACTTTATAACCGCCTCCGCCGAATTTACCTCCAGCATGAAGAACAGTAAAAATAACTTCAATTGTTGGACGACCGACTTTTTCATTGATACCAGTTGGCATTCCGCGTCCATTATCTTGAACAGTAATACTATTATCTGCTTCAATCGTGATTTCAATTTCCGTGCAAAATCCCGCTAAAGCTTCATCAATTGAATTATCAACTATTTCCCACACTAAATGGTGAAGTCCACGTTGACTTGTTGAACCAATATACATGCCTGGCCGTTTTCTTACCGCTTCTAACCCTTCGAGAACTTGAATTTGATCGTCGCCATAATCTGAAGCATTTTCATGTACATTTGTAATATTTTCTTCTGACATCTAAGCTTCACCGCACTTTCTATTTTTCTAAAAATATATCAACCTAAAACTAGGATTTTTTTACGTGACCTTGTTCTACCAAATAGGTCGTTGCTTGTTTAAGCGTTTCGTGCTGAATACCACTAACACTCGTCGTTGTAACAAACGTCTGCACTTTCCCAGAAATTGTTTCAAGCAAATGTGATTGCCTGTAATCGTCAAGTTCGCTCAGGACGTCGTCAAGAAGGAGCAAAGGATATTCTTTCGTTTCTTCGTGTATCAAATCAATTTCGGCTAGCTTGACTGATAAAGCAGTCGTACGCTGTTGCCCTTGTGATCCGAACACCTGCACATTTTGCCCATTAACATAAAATAGAGAATCATCCCGATGCGGTCCAATCAACGTAACGCCTCGATCGATTTCTCTTTGACGAATGGTTTTCATTTTTTCTAGCAAAGCTTGAACATTATCCGTTTCTTTTTCGAGCAAAACAGAAGGTTTATAGTCAATCTTGAGCGTTTCCAGTCCACGTGAAATATCATGGTGAATGGGAGCAGCATATGTTTCAAGCTTCTCAATAAAAGCAAGCCGCCGTTCAGTCAATTTAACAGCTACTTCTGCAAATTGCTCATCCAAAATCCCAAGCATCACTTCATCGTACTTCTTTTTCATTTTAGCCGTCTTTAAATATTGGTTACGCTGATGCAAAATACGTTGAAATACACTAAGATCATGCAAATAAACCGGCTGCATCTGCCCAATTTCCATATTGAGAAAACGTCGCCTCACTCCTGGTGCACCTTTTACAAGCGTTAAATCTTCTGGAGCAAACATAACCACATTCAGATGGCCGACATATTGGCTTAATTTTTTCTGTTCAAGATGATTTACTTTTGCTTTTTTTTCCTTGTTGTGTAATTGTAAGTTCAAGCGGAAGTTCTTGACCATGTTTTTCAATGCGTCCTTCGATTTTGGCTTCTTGTTTATCCCATCCGATAAAATCCTTATCATTTGTTGTTCGATGTGATTTTGCAAGAGAGAGCATTAAAATGGCTTCAAGCAAGTTTGTTTTTCCTTGAGCGTTCTCCCCGAGAAATACATTGATTGAAGAATCGAAATCAAGCGTGAGTTCTTCGTAATTACGAAAATTTTTAAGTGTTAATTGTTTTAATTTCATGAGCGAGAATTAAGATTGTTCAATCTTAACTTTTCCTTTTCCAGGAATAAGAACGACATCGCCATTGCGTAATTTTCTGCCACGACGGTTATCTTGCTCCCCATTAATATAAATCGGATGTTCACTTAAAAAAGCTTTCGCCATTCCGCCTGTTGCTACTACATCAAGCATCTGCAAGAGCTGTCCCAGTGTTACAAATTCACGATCTATCGATACGATATTAGCCAAAATCTCACACCCAATCTATTTTATCACTAACTCTTATTTTACTAAATTTCGAGAAGAATTACAAAGATTATTTTCTTAAAACCCGTTTTCAGCTTTTTTTACTAAAAATAGTGGGGGGATATTATTTAGTCCAAAAATTAAAATTAAGCCCATTCTGATCGTTTTATAAAAAAACCTGCCGTTTTCGACAGGTTAATTTTTAATGACAGCTTTCTTTTTCCAACTTCCAGACCTGTAACGGATTAAACCGAGTGCAGTTGCTGTGACCCAAGCCACAGGAGTTGCCCACCAAAGACCAGTATAACCCATCACTTTTGCAAGCATAAATCCGATTGCAAGACGGGAGACAAGTTCAAAAATCCCCATCATTAGCGGTACGATTGCATCTCCGGTCCCGCGGAGCGTTTCCCTTACAACAAAAAGTATTCCTACTACGACATAAAATAGCGAAACAATTAAGAGGTAGCTCATTCCGACTTCAATGACATGTTGCTCATTTTTATCGACGAACAGCAAGAGAAACTGCTTAGCGAACAGCTGGACTAGAATTGTGATCACGATACTTGTAATCGTCACCACTTTAAGACCCGCATAAAGACCTTGTTTGACGCGAGCAAGTTTTCCGGCACCGACGTTTTGAGCGGCAAATGTGGAAGAAGCTGCGCCAAATGCGATACCCGGCTGGTAGGTGAGTGAATCAATTCTGCTGGCGGCTGTGTAAGCCGCCACAACGGTTGCTCCGAAGCCGTTAATTAAACTTTGAAGTGCCATATTTCCAATCGAGATAAAGGAACCTTGTAGTCCGGATGGGAGTCCGATGCGAATCATTTCTTTTAAAAGAGAAGGGTGGATTTTCATGCGACTCCATTCGATGCGCATGAAGGGAACATGGCGGTAAGCGTAAAGCATGCAGAGCACAGCAGCGATGATTTGGGAACAAACGGTTGCAAAGGCCGCTCCTTGGACGCCAAAGGGTAAAAAGACCACGAAAATAAAATCAAGAATAATATTGACGATAGAAGAAAAAACTAGGAATAAAAGCGGGGTGATTGAGTTGCCAAGTGCCCGCAATATGGCTGCTGTACCGTTATAAAGGCTCATTGGGAGTATGCCCCAAAATAAGGTGGTTAAAAAGGTCACTGAATCGTCCATAATATTGGCTGGGGTTTTAAGTAAAAGTAGCAATGGTTTGGCGGTAACAAGTCCAATTATGGTAAAGATGATACCAGCGATAAACACGGAAATTGAAGCGGTTGCAATGACATCTTTTAACTTATTGTAGTCTTTGTAGCCGAAATACTGCGCGACGACAACAGCAATTCCGCTCATTAGGCCAATGATAAGCGACAACATGAAAAAGTTGATTGCGCCAGTTGCTCCGACGGCTGCGAGTGCGTCTACACTGACGAATTTTCCAACGATGACGGCATCAATCATGGTATAAAGCTGTTGAACGAGATTGCCAAGTAACATCGGAAGGGCAAAATAAAAAATTAATTTGGTTGGACTTCCTTTTGTCATATCTTTCATCAAAACAACTTTCACCTCAACTTCATCTGGACAATCGAAAAGCCCACCATTTGGCGAGCTTTTTCAAAAAATTAATAGGTTCTTACTGGTGTAATCAGCTGTAAAATTTCGTTCGGATTTGAAGCATCGCGCGGTCGGAGTACAAATGGCCGCATAGTGCCGGCAAATGAGATTTGGATATCATCGCCTTCAAATGCGCGAAGCGCGTCCATCATATATTTGCCGTTGAAGGAAATTTTTAAGTCTTCACCTGTGAAACTTTGGCTGAATAGTTTTTCGGAAACATTCCCGATTTCAGGGGAATTGGAAGAAACTTCTACTTGGCCGTTTTCAAGCGTAGTCAACTTAATTACGTTGTTGCGATTTTCGCGAGCGAGTAGGGAAGCACGGTCTATCGCTTGTAAAAAAGCTTTCGCATTTATAATTAGTTCGGATTTAGTTTCTGTTGGGATTAAACGCGATGTATCAGGATAACTTCCTTCGAGCAAACGCGAGTAAAAAAGTAAATCTTTTAGTTTAAACAAAATTTGGTTATTCGCGAGAACCATTTCGATGGAATCGGTCGCTTCATCCAAAATTTTATTGAGTTCGGATAAGCTTTTTCCTGGAATAACGATATTGTATTCTTCGCCTTCAGCTGACTCGATTGGAATTTCGCGTAGCGCAAGTCTGTGACTATCGGTTGCTACAGCTGTCAAATGGCTGTTTTTGATGATCCAGTTTACACCCGTTAAGACCGGACGAACCTCGATAGCTGAAACTGCGAACACAGTTTGGCGGATGATATTTTTTAGGATATGGATGGGCAGACGAATTTGTTTGCCATCTGTTACTTCCGGAAGTTTCGGATATTCCTGTACATCCAGCCCATTTAGCGTAAAGAACGCTTGTCCAGAACGAATAGTCGTTTGGTTATTGGTTGTGACTTCAATTTCAACGTTCTTATCAGGTAAGCGTCTGACAATGTCGCCAAAGTATTTAGATTGTAAAACGATTCCTCCGAAGTTTTCAACCTCAACGATGACTTCATCTTCTTCAATAAGTGGAATGAAGGCTTCGATTGAAATATCGGAATCACTTCCGGTTAAGGTAACACCTTCGTCATTTACGACTATTTTAATACCCGTTAAAATTGGAATCGTTGTTCTAGATGAAATAGCTCTGGTTACTTCATTAACTGCTTGGATCAAGCGATCGCGATCAATGACAAATTTCATGAAAATCCCCCGTCCTTTTTTTGGAGTTCTTTAATTAATTAATAAAAAAATCGTAGTAATAGTAATAGGGCTTGTGGATTTGTGGATAAGTGAGTAAAGCTCTCTAGGTTAAAAGTTTTCCACATGTGTATAACTTGTGAATAACTAGGGTTCAGATATCCACATATGCACATTTAATTTTTGCGTAAATTCTTTTCGATTTCTTGGATATCGTTTTTCAAGACTTGATCGCTTTTCAGCATTTGCGAAATTTTTTCATGAGCATGAATGACTGTCGTGTGATCCCGTCCTCCAAACTCATCACCAATTTTAGGGAGCGAAGCGTCTGTTAGTTCACGGGAAAGATACATCGCAATTTGGCGCGGAAAGGCAATACTTTTCGTCCGTTTTTTTTGCTTTAAAGTCTTCCAATTTTACATGGAAATATTCGCCGACAGCTTCTTGAATACTGCTAATTGTTATGACGGCTGATTTTGAGTTAGGAATGATATCCTTTAGCGCCTCGGCAGCAAGTCCGGCGGTAATATCTTTGTTCACAAGTGATGAATATGCAACGACGCGGATAAGTGCGCCTTCCAGTTCACGAATATTCGAGTCGATTTGGTTGGCAATATAAAGCATAACTTCATTTGGGATGTCGAGTCCGTCTGCTTTAGCTTTTTTACGCAAAATCGCAATCCGTGTTTCGAGATCTGGCGGAGTGATATCGGTTATAAGTCCCCATTCAAACCTAGAACGTAAACGATCTTCAAGTGTTGGAATTTCTTTTGGCGGTCGGTCACTGGAAATGATGATTTGTTTCTGTTCATCATAGAGGGTATTAAAAGTATGGAAAAATTCTTCCTGTGTTCCTTCTTTTCCAGCTAAAAATTGAATATCATCAATCAAAAGAACGTCAACGTTTCGATATTTTGTTCTGAACTCTTCTGTTTTGTTATCACGGATTGAGCTGATAAATTCATTAGTGAATTTTTCACTGGAAAGATACATCACTTTAGCGTTTTCTTTATGCTGTTGCACATAATGACCGACAGCATGCATTAAGTGGGTTTTTCCTAGTCCTACTCCTCCATAGATAAATAGCGGGTTATAAGCTTTTGCCGGAGCTTCTGCTACAGCTAGGGAAGCAGCGTGGGCAAAACGGTTACCGGAACCAATAACGAATGTATCGAAGACGTATCTTGGATTCAGCATATGTTTAGAATTGTCCGGATCATTTTCATCTGGAACTATTTGATTTTGTTGAATCGGCTTGTAATCGAAATTCTCTTCTTGCTCGCCATCAATGAAACGAACATCATAAGAAGTTCCCGTTACTTCCTTCAAAATATTAGCTATAAATTGTGTATAGCTTTTTTCAAGCCAATCTCGAACAAAATTGTTTGGGGCTGAAATAATAAATGTACCATCTTCAAGCGAATGTGCAGTAGTAGATTTCATCCAAGTATCGTAGCTTGGTTTGCTCATATTTTTTTGAACGATTTCCAGTGTATCAGCCCAAATCTTTTCGATCGATTGCAAAAAACTCCCCCCTTTACGAAAATAGTATTTTTGAGGAAGAAAAATAACAGGGACGTTTGTAAGTTATCCACATGAAAATAAAAACAGTGGATAAAGATATCCTGACCCTGTTAAGAAAATATCCACAACCTTGTAAAGTAATGTGGATAACTTTAGTTTTCCCCAACGTATTTTCTGTTCAACATCTGATATCTTATCAAAAAAAATGCTTTGATATCAAGGACTTTCAAAAAATATCCACGAAAATATCCACTTGTTGAAAAAAGTTGTCCACAATCTGTGTAGTTGTGTATAACTTGTGATTATCCAGTTAGTAAATCTAGAGATATAAAAAAATTATCCACACCCCTAATTGTGGATATTGTGGATAACTATGAAGGATGTTTTTTATTTATCCACAACTCAAATTATGCTAAAATTAATCGTCAGCTTTATATAGGAAGATAGAAAGGGATGAATGACAAGTGAGATTTCAGCGTTTAATTAATAGTCCCACCTTAGAATTTTATCGTGTGAATGAAAAAGACCTTTATGACCCTGCATTTGGATACCTCCTAATCTATGACAAGCGAGAACCGGCGGAATTGAAAGACTTTACGGTTTTTTAACAACAGCCATATTGAAAAAGAAATTTTTGACAAAAGTATTAAGGACAATCATATTTATGCAATGTTTTTTCACTTTACGGATTTGGAACTTGAAAGTGAGATACCAAAGTTTTCAGAAGTGATTCGATTTATTGAGGATTTACTTTTGATTACGGAAGCAAGTCACTATGTGGATAATTATTTGATTGATAAAGATCTGGAAAGAACTGGACCCATTCAATATGAAAAGATTGGTCAATTTGCCAAGTCTCTCGTTGCGATTTCAAAAAGAGAAATTGCAGTTCCGTTTACCGACCGAAAAAATTATCTTCATTTATCGCAATAAAGGGTTTTTTTGGCTCGTAAAATATGGTATGATTATGAACGGAGTTTTCTCGTGCGCTATTGACAAATAACGTTAATTTACGTACAATATTTAAGACTGTCTGATAGATTTAAATCGATTGGACCCAGATAATGGGAGGTGTTACAAATGAAAAGAACATATCAACCAAGTAAACGTAAAAGAAAAAAAAGTACATGGTTTCCGTACACGTATGAGTTCAAAAAACGGCCGCAGAGTTTTAGCAGCACGTCGTCGTAAAGGAAGAAAAGTATTATCTGCGTAGACCACTGAAAAGGCTCAGTGGTTTTTTTATTGGAATTCTTGTGGCTTTTTTCCTAAGAATTCCAATAAACTGGGCAGGAAATACGGGGTTCTTGTCTGTTTCAACTTAGTTGAATTGAATGGTACGTGAGAAGAATAGGAGACTAGCAATGAAAAAGGAATATCGAATCAAAAAAAATGATGATTTTCAGAAGGTTTTTAAGAAAGGGAAGTCATTTGCCAATCGCCAATTTGTCGTGTATAAATTAAGGAGAGAAGACGAAACACATTTTAGGATCGGTCTTTCTGTTAGTAAGAAAATCGGAAATGCGGTTTGTAGAAATCGTATTAAACGCTGTATTAGACAGACGTTTCACGAGCTGGAGCAAGAAATCGATCAAAAAAATGATTATATTATCATCGCCCGAAAACCGGCGGCCAATATGGATTTTCATGAAATTAAGAAAAGCTTGATACACGTTTTGAAAATCGGAAAAGTGCTTCAAAAGACGAAAACAAGCCCTTCAAAATGAATGAGAATTTAAAAAAAGGCGGAATTGGAGGTAACACTTTTTGAAAAAAGAAAAAAGAACATGAGGAAAAAGCTCCTTGTGGTAGGCCTTGTCATTGCTCTTGTAGCAATACTTTCCGGATGCGGTTATTCAACTGATCCGATCACGAAAGATTCGCCAGGATTTTGGAGTCATTATATTGTCTTTCCATTATCTTGGGTCATTACTTGGTTTGCAGATTTATTTGGCGGGAACTATGCAGTTGGGATTATTATCGTTACGATTATTATTCGATTGATTATTATGCCGCTTATGATCAAGCAAATTAAGAGTCAAAAAAGAAATGATGAAAGTCCAACCGATGCTAAAAGAGTTACAAACGAAATATGCATCAAAGGATAATGAAACGAAACAAAAATTGCAGCAGGAAACGATGAGGCTTTATCAAGAGCACAATATTAATCCAATGATGGGCTGCTTGCCTCTGATTATTCAGATGCCGATTTTGATTGGCTTCTATCAGGCTATCAGCCGCACAGCTGAAATTAAGTCGGATACTTTCCTCTGGATGACCCTTGGAAATCCGGATCCATTCTATATCTTGCCGATTATAGCTGCGCTTACAACTTTCTTATCGTCGAAAATTTCGATGATGGGTCAAACTCAGCAAAACCGTGCAATGAGTATGATGATCTACTTGATGCCGGTCATGATTTTATTTATGGGGATTACACTTCCATCTGCACTTGCATTATACTGGATTATTGGGAACATTTTCACCGTCTTCCAAACACTTTTAATCAACAATCCTTTCAAAAACAAACGCGAACAAGAAGCACTAGCAGCTGCTGAAGCAGAAGAAGCTCGCCTTAAGAAGAAAGCTGCGAACATGAAAGCTTCGAAAAAGGGAGGTAAGAAAAGAAAGTGAGAGATATTACTGCACAGGGACAAACTGTTGAAGAAGCTATCCAAAATGGTCTGAAAGAATTGAAGCTCGAGCCGGAACAGGTTGAAGTTGAAATTATGGATGAAGGCAAAAAAGGTATTTTTGGAATAGGTTCACGTCTAGCCATGGTCAAAGTGATCGAAAAAGAAAATGGCGTTCAAATTGCGACAGACTACATCCAAGATATTGCTGAAAAAATGGGCGCTAAAATTTCCATCGAGGTAAAAGAAGAAGGAAAAGACACGTTTATTCAAATTTCAGGGGAGAATTTAGGTGTATTGATCGGAAAACATGGTCAAACTTTAAATTCGCTGCAATATTTAACGCAACTGATTGCAAACAAACGGACGGAACAGTTCAGAAATATCTTTATCAATGTCGGTGATTATCGTGAACGCCGCTATGAAACACTCTCTGGACTTGCTGAAAAAATGGCTGGAAAAGCGCTAAAAACAAGAAGCGCTGTTCATCTTGAACCGATGCCATCGTTTGAAAGAAAGATTATCCATGCAATTCTTAGTGAAAATAAAAAGATTGAGACACACTCGGAAGGGCGCGATCCTTACCGTTATGTGGTCATTAAACCAGCAAGATAACGAATAAAAAAGACAGTGCCTAATGGGTACTGTCTTTTTTATTTAAACGAAAAGCACTGGAAGTTCAGTTTGATAGGGGTCGGGATGATTTGATGGAATAGAGCTGACTTTTAACTTGCCGTCTGCAGAAAGTTCGGCTTTTGAAAGTAGATTTCCATAGACACATCCAGTATCAAGATGAACTTTGTTTTGAATGCGAAAAGAGTTTTGAGCTGCAACATGACCGAAAAAGTGATAAGGGTACTGCGAATTTGCTTCATTTTGAAGGAAGAGAAGCTGTTCCTCAGTTGGTTTTGAACGATCTAGATGGAAGTTACGCATTTTGCGAAGTGATTTATGATCAAGTTTACCCAGGTATTTTGCTTTACACGGGGCATGGGTAGCATAAAAAGAGGCTTGTTTTTTCGAAATGACGCGATAAAAAGGAGCAGAAAGCTCTACTAATTGATTGAACTTTTGGTGGAGTACTGAATCCGCTTGGAGCTTTGGGATAGAATCGAAAAATTTTGATACAATTTCGGCATCAGCGTTTTTGATTTTTCCTTGTAGATAGTTGTAAACAAAAGATTCATGGTTGCCGAGAATGAAATAAAAATGAGTTTGATTTAAGAAAAGAAATTCAATCATTTCTGCTGTATTTTCTCCTTTATCAATAAAATCACCTAAAAGGATAAATTGGTTTTCGGAGGGAGGCCTTTCTGTAATTAAACCGGATGAATCCATTTGAAAGCCGCTTTTTTTTTAATAACTGTTTTAGTTCATCTAAGCATTCATGTGTGTCGCCGATAATATGATAGTTTTTTTTCTGGTGGTAGTAAATATCTTTTTAGCTCTTGACTATTTGTTTCGACTGAAAGATGGGGATCGGAAGCTGATATTTGATGAATAATCGAATAGTCAGCAGTATCATGCGACTGCGGTATTTGATCGACGAAAACTGCTGCAATTTTATAGTGATTCTTTTTAGCAATTTGTTGAATTATTCTGTTGTGTTTTTCCACCATATTAGCTGGCATGTCGAGTAAAATATAATCGGCAGCATTTGGAAACAAACTTGCTGCATCAAGTTCTACCTCGAAAGATTGCATGTCAATTTCAGTACGGTTGAAGAATCGACTAGAAGTATGATAGTTTTTCGCAGGTTCATCATCTTGTAAAGCTGGCAGAAAAGATTTCTGAATAAATGAAGAGTTGCTGCCGAAAAATAAAATAATTGTATGTAGGTTTAATGAGATTTGCAACTTAAATCTCTCCTTTCGATGTCGATGTTTCACGTGAAACAAACGAAAAGAGAACGGTTTATAGACCGCTCTCTGACTTATGTTAAGAGCTATTGATTTAAAACTAGCTGGTAAATTGATATCAAGAATAATTATATGTGCTGTATAATGAATTTTCAAGTAAGGAAAACAAAATGAGATTTTAATCTGGCTTCTGATAGGGCCGTGGAATGCTGGTATTTGGCGGAGGAAGAAAAAGGGATAGATTTTTGGTAGGTGATTTTACCGGTTAGATACATTAAACTTTATGAAAACCTCAAATGCTTACTTTCAGGGTTTGTATGTATATGTATTAGATAAATCGCTCTTTCTTTTTTTGTTTTATGCTACACTAAAAATGCGAAAATAGAATACAACAAAGAGGTGAGTGTGCAGCATGAAAGAGGTAGATTATAGCGAAGGTGATTTTGATCGTGTGCATGACAGTATCGGGAACTTGATCGGGAAAGGTGTCTGGGGGAAGGGTGCGATTGATGAGCTGAAAAAGGTATCAGAGAACTTGGATGAAGCGGAGGAAGACATTCGGAACTTGGATCGTGATGGTGCGATTTCATTCAGCCATACAAGTTCAGAGAAAGAACTGCAAGAGCTGTTTGAGGATTTTGAGGTGCTGCACCAGTTTTCTGAGCGGGTGGATGAACTTGTTCATACGAAAATTGATCGGCCGTTTTTTTGAAGATCTTGGATCG
>NZ_AODF01000039.1 GCF_000525875.1 Listeria floridensis FSL S10-1187 | reverse complement strand
CCACACTGTTCATCTCCGATTTTTTTTTTGACTTTTTTTTTTTAAAAATCAGCTATATAATTGTTGTAACAATAATTGTCAATGCAATTAATTGGAGGTGTGAAATTCTAATGAGACAAAAATATGATGAGTTTTCCTTTCAAACGACTAACGTTGCCAAGAAAATGCATCTGTTTCTGTCCAGAAGTTTGGCAGAGTACCAAGTTACACCCGAACAGTGGACAGTTTTAAATATTATCGAGCAAAAAGCACCAATTTCGCAGAAGCAGCTTGCTGAGTTTGCTGAAAAAGACGCGCCGACGATTAATCGTATTATTGACGTATTGTTGCGAAAAAAACTCGTGATTCGTAATACGGATGCACAAGATCGCCGCAAAACGCTTCTTCATCTGACGACTGCTGGAGCAGATTTGACGGAACTTTTGCGTGGTAAGGTGGAACAAGCCTGCTCGAAAATGTTTACGGGCTTCAGTGCGATGGACTTGACGAAATTTGCTGAGCTATTGAATCGTATCGAGAAAAATATTGAGTGAGAAGGGATTTTTTGGAAGAGAGAACAAAGTTATGGACGAAAGATTATGTATTTTTATTGATTGGAAGCATTTTCCTTTATGTTGGTTTTATGGTTTTTATGCCTACACTTCCGACACGGATTATTGAGCTTGGCGGGTCACAAGTTGAAGCAAGCCTTGCAGTTGGAATGTTTTCTGTTGTAGCACTTTTGATGCGCTCAGTTTCGGGAAGTTGGAATGATCGTTTCGGTTCGAAAATCCTGATTTTGATAGGGTTTTTAATTTTGATTGTGACGACGGCGAGTTTTTATGTATCCACAGCCGTTATTGCACTGCTTGCCGTCAGATTTGTTCAAGGCGCAGGCTGGGGAATTAGTACAACTTCGATTGCAACGGGTGTATCTGCGATTGTACCGCCGAATAAAACGGGTGAAGGGATCGGCTTTTATGGTTTGACGACAGCACTTGGCATGTCGCTTGCCCCAGTTATTGCCATTTTGATTATGAATCATTTTTCCTTCAATACGCTGATTACCTTTGCGCTCGTTATTTTAGCAGCAACATTTCTATTAATGCTCAAGGTGCGGATTAAACAAAAAAAAAGTAAAACGAACAGGTAAAATCAAGCTGTTTGAGAAAACGGCAATGCTGCCCGCCTTTTTATGCTTGTTAATGGCAATCCCCCTTGGCGGAATTCAGACATTCATGATGGTCTATGGAACAGAAATTCATGTCGATAATACGTGGATTTACTTTCTCGGCCAAGCCATTACAATTCTCATAAGCCGCCTCTTTGCCGGACGGCTATATGATACAAAGGGACACTTCGTCGTCATTGTTCCAGGTGTTCTTGCAATGGCGATCGGCATGTTGCTGCTTTCATTTGCGACAGGAGCCGTCACGCTCTTTTGTGCGGCACTTTTCTTTGGATTAGGATACGGAATGACACAACCTGCCTTCAAGCGCTTACAGTCGACCGAGCAGCCCCAGAAAATAAAGGTGCGGCAAACGGCACATTCTTGTCAGGTATGGATATCGGAATGGCAATCGGAAGTTTTGGCTTGAGTATTGTTGCAACCTATTCCAATTACGCACTGATGTATCGTTCTGCCATTTTAGCACTGGTTTTATTTCTTATTATTTATTTTGTGAAATTTGGTCGAAAAAAAGAAACGAAACGTCCTGTTCTTTAACAGGCGTTTCTTTTTTTTGGAAATAACCGCCAAATGGAGGGCTTTTCCTTTAAAAATAAAGGGTATCTGTTATAATATACAAAAGTATAAAAGATTAGTTTTTTCAATTTATTTTAAAAATTGTGTCTAAATTCACAAAGTGGAGGGAGGATTGAACAGAAAAAGCTCATATCTCACCGTTAAAATGATCTTGCAAAAGGGAGAAAAGCAGCCTTATCGGTGGTTTGTTGGATTAGAAAAATGAATGGGGAACAGGAGAGATGATGAGTGGAACGGGTATATAACTTCTCAGCAGGTCCGGCAATTCTTCCGGTGCCTGTCCTAGAACAAGTACAAAGGGAACTTCTATCCTATAAAAATTCGGGAATGTCAGTAATGGAGCTGAGTCACAGATCGAGTTTATTTGAAGATATCAGAGATGAAGCCGAACGGCTGCTTCGTGAACTGATGATGATCCCGGACAACTACAAGGTGCTTTTTCTGCAAGGCGGAGCGAGCTTGCAATTTACAATGGTTCCGATGAATCTTGCACCGAATAAAAAAGTTTCGTTTGTTCACACGGGATCGTGGTCAAAAAAAAGCAATTGAAGAAGCCGAAAAGCTTACAGATGTCGAAATCATTGCTTCATCAGTCGATAAAAATTTCAGCTATATTCCTGAAATTCCTGATGTCCCGAAAGATTCGGCTTATTTGCATATCACGACAAATAATACAATCGAAGGGACAGCGATTTTTGATGTACCGCAAACAAAAGAAATCCCGCTTGTGGCAGACATGTCCTCTAATATTTTATCGAGTGTTTATAAGGTTAGTGATTTTGGATTAATCTATGCCGGTGCGCAAAAAAATATTGGTCCAGCAGGACTTACGATTGTTATTGTACGTGACGATTTGATCGGTCAAGTTGAAAAGCTACCGGCGATGCTAGACTATGCGGTACAGGCAAAAAATGATTCGCTTTATAATACGCCTCCGACTTTTGCGATTTACGTGGCAAAACTTGTTTTAGAGTGGATCAAAACTCAAGGTGGAGTTGCAGCTGTTGAAAAGCAGAACCGCGCGAAGGCAGGCTTGCTTTATGAGTATTTAGATCGTTCGACCGTTTTTTCTTCACCAGTCGAGCGTTTTTGTCGTTCGCTTACAAATATTCCGTTTCAAACTGGTGATGCAGCACTCGATCGGCTCTTTTTGGAAGAAGCAGAGGGGAAAGGCTTCGTCAATTTGAAAGGGCATCGCTTGGTTGGAGGAATGCGGGCAAGTTTGTACAATGCCTTTCCGATTGAAGGGGTCGAGGCTTTGATGGCGTTTATGGATGAGTTTGCGCTCAAATATAAAGGGGGA
Organism: Listeria floridensis FSL S10-1187; assembly: GCF_000525875.1. Classification (GTDB taxonomy): domain Bacteria; phylum Bacillota; class Bacilli; order Lactobacillales; family Listeriaceae; genus Listeria; species Listeria floridensis. Next base: position 57,164 of record NZ_AODF01000039.1, on the reverse strand, counting down.
GAAGTTCATGTTTAATATTGAAACACTGAATGCGATTGCGGAGGAAGGACTCGAGAGCTTCAATCGCGAGAAATACAGAGTGGACGAAAATGTAGATCCGGATGGACTTTTGTTGCGGAGCTACAGCTTGCATGATTATGAGTTTCCAAAGTCGCTTAAGGCGATTGCACGTGCTGGGGCGGGAGTAAATAATATTCCGCTCGATACTTGCTCGGAACAAGGGATTGTCGTATTTAATACCCCCGGGGCGAATGCGAATGCGGTGAAAGAACTTGTGCTTGCAAGTTTGTTTATGTCAGCAAGGCCGATTATCGAAGGAAGCGAATGGGTGAGAAAGATTGAGGGAGACGATATTGCTACGAAAGTCGAGGCGGGCAAGAAGGCCTTTTCAGGCACGGAGCTTCTCGGTAAAAAGTTGGGCATTATCGGTCTAGGTGCTATTGGAGCGCTTGTTGCGAATGATGCTGCGGCGATTGGCATGGAAGTCAGCGGTTTTGATCCTTATGTTTCAGTGGATACGGCTTGGAAAATTTCGACGGATGTAAAGCGAGCCGATACACTGGAAGAAATTTTGACAACTTGCGATTATATCAGTGTCCACGTGCCATTACGTGATAATACGCGCCAAATGTTCAATCCTGAAACTTTGCTTTTAATGCAGTCTAATGCGGTGCTGCTCAATTTTTCACGTGGGGAACTAGTGGATGAGGAAGCGATGGCAGAAGCGCTTGATGGTGGACGGTTGCGACTTTATGTGACGGATTTTGCATCTGATCGACTGTTAAAAACGAATCATGTGCGCGTATTGCCGCATCTCGGTGCGTCGACAGAGGAAGCGGAAATCAATTGTTCGATTATGGCTGCCCGTGAATTGCAATCGTATTTAGAAACAGGCACGATCAAAAACTCTGTGAACTATCCAAATGTTGAAATGCCCTATAATGGTCATCCAAGAATCGGAGTTTGCCACCGTAATGTGCCGAATACCGTAGGACAAGTTACGACGCTTGTAGCGAATCATGATGTAAATATCTTGGATTTAACGAATCGGAGCCGTGGCGATTATGCCTATACACTCTTAGATTTAGAACAAAGCGAGCTCGTCAACCTAGAGGCGATTAAGCGGGATCTTGAAGCGCTTGACGGGATTTTACGTGTGCGGGTCATTGAGCCGCTCGGTGTAACTGTATAAATTTATTTCCTGGGAAATAATCGGGCATAAAGATGCAAATTTTTATGCCCGTTTAATTGGTAAAGGGAGGGATTGAGATGGTAAAAGTGAGGCCATTTAAGGCAGTACGGCCAGAAGAAAATTTGGCGAGTGAAGTAGCATCGTTGCCATATGATGTGCTTTCGAGCGAAGAAGCGCGCGAACTGGGAGAGAAAAACCGCTATTCATTTTTACATATCGACAAAGCAGAAATTGATTTGCCGAAGACGGTGTCACCGTATGCAGACCAGGTTTACGAGCAAGCGCGAACAAATTTGCAGGAGTTTTTACAAAATAATTGGTTGAAAAAGGAAGCGAAAGCGGGTTTTTATTTGTATGAACTGACTTCGGCAGGGCGCTCGCAACTCGGGCTGGTTTGTGTGACGACGGTTGACGATTATATTAATGGAGCGATCAAGAAGCATGAGCTTACGCGTGAAGAAAAAGAGTTAGACCGGATTCGCCATATTGATGCTTGTGATGCGAATACGAGCCCGATTTTTCTGACGTATCGCGGACTTCAGCAGCTGGATGAAAAGCTACACGATTATGCGAAAGAGAATGCGGCGCTATATGATTTCACAAGTTTTTATGAAGTGCGACACCGGGTTTGGCGGATCATCGATGCGGATTTGGCGGAAGAAATTAGTGCGGCCTTTGAAGCGGTTCCTGCGCTTTATATTGCGGATGGACATCACCGGACGGAATCGGCAGTTAAAGTTGGGCTTGCGCGCCGGAAAGCGCATCTGGATGGGAATGGGGCGGAAGAGCAGGAATTTGATTATTTTCTTTCGGTGTTATTTCCGGCGGATGAACTGGAAATCTTGGATTACAACCGGGTGGTTAACGTGGAACTTCCGGATGATTTCTTAAAGAAGCTTCAGGGGAGTTTTGAGCTGACTCCGCCGCAAAAGGAGCCCTTTAAGCCAAGTGAGCCGCATGAATTTGGACTTTATTTGGATGGGAATTGGTATGGGCTTCGGGCACGTGAGGCGAGTATTCCGGCGGATGTAATCGGGCAGCTTGATGTGTCGATTTTGCAAGAGCAGGTGCTTTCGCCGCTGTTTGGAATTGAGGATGTACGCCGCGATAGTCGGATTGATTTTGTTGGCGGGATTCGCGGTCTTGGGGAACTCGAGCGGCTTGTCGACAGCGGTAAATTTAATGCCGCTTTTGCACTGTATCCGCCGAGTATGGAACAGTTGCTTGATGTGGCAGATGCGGGTAAAATTATGCCGCCGAAATCAACGTGGTTTGAACCGAAGCTTCTAAGCGGGTTGTTTGTTCATGAACTGGAAACGAAATAAATTTGTTGCGCTGACCTTGAACGAGGGAGGCGCACTTTTTTGTGGATAAAAAGAAAAAACGGTTGTTATCCACATGTGAATAAGTTAAAATAAGGAATATAAATTTTGTGGATAACTAAATAATGCTATTAAATGACATAAGCTTTGGTCAAAGCGGAGCGAAATGTTGTGTGGTCGCAAAAAATTTATTCGGACATTTCTAAGCCGGGCTTATTTGGCTTACATTTAGAAAGGTGGGAACAAGAATGGATTTTGATACTATTGCTGCTATCTCAACACCGCCTGGCGAAGGAGCCATTGCTATTATTCGTTTAAGCGGTGATGAAGCGATTCAGATAGCGGATCGTATTTTTTATGCCAAAAATTCGCTTGCGGATGCAGCAAGTCATACGATTCATTATGGGCATATTAAGGAAAATGATGAGGTTATTGAGGAAGTAATGGCCTCTGTCATGAAGGCTCCGCGCACGTTTACGCGTGAAGATGTGGTGGAGATCAACTGCCACGGCGGGATTGTTGCGGTGAACCGGGTTTTGCAGCTAATTTTAAGACGCGGCGCCAGGCTTGCTGAACCGGGTGAGTTCACTAAGCGCGCTTTTTTAAACGGACGAATTGATTTGTCTCAAGCGGAAGCGGTGATGGACTTGATTCGGGCGAAAACCGACCGTGCGATGGGGGTTGCGCTCAAGCAAATGGACGGCAATTTGTCACGGCTGATTCGCAATTTGCGGCAGGAGATTTTGGACGCGCTCGCGCAGGTGGAAGTGAACATTGATTATCCGGAATATGATGATGTGGAAGAAATGACGCAAAAAATGCTCGTGGAAAAGACACAACTTGTGAAGGCTTCGGTCGCTCAGCTGCTTGAAACGGCTCAGCAAGGAAAAATTTTGCGAGAAGGGCTTGCTACGGCAATTATCGGGCGGCCGAATGTTGGAAAATCTTCGCTCTTAAACCAGCTGATTCAAGAGGAAAAGGCCATTGTGACGGATATTGCTGGAACGACACGGGATATTATTGAAGAATATGTCAATGTACGCGGTGTACCGCTTCGTTTGATTGATACGGCAGGGATTCGCGAAACGGAAGATATTGTCGAGAAAATCGGCGTTGAACGGTCGCGTAAGGCGCTTTCTGAAGCGGATTTTATTCTGCTTGTATTAAACCAAAATGAAGTGTTATCGGATGAAGATCGGGCGTTGTTTGAAGCGGCGCGTGGTCAGCGTTTTGTCGTTGTGCTGAATAAAACGGATTTGGAGCGCAAGCTTGATGTTGCGGAAGTGGCGGAACTCGCGGGACAAAATCCGGTAGTGGAAACTTCGATGCTCACTGACGGAGGAATAACGGAACTCGAGGAAGCGATTCGGCGGCTCTTTTTCACAGGGGAAATTGACGCGGGCGATGCGACGTATGTATCGAATGTGCGCCATATCGCGCTTCTTCACCAAGCAAGCGATGCACTTGATGCGGTAATTGAAGGAGTTGAAGCCGGAATGCCGGTTGATATTGTGCAGATTGACATGACGCGAGCGTGGGATTTACTTGGAGAAATTACTGGCGATTCGGTGCAAGATGAATTGCTCGATCAGCTGTTTAATCAATTTTGTCTTGGAAAATAAAGGAGATGGAACGATATCATGCAAATGTATGAAGCGGGTCACTATGATGTGATTGTCGTCGGTGCAGGTCACGCTGGCGTTGAAGCAGGCCTTGCAAGCGGCCGGATGGGCGCAAAGACACTCATGCTTACGATTAATTTAGATATGGTGGCATTTATGCCTTGTAATCCTTCTGTTGGAGGTCCAGCAAAAGGGGTAGTCGTGCGCGAGATTGATGCTCTCGGCGGCGAAATGGGACGCAATACCGACAAAACGTATGTGCAAATGCGGATGCTCAATACCGGCAAAGGTCCTGCTGTGCGCGCGCTGCGCGCGCAATCGGATAAATGGGATTATCAACATGAAATGAAGCATACCATTGAAAAAGAAGAAAACATTACACTCAAACAAGGCTTGGTCGACCGACTTATCATCGAGGACGGCGTCTGCCGCGGGGTCATTACGAACAGTGGTGCGGCATACACGGCAGAGACAGTGGTGCTTACAACTGGCACGTTTTCGCGTGGTGAAATCATTGTCGGCGATTTACGCTACTCAAGTGGACCAAATAACCAACAGCCTTCTGTAAAGCTCTCTGAGCACTTGGAAGAACTTGGATTCGAACTGCGCCGCTTTAAAACTGGAACACCGCCGCGTGTAAAATCAAGTTCGATTGACTATTCGAAATCTGAAATTCAACCGGGCGATGAAAATCCGCGTGCATTCAGTTATGAAACAACAGAGATGCTACTTGAGCAACTGCCATGCTGGCTGACGTATACGAACGAGGCGACACATGACATTATTAATGCGAATTTGAGTCGGTCACCAATGTTCACGGCGACGAAAAAAGGCACGGGAGCGCGTTATTGTCCGTCGATAGAGGATAAAATTGTCCGCTTCAGCGATAAACCACGTCACCAAATTTTCCTTGAGCCAGAAGGACGCAATACGGAAGAGGTATACGTGCAAGGACTTTCGACGAGTTTGCCGGAAGATGTGCAGGAAAAAATGCTCCGGACGATTCCAGGGCTTGAAAATGTAGAAATGATGCGGGTTGGCTATGCAATCGAATATGATGCTGTGATGCCAGATCAGCTGTGGCCGTCGCTTGAAACAAAACGAATTCCAGGTCTTTACACAGCAGGGCAGATCAATGGAACGAGCGGATACGAAGAGGCTGCAGGTCAAGGGCTTATGGCGGGAATTAATGCTTGTCGCAAGGTTCAAGGGAAAGAACCAATCGTACTTGGGCGCGATCAAGCTTATATCGGTGTTTTAATTGATGATCTTGTGACAAAGGGTACTGAGGAACCTTATCGCTTGCTTACTTCGCGTGCTGAATATCGTTTGCTGTTGCGTCATGACAATGCAGATTTGCGCTTAACGGAAATCGGACATGAAATCGGGCTGATCAGCGATGAACGCTACGCGCGCTTCTTAGCGAAAAAAGAAGCAATCGAAATGGAAAAACGACGTCTAGAAACAACGCGGATTAAACCGACAGAAGAGGTTCAAGCGATGCTACGCGAACTTGGATCAGCTGAGCTAAAAGATGGCGTACTTGCTGCAGATTTCTTACGTCGTCCTGAGATGACATATGATAAAATTAAACAAATTGTTTCACGTGAAACATCTTTGACTTGGGACATTGAGGAACAAGTGGAGATTCAAATTAAATATGAAGGTTATATTGAAAAAGCCTATCAGCAAGTAGAAAAAATGAAGCGGATGGAAGATAAAAAAATTCCTGAAAGAATTGATTATGATGCGATTTTTGGACTAGCAACAGAAGCTGTTGAGAAACTGAAAAAAATCGAGCCGCTTTCGATCGCGCAAGCAAGCCGCATTAGCGGGGTAAACCCTGCGGATATTTCGATTCTGCTTGTATACATCGAGCAAGGGAAAATAGCAAAAGTAAAGTGAGGGAAAAGACGAGATGAAGCCAGAAGAATTTCGAGCGAAGCTAGCGGAAGAGGGCATTCAGCTTAACGACAAGCAAATGAAGCAATTTAAGCGTTACTTTGAGCTGCTTGTGGAATGGAATGAAAAAATGAATTTAACTGCGATAACAGACCTTGAAGGCGTTTATTTGAAACACTTTTACGATTCCGTCTCCGCGGCCTTCTACGTGTCGTTTGACGAATTTGACACCATTTGCGACGTAGGTGCGGGTGCAGGCTTTCCGAGTATTCCCTTAAAAATTTGTTTCCCGCACCTTGAGGTCAGCATCGTTGACTCATTACAGAAACGCATTACGTTCCTAAACCACCTTGCAGCCGAACTAGAACTTGAGCAAGTTCACTTCTATCATGACCGGGCTGAAACTTTCGGTCAGAATAAAGCGCATCGTGAAAAGTATTCGCTTGTTACTGCTCGCGCAGTAGCGCGCATGAGTGTGCTAGCAGAGCTTTGCATGCCGCTTGTGAAAAAAGGCGGTGTCTTTGTTGCGATGAAGGCGCAACAAGCTGAGCAAGAGCTTGATACGGCGAAGAAAGCTATTACGCTGTTTGGTGGAAAAGTAAAAGAACATTATGCATTCCAACTGCCAATTGAAAATAGCGAGCGCAATCTGTATATCATTGAAAAAACAAAGGAAACGCCTAATAAATATCCGCGTAAAGCGGGAACTCCGAATAAACAACCGATTGAATAATGTTTTTCTTTCCTATTTCTGCTAAAATGAGAGAAGGATATTAAATGATGTGAAAGAAACTGGGAAAGGACGATACTTCATGGCTTTTTCACTTTTTGGAAAAAAAGATAAAAACAATAATGATGAACAAGTAGCGGAAGATCAGCTGAAACAGCATGTTGAGGAAATTGCATTGGATCAAATTGTGCCAAACCAGTTTCAGCCTCGAACAATTTTCAACCAAGAAAAAATTGAAGAACTTGCGGAAACGATTAAAATTCATGGGATTATTCAACCGATTGTGGTTCGCAAACTTGAAGAGGGCGGCTATGAAATCATTGCTGGCGAAAGGCGTTACCGAGCGGCTTCTCACTTAAAACTTCCTGTGATTCCTGCGATTGTCCAAGACTTTAGCGATGATGCTTCTGCGGCTATTGCTTTAATTGAAAATTTGCAAAGGGAACAGCTAACCCCGATTGAAGAAGCTGCAGCTTACCAGAGCTTGCTTGAGATGAACGGAGTGACACAAGAAGCGCTTGCAAAGCAAGTTGGCAAAAGCCAGTCTGCGATTGCGAATAAGTTGCGTCTTTTAAAGTTGCCGAAACCAATTCAAGAAGCTGTACTTGCGAAGGATATCTCAGAACGGCATGCCAGATCGCTCTTAGCGCTTGACGGAGAGCCGGAGCAGTTAAAGTTTTTAAACAAAATAAAGGAAGACCATTTGAATGTGAAACAAACGGATAGCTTGATTCGCGATTTTTTAACAAAAGAACAAGAACCACCTAAAAAACGATCTAAGATCAAGTTAGTGAGTAAAGATGTTCGCATCGCGCTGAATACGATCAAAGAATCGGTTTCGCTTGTGCAAAAAAGCGGAACAGACTTGAAAATGAGCGAAACAGAATCCGATGATTTTTATGAAATTACGATCCAAATTCCTAAAAATAAATAGCAGAAGGAGCTTCCTCGAATGAAGATACTGAAAATTCTTTGGCATATCGTTGGTATTGCTTGCTCAGCGATGATTTTGCCTTCTTTTGTCTCGTCTATTACAACCGCACTTCTAAGTTTGCAGCCTCAGCGCATGGTGATTTTTTTCATCTATCCGCTGATGTCGAGCAGTGCTGCTGCTGAGATCAGTAATATGAGAGCTGTGCTTACGGCTGGTGCCGGTTATCTAATGTACTTGATTGCCTTTGCATATGCTTTTTGGCTGATCAAACAAATCTACGGCTGGTATAAAAAAGCAAAACAGTTGGATAAAAATACGAACTAAAGCAATCTTCATTGAGAAGATTGTTTTTTTATTACAATTTGGGTATAAAGGATGCAAAAATTTACTAAACCAAGTAAAATTAAAGTAGATGGAAAAAAGATGAGGAGAGGGGGCGGATAGTCATGGCTAAAATTATTTTTGTGAAAGATGAGGAAGAACAGTTCCAAGCTTATGACTTTATACAAGATTTAATACAAAATCAACCGCTGATGGCAACACTTTTGTTACAAGGAATGCTAGAACTCGAACAGGCTGAAACTCGCAAATTAAGTACGGGGAAACAAGTTGCGCCAGATATTCACCTGACGATTGGCAAGAGTCAAGCATACTCGCTACAGTCGACGCGAGTGGAAACATCAATTGATCAGCCGCTACATGAATTAAAACTTCACTTCAAAGATAAGAACTGCCGTTTAATTTATTTCACAGCATTTTCCGAAATGGAGACGTACTATTGCTTTATCAAAGGATACTTTAAAGATAAAAATCCATTTACTGATCAAATGGGGGCTTATCGTGAGGAAGCAAAACGAATTTTTCTTAGTCGTGTAAATGCTGATTTAAGCATCGGTCAGGATAACTATAGTTTTGAATCGCTGAAAGAGTTGGCGTGGAAAAATGATGGAATGACGCATTACTTAGAAAGTTTTTCGGCAGTACTTGCCCGTGTTATTGTGGCAAAGCGAATCACGAAAAAATGGTCCCAGCTTGATTTAGCGTTAAAAACGGATTTATCACCAACAATCATAGAACGCATTGAAGCGGGAGATCCAGATTTAACTTTCCGAATGTATCAAAAGGCCTGTTCTGTGTTAGAAGTAAAAATTAACATCAGTGCCAAATAAGCCAAAAGACCCACAAACAAAATCTCTGCTACGTTTAGATAAAAATCTAAATTTAGCGGAGATTTTTAATTTAAAGCAACGTTTTACTAAAAATGTTTCACGTGAAACACTTTTTTTTTAAGTAAAAAGAAAAAATTTTGCTTTTTTATGAGACGGATTCGAAAAGTTTTGGTAGAATAGAATTTATAGAACTGAGAGATCAGGAACTTAATAAGGGCTGGTGAAAAAATTGACCAAAATTATTGCACTTGCAAATCAAAAAGGCGGGGTAGGAAAAACAACTTCTTCCGTTAATCTTAGCTCTAGCCTTGCTTTTTTGGGAAAAAAAGGTCTTGCTAGTAGACATTGATCCTCAAGGGAATGCCTCTAGTGGCGTCGGTATTAATAAGGGAGAAATTGAAAACTGCATATATAATGTGCTGGTTGATGATGTTCCTTTAAAAGATGTATGTCAACGAACAGAGTTAGATAATTTAGATGTTATTCCTGCAACGATCCAACTTGCAGGGGCTGAAGTAGAGCTTGTACCGGCGATTTCGCGGGAGCTACGCTTAAAGAGAGCGATTGATACAGTCAAGGATGACTATGATTATATCATTATTGATTGTCCGCCATCACTAGGCCTGCTTACATTAAATGCACTTACGGCCTCAGATTCAGTTTTGATTCCAGTTCAATGTGAGTATTATGCGCTGGAAGGTTTGAGTCAGCTGCTTAATACGATTCGAATTGTGCAAAAACAATTGAATTCAGAGCTGCAAATTGAAGGAGTATTGCTTACAATGCTTGATGCCCGAACGAATTTGGGAATTCAAGTTATTGATGAAGTGAAAAAATACTTTCAAAATAAAGTATTTGATACTATTATCCCGCGGAATATCCGCTTAAGTGAGGCGCCAAGTCACGGTAAACCTATTTTGCTATACGATCCAAAGTCAAAAGGAGCCGAAGTTTATTTAGAATTAGCTAAGGAAGTGATTGCTCATGGCTAAAGGTCTTGGAAAAGGAATAAATGCTCTATTCAATACGGTGGATACAGATGAAGAGACAGTAGTAAGTATTGCACTCGACAAAATTGCTGCAAATCCGTTTCAGCCGCGGAAGACTTTTGATGAAAAAGCCATCCAAGAGCTGACAGATTCAATTAAGCTACACGGAGTGTTGCAACCTGTTATTTTACGGGAAAAGAAAGACGGTTATGAAATCGTAGTTGGAGAGCGGCGCTGTCGGGCTTCAGCTAAGGCAGGATTGAGCGAAATTCCTGCAGTTGTCCGCAAGATGGATGACCGTGAAATGATGGAACTGTCGGTGATTGAAAACTTACAACGTGAAGATTTATCTCCGCTTGAAGAAGCGGAATCCTATAATTTTCTGATGAAGAATTTAAAGCTTACACAAAGTAAACTCGCTGAACGAGTTGGAAAAAGTCGTCCTTATGTGGCTAACTTCATCCGTTTGCTATCTCTTCCCGAAGAAGTACAAGACTTCATTCGAGAAGGTGCCCTCTCAGCTGGCCATGCGCGGGCGCTTCTTGCACTTAAGCAAAAGAAAAATATTGTGCCGCTGGCTAAGAAAACCATCAAAGACGGATTAACCGTTCGACAACTAGAGAAACTTGTAACAGATATTAATGAAGATGTTTCACGTGAAACAAAAAAGCCGAAGAAAGTACCGGTATTTATCCGTGAAAGTGAAAATCAATTGCGCGATAAGTTTGGAACTGCTGTTTCTATTAAGCGCAATAATAAAAAAGGCAAGATTGAGATTGAATTCCTTTCGGATGACGACTTGGATCGGATTTTAGATATTTTAGATATTCAATTTGATGACTAAATAAGATTTGTGAAGAGGAAGAGTATGGAAAATAAAAAATTTGAATTGAATGATATTGTTGAAATGAAAAAGCCACATCCATGCGGGACGAATCGATTTCGTATTATTAGAATGGGGATGGATATTCGGATCAAGTGCGAGGGATGCGGGCATAGTGTTTTGATTCCGCGACGTGAGTTTGAACGGAAAATGAAGCGGATAATTTTAAAAAGCGAGAATGAATAATTAGAAAGACCTAGTCAATGTGATACTGGCTAGGTCTTTTGTTTGCATAGAAGGATTTGTGAATTATTTTGCGAATTTAAGAGGCCAATGGTTTGAAGTTATACTTGGTTTGCTTTACCATAATAGATATCATTTAATAATTAATATTAAGTGAAAAAATATACAGATGGAGGGAAAAGAGATGACGGAGAAGAAAAATTTAACAACAAACCAAGGTGCACCTATCGGAGATAACCAAAATTCAATGACGGCTGGCTTAAAAGGACCAACACTGCTTGAAGACTATCAGCTCATTGAAAAATTAGCACACTTTGACCGGGAACGGGTACCGGAACGAGTTGTCCATGCACGCGGCGTTGGAGCACATGGTAAATTTGTTGTGAAAAACAGTATGAAGAAGTATACTATGGCGCATTTTTTACAAGAAGAAGGGCAAGAAACAGAAGTTTTTGTGAGGTTTTCTACGGTTATTCATGGGTTGCATTCTCCCGAAACGCTTCGTGATCCGCGTGGCTTTTCTGTAAAATTCTACACAGAAGAAGGGAATTTTGATTTTGTTGGGAATAATTTACCAGTCTTCTTTATTCGCGACGCAATCAAGTTTCCAGATGTTATTCATTCACTTAAACCAGATCCGACAACAAATATTCAAGATCCGAATCGTTACTGGGATTACTTTAGTTTAACACCGGAAGCGACGACAATGATTACTTATTTGTTCAGCGACGAAGGGATTCCTGCATCATATCGCCAAATGCGGGGTTCGAGCGTCCATGCTTTTAAATGGATTAATGAGGAAGGAAAGACGGTCTATGTGAAGCTTCGCTGGCAGCCAAAAGCAGGTATTGTCAATTTGTCGACTGACCAAGCCTCACAAATTCAAGCAAAGGAATTTAATCATGCGACGCGCGACTTGCATGAAGCCATTGCAGATGGAAACTATCCGGAGTGGGATCTGTATGTTCAAGTGCTTGATCCGGCTGATCTTGATAAATTTGATTTCAATCCGCTCGATGCTACAAAAGACTGGTTTGAAGATGTTATTCCATATGAGCTGGTGGGGACAATGACTTTGACAGGTAATCCGGAAAATATTTTCTCGGAAACCGAATCGGTGGGCTTTAATCCGGGCGTGCTTGTACGTGGGATGTTACCGTCAGAAGATCGGCTGTTGCAAGGGCGCTTGTTCTCTTATTCAGATACACAGCGGCACCGGATTGGACCAAATTACCTACAGTTGCCTGTGAATCAGCCTAAAACACCAGTTGCAAATAATCAACGTGATGGGGCAATGCCGTTTAAACAGCAAACAAGCTCTATAAACTACGAGCCGAACAGTTATGAGTCTGAACCAAAAGAAAATGCCAAGTTCATTGAACCTGAACAAGAAATTCGCGGAGATATTGCTGGGCGCCTTATTGCTGAAAAGCCTAATAATTTCGGTCATGCACGCGAGGTATGGAAACGCTATTCAGAGGCAGAACAAAAAGCGCTTGTGAAAAATATTGCGGATGATTGGGCAAATGTCCGTGAAGAAATTAAAATTAGAAACTTGCGGAATTTCTATCAAGTCGAGCCAGTATTTGCAGAGCAAGTAGCTGCTAAGACGGGTATCGAGCTCGACAAGTACATCTCTGATTTAAAATAATTTGAAAACCTGCTCCCCATTTACGGGGGCAGGTTTTTTAGATGGTGGTTTTTTACATAAAAAAGCTTTATAATAGTTCTTAGTGATTTGATTCGATTAAAACGAAAAGGAGTTATTTGAAAAATGGCATTAACAGCTGGTATTGTTGGACTACCGAACGTTGGGAAATCAACGCTCTTCAATGCAATAACGAAAGCCGGTGCGGAGGCAGCAAACTATCCTTTCGCAACGATTGATCCCAATGTTGGGATCGTTGAGGTTCCGGATGGTCGTCTAAATAAGTTAACGGAGCTTGTTCAGCCGAAAAAAACAGTTCCGACTACATTTGAATTCACGGATATTGCCGGAATTGTAAAAGGGGCTAGTAAAGGCGAGGGGCTTGGAAACAAATTTTTATCGCATATTCGTCAAGTGGATGCAATCTGCCATGTGACACGCTGTTTTGATGATGAGAATATTACGCACGTCGAAGGGAAAGTAGATCCGCTCGATGATATCTCTACGATTAATCTAGAGCTGATTCTGGCAGATCTTGAGAGTGTTGAAAAACGAATCGGTCGTGTCGAAAAGCTTTCTAAGCAGAAAGATAAAGATGCTGTTGCGGAGTTCAATGTGCTGACAAAATTGAAAGAAGCATTCTTAAATGACAAGCCGGCTCGTGCGGTTGAATTTAACGACGAAGAAGAAAAGATTGTAAAAAATCTCTTTTTACTTACTAAAAAACCGGTTCTTTATGTGGCGAATGTAAGTGAGGAAGATGTTTCAAACCCTGATGGTAATAACTACGTGCAGCAAGTGAGAGAATTTGCAGCTAGTGAAGGTTCAGAAGTTATCGTTGTATGTGCTCGTGCCGAGGAAGAAATTGCGGAGCTGGAAGATGATGATAAGGCGGATTTTCTTGAAGCACTTGGTATTGAGGAATCTGGCTTGGATCAATTGATTCGTTCTGCTTATTCGCTTCTTGGACTGGCTACTTACTTTACGGCAGGTGTTCAAGAGGTTCGAGCTTGGACTTTCCGTAAAGGAATGAAGGCGCCGGAATGTGCTGGAATCATTCATACTGACTTTGAACGCGGCTTTATCCGTGCGGAAGTAGTTTCTTATGATGCGCTCGTCGAATATGGTTCGGAACAAGCGGCTAAAGAAGCAGGTAAAGTACGTCTAGAAGGTAAAGAATACGTCATGCAAGATGGTGATGTTGTTCATTTCCGTTTCAATGTATAAGTGTTTCACGTGAAACATTTTTGAGTCGAACTCCTAGGAGTTCGACTTTTTGCGCGTAAAAAAAGCTTCTGCCAATCTGGCAGAAGCTTTCGTTTTATTCAGCAAACAAGTATTCAATAATGCGATCGCCAATCATCTTACGTTCACCTTGATAGGGGAAGGCGTGCATCTGGATGGCTGGATTGAAATTGAGTTCAATAATCGCAGCTTTTTCGTAATCAAGCGGATTTGGAGGAACAATGATATCAACTCCGCAGAATTTGGCATCGGCGACTTTCGCGGCACGAATTGCAAGCTCTTTATAGTAGTCATCCATGGATTCAGTTACATCTATGCTGTCCCCGCCAGTGCTGATATTTGAGTTTTCCCGAAGGTAAATAATTTGATCTTTCGCTGGAATGTCATCCCACTTCATCTGATGCAGTTCAAGCATCAGTGTTTCTTCGGGACCCTTTAAGATTTTTTCAAGTGGTTTTAAGTGATCGGTACCACGTAGCGGGTCGTCGTTTTTCTCGTCTACAAGTTCGCTTACTGAGTGGACGCCATCACCAATCACATTAGCAGGCACACGCTTTAATACCGCTTCAATTTGATCACCGATAATAAGAAAACGATATTCATCTCCTGGAATAAATTCTTCAACCATCACAGCTTGATCATAGCTGAAAGCAATCTTTAAGGCTTCTTTAAAGACCTCTTGCGAAAACTCTTCTTTAAAAATACTGATCCCAAGTCCGTAGTTTGTCGATTTAGGCTTCACTACAATTTGTTTGCCAACAAAATGACTGTAGCATTCAAGAGCGGTATCAAAATCAGTGAAATTCTCTCCGAACGGTACACGAACGCCATTTTCAGCAAGAATTTTTTTTAGTCACAACTTTGTTTTCCATCATCAGTACCGAAACATAATTATCTTTAGCCGTTTTTGTAGCTTGTTTGACGAGTTCAACGTGTCCTTTTTTCGAAAGACGTAAAAAGTTTTCGATTCGGTCAAGGATATCGACTTTGATCCCTTTTTTCCAAGCAGATTTCCAAACGATTTGCGTGGAAAGTTCAAAATCCTCAGCTCCAATTAAGCGGTAAGCTTCAAGATCGGCATGTTCAAAAGAATCACGTGCGATACGAAGGTGATAGGGCAGATAGCCTTTTGCACGGATATTTTCAGTTACTTGAGCAGCAAAAGTTTTTTCAGCGTGTAGCAACCGGTCCTTTTGCAAGTCCAGTACGAGACGTAAATTTTTATTAGTTGGAGCAAAGCTTTCTAAAATTTGTTCAATCTTATCAAGCTCAGCCATTCCTGCTTCGACAAACGGAATACGCTCTTCCGAACAGCCGACAATAGTAGGGTGTGAAAGTCCGAATAATGCAGTCATTTCTTCATTGCGGTCTGCAATTTCTTGGTTATCTGTGCAAAGCTCTCTATCCTCAGATAAAAGGCCAGTGAGCAGGAACAAATGCAAGAAATACAGTGTGTCTTTTGCTATTCCGATTTCTTCAAGCGGATTTAAATCAATCGAACGAATTTCAAGGTATTCGACACCCTGTTCAGCTAGGCTTTCTAATGTTTGATCCGTATTGCTGTTTTTTAATCGGATAGGATTGTAGAACTCGCGCATGCTGTTGATGCGTCCGTCTTTAATATGATCTCCAATCGAACGAATATATCCATCAAACGTATTGTAATCAATGTGGAGAGCTTCTTTATTCTTATAACCGGATGAGCTGTTGCGAAGCGAAATCCCTTCTTTGATTAAACGAACACCGTCTGCAAGTTTCTCTTCATTTGCAGTTTGTGTAAAGCCGTCCATGTAAGCAGGCCCAGCCCCTGTCAAATAAACCATCAGCCAACGATTTTTCATAAAGTATTTTGCAGTTTTCAAATACATCCGATTTTTGAACGCTTGATAAGTTTCTCCCTCCATTTGAAATTCTTGGAAGAGCGGTTTTAGAAGCTGATCAGAAAACGAAAAATTATAATGTGTTCCCGATAATAACTGGATTTTTTTTGCCGTATTCTTTTGCTAAATGTTCGCGATACTGACGGCTTGCGCTATTCGCTCCATCACTGTACACTGCGATTGGAATATCTTGTTCAGCAGGAATAAGCGGCGGATTGCTGTTTGGCCAGAGAAGTTCATCTTCGTTAATTGAAAGCGTGACGATGTTATGCAAATTTGCAACGGCATCATAAACGTCTTCAATTGAATCGCAAACAGGCGTTATCATTTCAATTTGACTTTCGGAAAAGTCGGTTTTAATGTATGAATTATCTTCTTTAGGACCAAAAATAGCCGGATGGGGAGTTAAAGCAAGCTTTCCACTAGATGTTACACGTAAATTTTCTTTCTCTAACCCGAAGTGTCCGGAAAAAACCTTTTTAGCAAGCGAAGATTCAGTTTGTAAAAAAGTAAGCAATGGTTGATCTAAATTAATCATTGTTTCACCCCGATGAAAATATTTTTCCATCTCATATATTACAGCAAACTCCCCAGTTAGTATAATATTTGGTTTGTGAAACAACAAAAAGAGATTTCATGTATAATAGTTATAAGAATTTCACAAGGAAAGGATAAATGTAATGGAAGTAAAGCAAGTTACTAAAGCAATTGATGATCAAATCGTATTGCAGAATATTTCCTTTCAACTGAAACAAGGCGAGATTACTGCGCTGATTGGTCGAAACGGAGTAGGTAAAACCACGCTTTTTAGCACGATTTCTGGTATTTATACGGCAGATAGCGGAGAAATCCTGATTAATGGAGTGAACTTGGCTGTAAACCCCGCCTTAAAGCGGCAAATTTTCTTTTTGGAAGATAGTATGAATTATTTCAATACTTATAACGTGAAAGCAGTAGTAAAGCTTTACAAATCCATTTATCTTGATTTTGACGAAGAGAGCTTTGCAAATTTGTTAGCTCGTTTTGATATGAATGAAAAAACGAAGATTATTTCTTTTTCAAAAGGTCGAAAAGCACTGTTCTTTATGATTTTAGCTTTTTCATTGAATGTAAAATATTTATTGCTTGATGAGCCGCTCGAGGGGCTGGATGTTTTGATCAAGAAGGAGTTGCTGGCTTTTTTAAAGGAGCAGGCACGAGAAAAGGGGACGAGTATTTTAATTGCATCGCACCGACTGGATGAGCTTGAAACCATTGCTGACCGCGTGCTGCTACTCAAAGGAACCGGCCTTGAACTCGATTTGTACTTGGATACACTTCGGGCGGAAACCTTAAAAATCCAAGTTGCATTTCGGACGAAGGGCGTGCCTGATTTTGTGAAAAAGGAAGCCCAGCTTTTGAGCCGCAACGGACGCATCTACACAATTTTCATTTCAAATGAAGTCGATGCTTTCACAGCGCGGCTTGAGGAGGAAAAACCGATTTTGTATGAAGAGCTCGTGATGACGATTGAAGATGTCTTTCAACTTTATTTAACAGAAGAAAAAATTGACTATCTTGAATTGTGAAGGAGGAATGATCTTGTTTGATAAAGGTTTATGGTATAAAGAATGGCAAAGTTCAAAATGGGCATTTCTGCTTGTCTTTCTCTTTTTCATGTTAGGAATTTTCGGTGGCCTATTTTCCGATGTGAGCCGCTGGGAATCCACTGATCGCTATTACCATTCTGCTGAATTTATAAAAGAACAACAGAAAAATAGTGACCTAAGACTTTCAGAGAAAGAAATTGATCAGAATTTAACCGTTGTTTATTTGATTCCTAATTTGATTCAAATGAACAACTACGATAATGTATCGATTCAAAATTTTTATCTAGCTTCATTCACTAATGATCTCTTTTTCAGCGCGAGCAAAATTGCTGTGTTCTTGTTAGGTTTCTTTTTGATCGCCTTTGAACGTTATACAAGGAAAAATCGCTTTACGGCTCTCTTGCCCTTCAAGCGGACAGCGATCATCGCAGTGAAACTTTTGCAGAGCTTTGCGGTCATTACTATCAGTTATTGCGCTTCTTTTGGTTTTGGAATGCTATATTTCAATTCAAAAATTCCAAGCGAGTATCTAAAATGGAATCAATCTCAGCTCATGATTGATGGGCTAAGTGCCTATCTAAGCTTTATTTTAATCTTTTTGCTCGCTGTTGTTGTCAGCTTGTGCATTGCTTCACCGATTCCGAGTGTTTTGATTGGGACGGGAGCATGGCTTTTTCCGAATGTAGTCATCAACGCGCTCGATAAGATTTTTTTTAATTATACAACGCCCATCTGAAAACCCTAATTTGGATAGTTTAATTAAATTTGAAGATTATCTGCTAGTGTTCAGTCCGTTTGAGCTGCAGGGAAATTCCTTTGGACCGGCGCTATTTTTCAGTGTGATGATTATTATCCTCACGTTCGGTGCCGTTTTGCTTTTTAAACAGCAAAAAATCGAGCGAAATGGCCAACTGTTTGCTTTTAAATGGGTAAAATGGCCGCTTTGCCTGCTATTTTCACTTTCTGTCGGCGCCGTTACGGCAAATTCTGTGGATGGAAACCTTGATCCAGGCATCTCTCTTGCTGCCTATTTCACCGTAGCAATTTTGACCGCCTTTATCTTATTTTTTGTTTGTATTTTCATAGTTAAGCGATTTTCAGCTTATTTTCAAATGACTAAATAAAGCGTCGCCATTTAGACAAATTTTCTGTATAATGGATTTTATAAATAGAAGTAGGAGGAGTTAATAAAGTGGCTACAGAAACAGAAGTAAGCAAACCTTCTTTAGAAGAACAAAAAGGACAGCTAACAAACAAGAATTTGCAATATGTTCAAGAAGTTGAAAAACACTTAAAAACAACAGATTACGGTGAAGCACAGCGCACAGAAATCGTCCGTGAAATGATTGAAAAAAATTCTTGGACAGCAAAAGCAAGGTGTAACTGCACGTAAATTATTTGATTTAACACCGACTGAATATGTGACTTCTCTTACAGTTAAAGCTGAAAGAACTCCAGTTGATGAAACAACTGGCAAAGGTTGGCTGTTTCTTGACGGTGCGCTCCTAGTACTCGGTGCAATGATGCTAATTTCTGGGATCAGTGCATTCTTCCAAGGGCAAACACTTGGATTGGCTGTTTTACTTGTAACAGGTATCGTCGGTGGATTTGCAATGATTGTGTTGCGCAAGTATTCTGCTGAAATGCGTGCTGGCAAAAAAGGTAGTACACTACGTTATATTTTAATGGCAGTACTCGTAGTTGCTGTTTGGATGCTTGTAATGACCGGTGTTCAAATAATCGTTCCACCAGCAATCAATGTAGCTTTAAGTCCGATCGTGATGACGGTTGCCGGTGCCGCTATTTTGGCACTTCGCTGGTACATCAAGCGCCAAAAAAATATTCCATCCTTATAAAAAAGAGGAAGCAGCTGCATTTTCAGATGATTTTTGGATGGAGCTGCTTCTTTTATTTCCCGGGAAATAAAAGAAAGGGGTAAGACGAAAGATGTTTTCTTATGAAGTAGTGAAGACTTTTACGGAGACGGAGCAGCACTTGTACCGTTTCATTATGAAGAATCGTGATAAAGTTGTGTATATGCGTGTTCGCGAATTGTCAGAAAGCACACATGTTTCGCCAGCTTCGATCGTTCGTTTTACAAGGAAACTCGGATTTGATGGGTTTTCTGAGTTTAAAGTGCAGCTTAAGCAAGAAATTCGTTCAACCGGCAAAAGGAAAACCGCGGATACTGTTGAGGTTCTGGAGGAGTTTTTTGAACGCACTTTAAATCGTGATTATGAGAAGCAGCTTGAGGAAGCAGTCCAGATGATTGCTGGGGCAAGTTTGGTTGTTTTTTTTGGTATTGGAACATCTGGTATTTTAGCGGAATATGGATCACGTTATTTTTCAAATTTAAAGAAACGCACTTTTTATATAAAGGACCCATTCTATCCGAATCCGGCTGAACAGTTTGATAATGCTGTGATTATTATTTTATCCGTGTCAGGCGAAACGGATCATGTGATTGATCAGGCACAGAATATGCGCGAATATGGTAGTAAGATTATTAGCATCACGAATACAGGCAAGAATACACTTGCGGCCCTATCAGATATCAATATTCCTTATTTCGTCACGCCGGAGATGATTGACCGGACGAATATCACTACTCAGATACCTGTTTTATTTTTACTTGAATCGATTGCGAAGAAAACTTACAATCGTGAATATACGTAACGAAAGCGAGAAGCCTAGCAAAATTTGTGAGGCTTCTTTTATTTGTTAGCTGAGGTTTTGCTGAATACAGGAAAATATGACTTTTTTTATAAAAGGGAGGGGTTGAAAATGAATACGGTGGACGAAGTTGTTCGTCTTAGAAAACTTGGTCAGCTGAAAGAAAGCATGGAAATGATGCAAAGTGTGCTTGCGGAAAATCCAGAGAGCGGAATGAATCAGTATCAGATGGCTTGGTGCTATGATAATCTTGGCGAAGAAAGGAAAGCTGTATCGCACTATCAAATGGCGATTGAGTTAGGGCTTTCAGGCGAAGATTTGATGGAAGCGTATCTCGGGCTTGGAAGTACACTGCGAAGTTTAGGTGACTATGAAGAAGCAGACCGTGTGTTTCGAAAAGCTCGGAATGCTTTTCCAGATTCGTCTGTATTGGAAGTTTTTCAAGCGATGGTTTTCTATAATAAGGAAAACTATGCAGAAGCAATGGAGCAGATTCTCAAATTACTGGTAAAAAAAAACGAATGATGTTGAGATTGCTGCTTTTTCGGATGCTATTTTGTTTTATAGCGATAAGCTGGATCAAAAGTGGGAATGAGCGAAAAGTAAAACTTAAAAAAACAATAGTCAAAATCTACTCGGGATTTTGGCTGCTTTTTTTATTTGTGTGCTGGATGGAGCAAAACAAGAAGCTCTTCTAAAAAAATACGAAGACTTGCTTCAATAGCAGTAGTTCGCTAACCAGACTAATGACAAAATAAACGTAACGTTTTTATTCACAGCATCAATTTGGCGAGACTAGTAAACTGAGTCAATCACACACACTTTTTTAAAAAGGAATTATTTTATGATTAAAACGGGGCGGAAGACGGGTTTTCATAAAACCGTGAATTTTATAAGCTTCAGATGAAAAAGTAAGAATTGAATCTTAGTCTAGCAACCAGTCCGTTGTGGTATCTTTTAGAAAAGTACTGCTCTCGGAACTCAGTTTATTTTCGTAAGTGCAAGTGCTAATACAGTATATTGAAAAACAAACAAAACAGAACAAAAACCTTCATTTTTTAGATGAAGGTTTTTATTCTGTCTTATCATTCAAATGCTCCATACTTTAAAGCGTTACGCTTATTCGCAGCGTCTGCTTTTCCAACGCACGCAAACATATTTTTACCGTTTGCATGTTTAAATTCGACCCAGACATATCCGCTCGAAAAAGCGACATGATGATAGTTTACTTTTTTTCCTTTGGTAATCCGGTCATATTGAGTTGCCTTTACAGTGGGTTCTGCTTTTACAGCCACATTTGTATGGGCTGTGAACGTACCGGTTTCTGCATAATAACGATCAAACTTCGGATTGACCACTTTTACAGCTACCGTTTTGTTCTGTCCCGCTTTTAAATAAGCAAGGAGTGCTTGATTTTGCACAGCAGTTCCAACATAACTGGAAATCCCTGCTTTCTCCGCCCATTTTTTTTCGATTGGTCATGCTGTTATCAAGTCCGATTGATTTCATATAATCGACTACGCTAAGCGAGTTACCGGCGGGGGCTGAATTTTTGACCGATGCAACTGTCGCAGTCGAATGCGCCACCGTTCCAGAAAACGTATCGCTCCCGTAACCACGATGCGGGTATTCGAGATGCGGTTTATCGATGAAAGACTTCCAATCTCCGCCCCACTGGAATCCAAGTAGCTTAGCTTGCGCGACAAAGCGCTTCATACTCGGCTCATCATAACCGTTCCAGTTTACAGCTGTCCCTTTTGCCGGCACGAAATCGAGCGCCTGCCCCACTAAATGATACGACTTCATTGTTTGAGATGCACCCTTTCGGACGTTTTCTTCCTGCTGTGCTTTCGATCTGAGTGTTTCATAAATTAGTACATCAATTTTTTCCTGTTCCGCCCATTTTAGCAATTTCGTCGCGGCTGCTTTCGTGTTGTCCGCAAGCTTGGCAATATTTGCCCAGTTACGGCTACTGTAGTGACATGTCATGAAAATTCCCCCTTTCCCCGTTCTTGCCGCAGAGTTTCGTCTGCTTTTCGTGCGACTTTTGTGAAGCTGTTGTTTTTCCACCAAGCCCAGGCACTAGCGCCCACCGTCAGTACAAGTGAACAAATTTCGGCAAGTTCATGCTCGGCGATTACAAGTTCAAACGGACTTTTGTTTAAAGCCGTGAGCAATTGATTTAAAAGAGCCAACGCCAAAATCAGCGTGCGGGCAATGACAGCTCCTTCGATGGCGTTTTCTTTCATTGTGCTTTTCTCCTTTCTTGTTGCAGTTTTTGAATCAATACATTTAAATCCTGATTTTCTTGTTTTAATTTTCGAATTTCGTCACGCAGTTCACCAAGCTGGCGATTATATTCCTCGATGATCTTCTGGATCTCGGTTGTATAAAGAGTTTCCATCGTTGTCTTGCTTGTTCTTTTTGATGCAAAATAGGTTCCTATGGCCGTGATGCAGGCCACGACAACAGTGGCTGGAATCGAGTAAAGTAAGTTCATCATCGGAAATCTTCCGTTGCCGCTTCATAAAGAATGGCGGTATTTAATCCGAGAATGAAAATCCAGCCGCTATTCGGATGCCCTCCGAGTTCTTGACTGAAAAAGGCAGCGAAAAACAGTGCCCACATAAATGCCATTGCGATTACGACCCAGCGTCTTACTCGATTTTTCCCAGTTAACAAGCAAAGGATATTTAAAAAACCAATACCAGCCATGATGGATGCAATGACTTGGTCATCCATCAAATCTGTAAGTGGCTGATAAACCGTTTTTGTTGCCATAAAATCTTGATGTGCCAGAAGAAATACGCCAAATAATAAAGTTTGCGAAGCGAGAATCAGCGAGAAAGTCTGCGTGCGGATACGAACCCAAATTGCTTTCATGGGATTCCCTTCTTTCTAATTTGTATTTAAATCTGCGGCCGCAGAGAGAACAAACGTTTGTTATATTAGTTTATAATGAAATAGTTTTTCTGCCAAATTTCGTATACTTTTTGCAAATGAGTTGGCTAGGAGCGTTTAGTGGGAAGAGTCAAAATTTGCTTCTTCTTTCTCCCGAAAATTCATTGTTGAGACTTTAAAAAAATGGTATGATAATAGTGCTAAAAATTTGTACGGTCAATTTTTGTGAAAAAGGAAGGAATAAATCGATGAATCAATCCAAATATCAATTGATTGCTGATGAAATCCGTAAAAAAATTCTTTCGGGTGATTATTCGCTTGGTACGGCTATTCCACCTGAACTCAAGCTACAAAAAGATTATGAAGTAAGTCGCCACACGGTGCGCCAAGCGATTGCTGTACTTGTAAATGACGGCTATTTGCGCAAGGAAAAAGGTTCGGGGACTTATGTGGATGATAGCTATAAACGAACTGTAAATGTAGCTGTAAGCAGTGAACATAAAACAATCGGGGTTATTACGACGTATTTATCAAATTATATCTTTCCTTCCATTATTCGCGGAATTGAAAACACATTACGGCATGAAAATTATTCGCTCATGCTTGCAAGTACAAACAACGATCATCAAGCGGAGAAAGCTTGTCTCGAGAAGATGATAGATTACGGGGTGGATGGACTTATCGTAGAACCGACAAAAAGTAGTGTTTACAATCCAAATTTGGCGCTTTACGTCAATTTGCGCGAGCAAGGGATTCCGATCGTGATGATTAATGCGGTTTATGAGGAACTGAATGCGCCGTCCATTTGTGTGGATGATGTCAAAGTGGGTTATCTTGCGACGGAATGTTTGATCAAGAATCACCATGAAAAGCTGCTTTTTATCTCGAAAATTGATGATCTACAAGGGAAATATCGGATGAAAGGTTTTATTAAAGCCTGCGAGGAATATGGGATTCAATTTTCGCCGGAAGATGTCATCACATTTACGACAGAAACACGCGAAAAGGTGATTGGGGAGGCAATGAAGCGGCTCATTAGCGCGGGAGACAGCATCACAGGGGTTGTATG
Organism: Listeria floridensis FSL S10-1187; assembly: GCF_000525875.1. Classification (GTDB taxonomy): domain Bacteria; phylum Bacillota; class Bacilli; order Lactobacillales; family Listeriaceae; genus Listeria; species Listeria floridensis. The sequence goes on along the minus strand of NZ_AODF01000039.1, from coordinate 33,233 downwards.
CTACAACGATCAAATCGCGAATTTGCTTGCGATGGCACTTGTTGAAGCGGGCTATAAAGTCCCAGAAGATTTCTCGATTGTCGGGAATGATGATTCGTCACTTAGCCGAGTGGGGAGCATCAAGCTTACGACGCTCAGTCATCCAAAAGAGCAGATGGGGATGGATGCGGCGGCTTGGATAGTGAATACGATCGAGCAAGGTGAAACTCAAGCGGATATTTTGTATCAGCCGAAGCTTGTGGAACGGGATTCAGTGCGAAAGGTTTAATGGAAAACGGGTGTGTGATTAAAAGAAGGGGCAAAATTGCTTCATTTGTGAAGCAGGACTTACCGAAATTGATAACAACAAAGGAGAGACAACTTATGAAAAATACAGCTGGTGGTATAACTAGAACGGAAGGTCTTATTTCATTAATACTCGCGTTCATTCTTCCTGTGATCGGCATGGTGTTTTCTATTATTTTGATCAGGCAATTAAAGGGAAATGTACGAATGAGGTGGATGAGGGTAGCAGCTTGGATTGTGCTTGTTCTTCAGATACTGGTGCTTTTAGGTTGCGTACTTGGGTATCTTACTTTTTATTTCGCGGTTCCTGAACTTGGATAGTAAATAAAAACCAGCAAGTACCATTCGGAATGGCGCTTGCTGGTTTTTTAATTATTACGCTTTCTTTTTTTAAACAAGAAGGCTATCCCTGCAATCAAAAGAAATACTAATAAAAACATAATAGCGGTATAGATCGTATCAAGAAGTGTATAGGATGGCATATCTTTCAACTCCTAAAATCAAAGGGTACGATGGTGTAGCGCTAGTTTTTCTGGTGTTTTTATACAAATAGTATACTATGAAAGGCGTATCAGTATCAATTATGATCAGTTGATCTGCATGATTTTCTTTTAGAAGCTATAGAAAATAAAATCCGGCAAGAACCATTTGGAACGGTTCTTGCCGGATTTTTGGTGTGTCGTTTACCCTTAAATTTCTTCTGCTTTGTTTGCTTTTAACCGTTTATGAGCAGCTTGTAGCTCGATTTCTTCGAGCGTCCGACCGCGTGTTTCCGGCACAAAGAACTGAATGAAGAGAACGCCTAGGAAACAAATGATACCGAAGATTGCGAATACAACTTCTTGCGGCATGGAAGCTGTCATGAGCGGGAACATCAAACCAACTAGGAACGAGCCGATCCAGTTGAAGGAAGAAGCAAGCCCAGATGCACGTCCACGAATGGCAAGCGGGAAGATTTCTCCAACGATAACCCATGTGAGCGGTGCCCATGTACAAGAATAGAAGGCTACATAAACGCAAAGGAAAGCAATCATGACCATTGGGTTCATGTCGGATTTCATCACGCTGTTTAAGATGGCAGGAAGCACGAAGGAAAGCCCCATTACCGTTCCGCCTACTTTTAAGAGTGTTCGTCTGTTGAATTTATCGGCAATCAGCATAAAGAAGAGAGCGCCAAGAACAAGGATAACACCTTGAATGATTGGCCACATTAAAGCTTCGCTCGCTGCGTGCCCCGTTGCTTTTTCGACGATCAACGGTATGTAATAGAAGATCGCATTGGCGCCTTGGAATTGCTGGAACGCCGCAACACCAATTCCGGCAACAACGAGCATTCTGTAACGTCCTGTTAAAAGTGTGCCCCATGAAGTAGTTTGCATAGCTTGCTGTTCCTGTTTTGCAGTATCAACAATTTGTTGTAATTCTTTATCGACTTCATCTGGTTTACGGATAAAGCTTAGAACGCGGCGTGCCTCATCCATTTTATTCATTTTTACAAGGAAGCGCGGTGATTCAGGCAATGCTAGGACACCGAAGAAGAGAATTAAAGCCGGTACCGCAGCAAGACCAAGCATTAAGCGCCAAGCCCATGTTTCTGGAAGCCCTTTCAAAAGGAAGTCAACGATATACGATAAAAGCATACCTGATACAATCATTAATTGATTGATACCTGATAAACGGCCGCGAAGTTTCGCCGGAGCCATTTCGGACATATAAGATGGAACAAGTGCAGATGCCGCTCCGACTGCAAGACCAAGTATAACACGAGCAGCAATCAGGAAGAATGAGCCGTTATGCGGTGAAATTCCGCAAAGAATCGAACCGATAACAAAAATAACAGCCGAGATTAAAATCATTTTTCGCCGACCAAGTTTATCGGATAATTGTCCGGCAAGTGCTCCCCCGATTATTGCACCTAGCATTACGGAAGATGTAATCCAACCGATTAAGCCGGCGTTTCCTGCGATTCCCCAATCGCTTTGAAGGAAAGGCAACGCTCCCGTCATAACTCCGATATCATACCCAAACAAAATTCCCCCCAAAAGCCCCGAAGAAATAAATGAATGATGCCGAGATTTTCTTTTCATTTTTCATGTTGATGACAACTCCTTATCAAAAAAATGTGTAAGCCATAATTTGATCATTATTTCTGTAAGCGCTTTTATTTTACAATATTTGTACGTACATAACAAGCCCTTTTTTGAAAAAAAGTAAAAATTTTTAGTTGACATGTACGTACATAAAAGTTAAATTAAGAATGTAAGCGCTATAAACGCGATGATTTGATCCAAAATTTAACAACGAGGGAGGTTTTTTCCATTAAGACGGAAGAAATGAAAGCTCAAGAAATGTTAGATGTCATAGATGGACGGACATCTTTAGGGATTGAATTCGGTTCAACGCGAATCAAGGCAGTTTTGATTGATTCCAAATTTCGCCAAATTGCTTCGGGCAGCTATGATTGGGAAAATCAGCTGCAAGATGGTATTTGGACGTATTCATTAGAAGAGGTTTGGAAAGGTTTGCGGATGAGTTACCGAAAACTGGCAGCGGAAGTTTTTGAAGAATACGGAGAGACGCTTGAATCGGTCGGATCGATTGGTTTCAGTGCGATGATGCACGGTTATTTAGCTTTTGACCGAAATAATGAACTGCTTGTACCGTTTCGAACGTGGCGCAATGCCATCACAAGGGAAGCAGAACAGCAGCTGACTGAGGCGTTTCAATACAATATTCCGCAGCGCTGGAGTATCGCACATCTTTATCAAGCCATCTTAAATCAAGAGGAACATGTTAAAGATGTTGCCTTTTTCACTACGCTAGCCGGTTATGTTCACTGGCAGCTGACAGGTGAAAAAGTCATTGGAATTGGAGATGCTTCTGGAATGTTTCCGATTGATCTGGAGACAAAAAGCTACAATCAAAAGATGATGAACATCTTTTCTGATTTAATAAAAAGTCACGATGTTTCGCTAGAATTGAATGAAATCTTACCAGAAATTCGCTTGGCGGGCGAACAAGCTGGAACTTTGACACAAGAAGGTGCCTATTTGATTGATCCGACCGGACATCTTAAAGCGGGGATACCAATTTGTCCGCCAGAAGGCGATGCTGGAACGGGGATGGTCGCGACGAACAGCGTGGCAAGACGTACAGGTAATGTTTCAGTTGGAACGTCAGCATTTGCGATGATTGTGCTTGAGAAGGAGCTGGATGCTGTCCATCCTGAGATTGATATGGTGACCACACCATCAGGCGACTTAGTTGGAATGGTTCACACGAATAATTGTTCCTCGGATATTAACGCGTGGATGAAAATTTTTGGCGAGTTCACTGAGGTTTTAGGGCTTGATATCAGTACCGAAAAGCTGTTTTCAGTTTTATTCAAGGAAGCTCTTTCAGGCGACGCTGATTGTGGCGGGCTCTTATCCTACGGGTATTATTCAGGCGAAAATATCATGGGTGTGGATGAGGGACGACCGCTTTTTGTCCGGACACCTGAGAGCAATTTTAACTTGGCGAATTTTATGCGTGTCCACCTTGCGAGTGCTTTTGGTGCGATGCGAATCGGGCTTGATATTTTGAAGCAGGAAGAGATTCAGATTGACCGGCTTGTTGGTCACGGCGGCATCTTTAAAACACCTGAAGTTGGTCAGCGTATCCTAGCCGCCGCAATGGAAGCCCCGATCACGGTGATGGAAACAGCCAGCGAAGGCGGCGCGTGGGGCATAGCCCTCCTCGCTTCTTACATGGAACATGCAAAGGAAGAAACACTTGAAAAATTCTTGCAGGAGCAAGTCTTCGGATCTGATCAGGGTGTAACTTTAAAACCGACAGAAGAAGATATGGCTGGCTACCGAACGTTCATCGAGCGTTACCGGGCTGGAATTGCGATCGAAAAAACAGCGACGCAAAATTTGATGTAGAAGGAAGTGCAACCATGCTTGAAAAACTAAAGGAAGAGGTTTTCCTTGCAAATTTGGAACTGCCTGAGCGTGGACTCATTAAGTATACGTGGGGCAATGTCAGTGCGATGGACCCTGATAGCGGCTATTTTGTTATCAAGCCGAGTGGTGTTAGTTATGATGAGATGCAGCCATCGGATATGGTGGTGGTTGATCTCGATAACAATGTGGTGGAAGGAGAGCTGAATCCATCTTCGGATACGCCTACACATGCTGTACTTTACCGTGCCTTTCCAGAAATTGGTGGCATCGTACATACGCATTCAACGTGGGCAACGATTTGGGCGCAAGCAGGTCTGGATGTGCCTGCAATGGGGACAACGCATGCAGATACTTTTTATGGTGCGGTTCCTTGTGCTCGTTTTCTCACTCAAGCGGAAATTGATGCGGGATATGAGCGCGAAACTGGAAACGTGATTGTCGAGACGTTTAAGGAACGTCAAATTCGACCAAGCGATATTCCTGGTGTTCTCCTCCACGGGCACGGACCTTTTACATGGGGGAAAGATGCAAAAACAGCTGTTATGAATGCGGTTGTGCTTGAGGAAGTGTGCCAAATGAATCTTCTCACCCGTCAGTTGAATAGCTATGCAGAAGAACTGCCGCAACGAATTTTAGACAAACATTATCTACGGAAACACGGCGAAAATGCCTATTATGGACAAGGAAAATAAAAAGGAGCTGGAAAAAATGATGAACATGGATAAAAAAGAATTTTGGTTTGTAGTTGGGTCGCAACATTTGTATGGAGATGAAGCTTTACGCAGTGTAAAGGAAGACGCGGAAAAAATGGTGGCAGGCTTAAACGAAAGCGGTAAAATGCCTTATCCGGTTGTATTGAAAGAACTTGCAGTCAGCTCGGAAATCATCACAAAAATCATGAAAGAAGTCAATTATCGCGATGAAGTGGCAGGCGTAATTACTTGGATGCACACTTTTTCACCAGCGAAAATGTGGATTCGCGGCACGAAACTTTTGCAAAAGCCGCTGCTTCATTTGGCAACACAATTTAATGAAAGTATTCCATGGAAAACAATTGATATGGACTTTATGAATTTGAATCAATCTGCACATGGTGACCGCGAATATGGTTTTATCAATGCACGACTTGATAAACGCAATAAAATTGTAGTGGGTTACTGGCAAGATCCTGCGGTTCAACAGCAAGTGGCAGACTGGATGGACGTTGCGGTAGCTTATAATGAAAGCTTTGCGATCAAAGTGGCACGTTTTGGTGACAACATGCGAAATGTAGGCGTAACAGACGGCGATAAGATTGAAGCACAAATTGATTACGGCTGGGTGGTCGATTACTTTGGGATTGGTGATTTAGTTCAAGTTGTAGATGCTGTTTCGGATACAGAAGTGGATGCGCTGTTTGAGGAATACCGCTCACTTTATGATTTTGATTATGGGGATTATGACAAAGCAACTTGGGAAGCGCATGTGAAAGTGCAGGCACGCCAAGAAATCGGAATCCGCCGTTTCCTTGAAAAAGAAGGTTACAATGCGTTTACGACAAACTTTGAAGATTTGTATGGCATGCAGCAGCTACCAGGTCTTGCTGTGCAACGTTTGATGGCAGATGGATACGGATTTGCTGGTGAAGGCGACTGGAAAACGGCAGCACTTGATCGGTTGATGAAAGTCATGTCGCATAATCAAAATACTGGTTTCATGGAAGATTATACGTATGAACTGGCTGCAGGCAAAGAAGCCATTCTGCAATCGCATATGATGGAAGTTGATCCAACGCTTGCTGTAAACAAACCAAAAATTGTGGTTTCGCCACTTTCGATGGGCGATCGTGAAGACCCAGCTCGTCTAGTGTTTGACGGAAAAGCAGGAGACGGCGTTGTGGTTTCGATGGCAGATTTCGGCACGCACTACAAACTGATCGTGAATGAAGTCGCGGCATTTGAACCGACCGAAGAAGCACCAAACCTCCCAGTGGCACGTGTTTTATGGGAAGTAAAACCGAATTTCCATGAAGGGGTTCATGCTTGGATTGAGGCAGGCGGCGGGCACCATACAGTGGTTTCGCTCAACTTGACGACGGATCAAATTTTAACGTGGGCGAAATTAGTTGGCCTAGAAACAGTCGTCATCAAGTAGTAGCATCGATTTCATCAAACTTTCCCCCGCCTTATCAAAAAAGACGGGGGATTTTGCATGTAAAGGAGGAACACAGATGAAGAAACAATCTTTTGGCTTGTTAGCAAATGGGCAGGAAGTAAATTTATTCACGTTTGAAACAACGTCTGGCATGCGAATGACCGTAACGGATTTTGGTGCGGCGCTTGTGCGGCTCGAGGTTCCGGACCGGGAAGGCAAGCTACGCGATGTGGTGCTGGGCTATGATGATCTTGCGCATTACGAAACGGAAAACGATGCCTTTTTCGGTGCAATTATTGGGCGGAATGCAAACCGAACGAAGGGTGCAGCTTTTGAACTTGGTGATACGACCTATTTTTTAGAAGCGAATGAGGGGAAAAATAACCTTCATAGCGGTTCGGACGGTTATCACCTGAGACCTTGGACTGTCAAACAAATTGATGAGTCCGCGCGTAAAATCAGTTTTGAGCTGGTGAGCGAAGCAGGCGATCAAGGTTTTCCAGGGAAGCTGATTTTTGAGCTGACTTACGAACTGAAAGACAATCAAACACTTTCGATTTCTTACCGCGGAATCGCTAATCAACTCACAGTTTTTAACCCGACGAGCCATAGTTATTTCAATCTAAATGGGGCTGGAAGCGGGAATATTTTAAATCACGAATTGATACTTGCGAGTGAATTCTATACACCGGTTCAAGATGCGGATAAGATACCAACTGGGGAAATTGTAAGGGTTGCGGGAACGCCATTTGATTTCCGCGAAGCAAAAACCATTGGGCGAGACTTGGATGCGGACAATGACCAATTGAAGTTTACAAATGGATACGATCATAATTATGTGCTGGCTGGAACCGAGGTCGGCTTGCAGAAATTTGCGATGGCTAGCGGAGACGAAAGCGGCATCGTAATGGAGGTGGCCACAAATTCAGCTGGCGTACAATTTTACACAGGAAACTTTGTAGACCATCCAGGCGGCAAGGGCAACTCCCATTATCAAAAGCATGCAGGTTTTTGTTTGGAAACACAATTCTATCCGAATTCGCTGAATGAATCGCGGTTTAAAACACCAATTTTACAGGCGAATCAGCCGAGGGGTTATGTGACGGAATATACGTTTTCTACGAAAGAATGATGAATCCTGCTTTAAAACCTTTAGAAATTTTCGCGGTTAGGGCTAAACGTTTGGCGGCGTTCCACTTTGATATTACTATCGGAGCGCTCTTTTACAAGTCCTTGTCGTTTTTTCCATAAATAGAATAATCGTCTTGAGACGCCGATACTTTGATAGATTGCGGCGTCTTTTTCGTTTTGGCGGCGTTTCAAGTATTCTTCTTTTGTAAATAAGTGTAATTTTTGATCGGCTGATAATTTGCGCCCCTTGCGCCGATCACCGACCGCCTCATAATATTCAAGTTTGGCAAGCAAAGCTTTTTTCTTGGCCGATGTGGTCGTAAGCTCCAATTGATGCAAAAGTTGGCGCTGAAGCATCCGTAAATTTTTTTTAGTTATCATAATAAATTTCCTCCTTTAAATGAAGATCGCTTGCATATTTTGCAGGTGATCATTTTCACAAAAAATAGTTCTAGAAATAAGTTGAATAGAAATAGTATGGCTGAAAATCTCCAGCATTGAATGGCTCGTGGAAACACGAAGAAAAGGTGTGGAACCGTATGAGTGACGGTTACTGAGGATAGTATCTTTTTTATTATCTTTAGTTAATTTAAATTGTATTTGAAGTAGCTAGAATGGTAAAAATAGGAAATTTCATTTTCAAGTTCGATTTTTTCGAGAAGATTGCAACTTTGCAATTAACGTATGGAGTTCTTGATTTTCCCGCCTCAAAAAATGAATTTCCTGACGTAATTCACCAATTTGAAAATTATATTCGGCAATAATTTTTTGAATTTCAGTGGTGTAAAGAGTTTCCATCGTGGTTTGGCTGTTTTTTGTGGAAGCAAAGTAGGTTCCAATAGCGGTGATGCAGGCGACGACAACGGTTGGGGGGATAAAGGATAGGAGTGTGTTCATGAAAAATCCTCTGTTGCGGCTTCATGAAGAATGGCGGCGTTAAGGCCGAGAATGAAAATCCAGCCAATGTTTGGATAGCCGCCAAGCTCCTGACTGAAAAAAGCGGCAAAAAAGAGCGCCCAAATAAAAGCGGTTGCGATTAAAACCCAGCGTCTAAAGCGAGTTTTTCCGCCCAGCAAGCAGAACAAATTGAGTAAGCCGGCGCATGTCAAAAGCCAAGCTGCCAAGTGATCCCCCATTAAATCTGTCAACGGTTCATAGGCAGTTTTAGTGGCCATAAAATCATGGTGAGCTAGTAAAAAAAATACCGAAAAATAAAGTCTGTAAAGCAAGGATGAGAGAAAAAAAAGTGTTTTGCAATACGTTTTTTAATGACCTTCATTTTGATTCCTTCTTTCTTTTTGAATTTTTAATGTATGATCATACATTTCTATGATCAAATATTCACTTTCTGAGTATACGAGAAACAAAAGAAACTGCCAAATTTAGTATCTAATGGTAAAATCCTTTGGACAAGAAGGGGTTTCACGTGATGTAAAGAAATGGAAATAAAAAAGTAACGAAGGTAAAGTGTAAAGAAATAGTTCAATGGTAGTTCAGCCTATGCAGGAGATAAATGGAAGCATTATCCAAAAGTTAGTCCAAAGGATATAAAAATGCGTCTTTCTTTTTAAATTGTTCGAAATTCTGTCACAAAAACAAATGAAAAAAATTGTATACTAGAAAAGAGAGTAATATTAAAAGAAAAGGGGCGACAAAATGAATAAGAAGAAAAATAAAGTTTTGGGATTCGTTTTAGTAAGCGCTTTAATTTGCGGTTCTTTATTACCCGCAACTACTGCAAAAGCATCTGTTCCATATCAACCGAATGAACTGCAGAAGGTTGCTGCTATACCACTCGACAGTTCATTGTCTGTAAATGCTTACAATTTTGGAGATGTGCACTTTAAAGGAACTAACGGTGCAAATATCAAGACCGTTGTGCTTTTTGTAAATGGAAAGGAACGAAATGCCGTAGCTGTAAAAGATGGCGGCCTTTTTGAAATTTATGCCAAACCTTGGATTTTAAGTCCAAGTGATAAAATTGAAATCGCAGGTCGCGATGAAAACGGTCTTGAGGTAGCTCGGAAAGCAGCTGCAATTCGTGCAGAGAATATGGATTATGCTCTGCAAGCAGATACATTCTCATACGGAGATCAAACATTAACAGGTACATATGGATCAGACTTAGATCGTGTTCGTTTAGCAGTGAACGGAAAGGTCGTAGGACAAGCTGCAGTTGAAGATGGGGTTTTCACTTTAGCAAATATATCTTCATTTGTTTCGAGCGTAAATGATCAAGTTGAGCTTATTGGTGTGGATAAAGGCTTTTTTGAACAAGCACGTATCACTGTAGAGTTTGCCAATAAATTAACAGCAGATCCGTTTACTTATGGAGATACTCATTTTGTAGGGAAACATGGTGTAAATGTTGAGAAAGTTGCTTTATTTGTTAATGGAAAAGAAAAAAATGAAGTAAAAGTCAAAGTAGGCGGAAATTATATTCTGTACGTAGATCCGTGGATTTTGAGTCCAAATGACAAAGCAGAAGTTGTTGGTCGTGACGCATCTGGTACAGAAATCATTCGCATTGAAGTGCCAATTCAAGCAGGAGATATGGATTATGCACTGGTTGCGGACTCATATGCCTTTGGCGATACGGCGCTAACAGGAACATATGGGAAAGATTTAGCACGTGTTCGTCTTTCAGTCAATGATAAGGTAGTTGCTCAAGCAGTCGTAGAAAATGGTATCTTTACATTTGCTAATGCAGGAGCATTTATTTCGAGTGTTAATGATAAAGTAGAGATTATCGGAGCGGATAAGGGATATTTTGAACAAGCGCGTACAACTGTAGAGTTTTCTAATAAATTATCGATTGACCCATTCACGTTTGGAGATACTCACTTGATCGGAAAACACGGTTCAAGTATTGAAAAAGTGGCATTGTTTGTTAATGGAAAAGAAAAAAATGAAGTGAAAGTTAAAGATGGAGGAAATTACATCTTATATAGTGATCCATGGATTTTAAGTCCGAGTGATAAAGTAGAAATTGTTGGTCGCGATGCAACAGGGACAGAAGTGGCACGTGAAGTTGTAAAAGTCCAAGCAGGAGATATGGATTATACACTTACAGCAGAAGCTTATAACTTTGGAACACAGGAATTAACAGGGACATACGGGGAAGACTTGGCACGTGTCCGCTTGGCTGTTAATGGTAAAGTGGTCGCACAAGCTACAGTAGCAAACGGCGCTTTCACATTCGCCAATGCTGGCTCCTATATCGTTAGTCAAAATGATAAAGTAGAAGTCATCGGTATTGATAAAGGATTCTATGAGCAAGCGCGTATCACGATTGATTTTGCTAATAAAATGACGATTGATCCTTTCACTTTTGGAGACTTGCATGTTACGGGAATGCATGGGAAAAGTATTGAAAAAGTAGCTGTACTTGTAAACGGAAAAGAAAAGAATGAAGTAGCTGTGAAAGATGGCGGAAGTTATAAAATCTATGTAGATCCGTGGGTTTTAAGTGCCAATGACAAAGTAGAAATTGTTGGTCGCGATGCATCCGGTAAAGAAGTTACACGTCAAACGGTTACTATAGATCCTGGTAAAGTGGATTATACGCTGAATATCAATCCTTATGCACTAGGTGCTAAAGAACTTACAGGAACATACGGGCAAGATGTGGCACGCGTTCGTCTTGCAGTAAACGGCAAGGTGATTGCGCAAGCTTTGACAGATAATGGGTCATTTACATTTGCAAATGCCAATCTTTCCATTATAAGTTTTAATGATAAAGTAGAAGTCATCGGAGTTGACAAAGGATTTCATGAGCAAACACGTGAAACAGTAAAATTCGCTAATCAGTTAACGGTTGACTCCTATACTTTTGGCGACGTTTATTTTACAGGAACGCATGGTGAGAGTATTGAAAAAGTTGCGTTATTCGTAAATGGAAAGGAACGTAATGAAGTAGCTGTGAAAAGCGGCGGAGTTGTAAAGATCTATGTGGAACCATGGGTTTTAAGTGCTAACGATAAATTAGAATTAGTTGGTCGTGACGCTTCCGGAGCAGAAATTGCACGCCAAGCAGTAGCGATTCAACCAGGAGATCAAGATTATAGTCTTACAACGAATGATTATGCGCTGACTGATTCGGAGCTAAGCGGAACATACGGGAAAGATATTGCTAAAGTCCGTCTTTCAGTAAATGGAAAAGTAGTTGCACAAGCTTCTATGGAAGATGGCAGCTATCAGTTCGCTACGATCTCGCAATTTGTTAAGAGTCCAAGTGATAAAGTAGAAGTAATCGGTGTGGACCGAGGATACTTTGAACAGGTGCGAGTTGCAGTAACATTAAAATAAAAATTTAAAATCAAAAAAAGGTCGACGGGTAGTTTCAGTCGGCCTTTTTTTTGTTTGCCAATTTATTCTGCTTCACTCACTGCGAAATAATGTCCTTCCGGGTCAGCAAAGTTAAAGCCTTTTTGACCATGTTCATCAGAAATCGGACTGATGAAAAAGCCTTGCTCAGAAATCTTAGCGTGAAGTTTTTCAATCTCTGTCGAAAAAAGCATAATTGATGGGGTCTCAAGTGATACTTCGGGCGAAAATTTCTTGATGAAGTCTTGATTAAAGAGACAAAGGGCAAATTGATTTGCAAGATCCAGTTTGATCATCAGCGATCCATCAGGCATTTCTTGTTCAGCCGCGCGGTTTGCTTCAAAGGTTTTTTTCAAAAAAAGTTAGCAATTTTTTCGACATTGTTTACATATAACATGACTTCTATTTTTTTAATCAATTTGATCAAATCCTTTACCTTTACCTTTATTTTGAAGAATCTACAAAAAATATAGCATCGCTAAATAGGAGTGTCAAAACATAACGTAATGCAAGCTTAGGGGGTTGCTACATCTGAATATTGTCTATTTTGGTTTTAGTTATCTGAGCTAATCTTTGATTAAGTAAAGTACAGTCATAATTTGTCAGTTTTTTATGAGAGAAGATAAAAGCTTCATCGCATTCAATACTCGGTAAAATGGAGTTCGAAATCAGTAAATCACATTCTGCAGAAATACTGGGATGATCTAAAAAAATACAATTGTAATCAAGAGATTGAATTTGATGACTGATATGCTCGCGGAGCGGTTCGGTGTCAATATCAAGCAAGATCGTTACTGTAGGAAGGTAGCTTGTGAAAGAAAGGTTGCTAGATAACAAAGTTTTTAGGCGAGTATAAAGAATTTGAGCATTTTTATCTAGTTCTGGAAAAGAATGTAGCAAGCGTACAATAGAAAACTCAAGTAAATGGGTCAAAAAGCTATTTTCAGTTTCTTCTTCGTTTAAAAAAGGAAATAAAGAATTTTTCTCTCCTTTAAAGTAAAAAATGCGAAAGAATAGCCGGATAATCTTCATTTTAAACGGAATAATATCGATTTTTTGAAAGTCGTTCTTTGTTAGTTTTTCTCTAAAAATTTCCATTAATGTCATCATCATCCGGTAAAAAGTGCTGTCTTCTTGCTGATAAAAAAACAGCATTTCTTGCATAAGGCTGGGCTCGTCACTAACTGGTGAATCGGTTTCAAGTAATGCCATTGAATAGGACTTCTCTAAGAAGTGATACGTTTTTGGAGAATCGATATTTTGGAATGATCCAGCAGAATAAATGACTTTGTTTAGCGGGCTATCAGGATAATAGGTAATTTGTCTGGAGATAAATTGTTGGTTTCTCCTGCGAGAAAGGATGATCGCAATGTCAAAAAGAATACTTTCTTTGATCGTGTTTGATTTAGGAGGGATTAAAAAAGGCGCTTGTAGTTGGATCAAATTTGTTAGCTCACTCTCGGTCACATTTTTAAAAGGCCAATCAATTCCATGGAAAATGTACCAAAAGAAATGTTTGTAAAAAAACCGGATTTGCTCCTCACTTCCTGATAAGCGAAGCGGCGAAAGTTTAATTTGTATGTCATAAAGCTCTAAAAAACGATTTAAGGCTTTAATCTGTTTATAGATGATAACGGAACTGCTGGCACATTCTTCTGCTAGCTGGTTAATGGAAGGTGTTTCCATATGAAAAAGCTTTGTCAAAATTATAGAAGGAATAGAGTGATGAACAACTTTTTTATATAGGACGAGCAGTGCTGGATTTAAGTTCTCAAGGATGTATATTCTGTTTTTATCAATATGAATAATCGATTTGTTCGAGTCGGTAAGATCAAACTGATTAAGTTCATCCACTGTTTTCAAAAGCGTTTTCTTTGTTACGGATATTCTTGCTAATAGTTCATCTATACTGATTGAACCGTTTTTTACCAGCTCGTGCAGCAAGATTAGCATTCTTCTATCCTTATTATTTAGTAAATCAATAAATTCCAAATCAATCACCTTTGCCTGTTACATATTTCTCCTCAATATAACATAAAATGTGTCGGAAAAGTGAACGAATAAATATTTTTTCCCGAAAAATGCTCTTTTTGTACTACAATAATACCTTTTTTATACGGGAATTTTATTTTTGAGCGATTTGCTTTTTTTTTTTCCAAAAAAAAGAAAAAAAAGAAAAAAACAATAGTTTTGCAGGTGTTTTAAGATGAAATAGTAACATCTTAGTGTGATGAATATGAATAAAATTTTATGAAATGAATTGATCAAATGATATTAATTGGATTTATACAATCAAATTAATAGTAAAGTTCACAAAAAAGACTTATATTGAACAGAATTTTTTATTGTCCATGATTTTCGAACAAAATAATTGGGTTAAACTAATAAAGGAGGTGAGGCGAGTGTATGTAGAAAGTTATCCTGAGTGGAGATATTTTCTCACCCAAGAACCAGGTTTAGCAGCTCAATATACGACAGAAGAAATATATACACCCGGAGAAGATATCACATTTAATGGCGAATGTGTATACATCTTGATGGAAGGAAATGCGTTGTTGAAAGTTCAAGCGGGACAACATAAATACACGGTTATTGATTTAATAGGGGTGAATTTTCTAATTGGCTTGTACGAACACAATCCGAATATGTACATTAAAAAATGGCTGTTGACCGCGGTCAATGAGTGTAAAGTTTTTAGGGTTGATCGAGAGTACTTTTTAAATCATTTTTATGTACACCCGACACTTTTTTCTGAGATTTTCTTAGAGCAGACTGAAAGATATAAGCATTTAAGCGACTTGTATGAAATGGTTAATATAAATTTGGAAAATAGACTAGCCTATCTAATTATTAATTGGGGGAAGATTCTTTCGACAAGTAAAGATGGTGTAATTACCATACCAAGCAGTATTAAACAATATATGCTGGCTGAGGGATTACGAGCAAGCCCTGCAAGTATAACGATTGTTTTAAATAATTGGGAGAATAAGAAAATAATACAAAGAAGAAAGTCAGGTATGATCTTTGATGAAGAAAAATTAGGTGAAATGGTTTGTGAAATTTGACTATCGGATCAATCTGAGAATATGGGTTTAAAGGTATCCCGTAAAAAAACCTTAATTTATAGAAAGGATAAAGTAGAGAAAACTATCAGATGTAAGAAGGGAAGGAATAAAAAGTGAGTAACAAACACAAGAACACGAGCAAGGGGCTAAAAACAGCACTAGCTGCAATGATTGTCTGCGGTCAGTTTGCGGCCGTTTTACCAGTCAATGCTCTAGCATCTGAAGCACTACCTAAAGCAGCAAATACAGATGTTAACAAAGCAGTAAATACAGAAAAACCTTTTAATGTGCAACCGGCAGACTTAGCTCTTCCGGATGGAGCAACAAAGATTAAAACTGAGGTTTCAACATTTCCACAGTTAAAGGCTGCTTTAGAGGACGGCTTAACAAATTATATTGTTTTAACAGGTGATATCAATGTTACTAGCGATGTGATTGTAAATAAAAATGTAAGGATTGAAGGGAATGGCTATACAATTAGTCAATCTACTTATAAAATCCGGATGAAATCAACATCTATTATTGATTTAAAAGATGTGGTTATGACAAATAATGGATCAAATCCAATTTTTACAGGTTTCAATGGTTCAACATCACCAACATTAAACATTATTGATAATGTCCAAATACGTGGATATGTAATTGGCGGGGACGGAGCACTCAGCATGTCTGTTGCTGGTGCAAGCAACCAATTTGTCAGTACACAAAATAATGCAATTCAAGTATCAAAACTTAGAATTGAAGATGATGCTTCAATTGAGCGTTTAGAAGCAACAAATAGTGCGATTGTAATCAATAATAAGGGTATAGCAGAAGTTGGAAATAACGCATCAATTAATATGTCCTCCAGTAGAGGCTATGCATTTGATGCCAATACAAGTGATCTTGTTTTTGGGGAAAATGTAAATGTGGCTTCTACTTCAAAATACGGTTCGATTCGAGCAAATTCGATTCGGATAAATAATGGTTCTAATCTTACTCTTGCTTCTGGAGATATTGGTAACGGCATTGATGTCGCTGGTAATATTAAGATTGGTGATAAGGTATACCTCAAAGCAACAGGTGATGGTACAGCATTAAACTCAAGAAATAGAGGATACATTTCGGTAGGTCAAGATTCTAATATAAACTTTAAGAGTAACACGAATTTTGGGATCTACACGGATGGTCAGGTGAGTTTTGGAGATCGAACTAGTGTGAGTCTTGAAACTTACAATATTGGTATTAGAACAGGTAATTCTGGTGTACGGTTTGGTACGATTTCTAATCAAGAAAAACCGGCATCTGAAAAAGCTGATATCATAATTAAATCAGCAACTAACAATGGAATATGGTCAAATGGACCGGTTTCTTTTGGGGATAATACGAACGTTGATATCACATCTAAATCCAATTCAATCTATGCGGATGGTGTAGCTCAAGTTGATGTCGGCAGTGAAGCAGCTTTGAACTTAAATAGTTCATCGGGACAAGGTGTATCGGCTGGTGGTTTAACATTGGGTAAATCAACAGAGGCGAAAATAGTTTCTTATAATCAAGGTATTTCATTGAGAAATACATCAGGCAATGGATTACAAACAGATTCAAATGTCAATCTTGATGTGAAATCTAATTCCAGTATCGGAATTGATACAGTAAGTGACACTATTTTTGGGGCAAATAATAATATTAATGTAACTGCACTAACGGATAGAGGTTTTAGTTCTAATTATGCTTCTGATATTTTAGTTGGAGAAAAATCAAATCTCCATGTCAATGCTACATTAGGTATTTTCCAAGATGGAGGCTTCTCTTCAAATTTGCTTGGTAAAAAGGGGTCTAACATCAAGATTGATGCTACTAATATTGGGGTTCAAACAACCGGTTCAGTAAATGTTCAACCTGAATCTATCTTCAATGTACGTGCTGCATCAGGTAATGGTAATAATCCAGCGATTCAAGCGAATGGTATTGTAACATTTGAAAAAGATTCTAAAATTTATGTAGAGACATTATCCAATCAATCTGAGAAGGTGTTTGATTTAACTGGAGGGGATAACTCCAAATTGGTATTAAACGGAGTTCGCTACTTTGATTTTAGACAAGGAAATCGTTCTAAAAAAGGACATATTATTAGAGGACGTTTAAATGATAACGATGCTTACCGGTCGAGAGTTCAGATCAACAATATGCCACAAATCTATGCATGGGGTCACGAATCAGACTGGTCAAAAACACCAACGAGTAATTGGGAAGATGTTAATCTAGTGACTATTCCGCTTTCTTATAAAGTGGGCGATACAGTCGTAGATTATTATAGCGGTTCCCCAGCTGGTCAAAATATTGCTGGTTTCGACTTATTTAACTATTCACGGGTTTCTACTGTGGCAGAAGCTAGTGTAGCAGCTCCAACAGTTGATGAAATCTATACGAGCAATAAAAAAAGTCAGTGGTACTGGGATTGCAGATGATACTATCATTGTAACTTTCCCAGATGGAACAACTGCTCAAACAACAGTAAATGCTGATGGGAAATGGTCACTTGATGTTCCTTCGGGCGTAATTTTGAAGAAAGATCAATTTGTTTATGCACAACAAACAAACGGTCTAACAGATAGTATCCGTGTACGCACAAAAATTCAGGAAGATCTAAGAGTTCCTGATGCTCCTGCAGTAAACACTATTAAAGCTGGCGATACTCAAGTAACGGGTAAAGCAGAACCTGGAAATGACGTAACCGTTACTTTACCTAATGGATCTAAAGTAACAGGTAAAGCAGATTCTAACGGAGATTTTACAATTAAAATCCCAGCACAACAAGAAGGACAAAAAATAGATGTAACACAAACTGGAACTAATGGAAAAGAAAGCACACCAAAAACAGTAACAGTTGGCTCTAATCATAAACCTGTTATTACAGCAAATGATAAAACACTTCAAATTGGGGATACTTTTAATCCTCTAGATGGCGTAACTGCAACGGATAGCGAAGATGGTAATTTGACAAGTCAAATCAAAGTTGTAAGCAACGACGTTAATACAAACTTGGCTGGAACTTATCATGTCACATATTCAGTAACGGATAAAGATGGCAATGTTGTAACGAAAACAATTCAAGTTACAGTAGAAAGCTTAAACGGCTCTATCGCGGTTAACACATTCTATTTGGGCTATGATAACTGGCTAAATGGAAGCTTTACGGGTGATATTACAAAAGTAAACTTAATGGTAAACGGTAAATCATATCAAATGGTCAATGTGAAAGACGGCGTTTTCCAATACTATGCGAAAGATAAAATTTTAGCACTAACTGACGATGCTAAGATGATTGGTTACAGCAGCAATGGTAAAGTCTTGCAAACTGTGAAAGTAAACATTGTGGATGGTTCAGTTCTTAAAGGTACTGTAAAAGCAGATCCATTTGTAGTTGGTATGGATGCTTACGTTAAAGGTAGTTACACAGGTGCTGTAAGTAAAATTGGTATCTTTGTAAATGGCAAAGAATATGGTCGTGTGCCAGTTGGAAGCAACGGTAGTTTGCAGTATTATGCGAAAGATAAGATCAAAGCTAAAACTGATAAAGTTGAATTAGTGGGCTATAACTCAGAAGGAAAAGAAATTTCACGGGTTCAAGTGCCACTTACAGATGCTAGTGATATGAAAGGAAATCTTACGCCTGCGGAATACTCGCTTGCTGATGACAGTTTCGTATCAGGAACCTTCACTGGAAGTATTAAAACAATTGCGCTTCAAGTTAACGGAAAAGCATATGCACCAGTGAATGTAGCAGATTCATCACATTTTCAATACTATGCGAAAGATAAGATTAAGAGTGTTTCTGATGATGTTAAAGTTTTAGGCTATAATGCGGCAGGTGCACTTGCTGATACTAAGTCGGTTAAAATTGTGGCTTCGCATGAAGGTGGCGGAAGTATTACTCCAAATGAGTATTATATGGCAAATGATAGTTTTGTCACTGGAACAGTTGTTGGTAATGTAAAACAAGTAGCGCTAGAAGTGAACGGAACGAAATATATGTCAGTAAACGTTACTGACGCTACACACTTCCAGTATTATGCGAAAGATAAGATTAAGAATACAACAGATGTTGTGAAAGTTTATGCTTATGATGGAGCAGGAAACTTAGTTGATACTAAAACAGTTAAGGTATCAGCTTCTCATACAGAGCTAGGCAAGATCACACCAAGTGATTTCACTATAGGAAAAGACGGTTTTGTTAAAGGGATTTATGTAGGTGATGTAAAAACAATTGCTTTGGAAGTGAATGGAAAAATCTATACGGCAGTGAATGTTGTAAATGATTCTCAGTTCCAATATTATGCAAAAGATAAGATTAAAGCGGCTTCTGATGATGTAAAAGTGCTTGCTTATAGCAGTACAGGTCAATTAGTTGATACAAAAGTTGTTGTGATTGTTACTGGAGAAAAAGAAAGCAGTAAAATTGAAACAGTAAACAATTTTGTAATTGGTACGGATGGATTTATCAAAGGAACTTATAGCGGTAATGCTAAACAAATTTCGATCAAGGTAAATGGTACAAGTTATTCTCCTGTAAATGTTGGCGTAAATAACACGTTCCAATATTATGCAAAAGATAAAATTTCTAAAGCAACGGATCAAGTTTCTGTACTTCTTTTTGACGAAAAAGGAGCATTGCTAAGTGAAAAAGCGGTACCGCTAAAAGCAGCAGGCCAAGATGAAACTGGGTCAATTAGTGTGAATGTCTATACGGTTGGAAAAGACAGCTGGATCAGTGGAATTTATGCAGGTAAAGTTGCCAAAGTTGCGCTGAAAGTAAATGGCAAAGAGTATATGGCAGTTGCTGTACAAGCAGGTGGAAACTTTAAATACTATGCAAAAGATAAAATTACATCGAATACTGATCGGGTGGAAGTTGTAGCATATACGGCATCAAATCAATCAGTCGATACAAAAGGCGTTACGATTAAATAACGATAGTGATTGTCTTGGGGGATGGACTTCTCCCAAGACAATCCAACTATCAATAAAGGAAGGAAGATCAAAATGAAAAAACGGATGTTTGCTTTGATACTCGTTGTACTTGTTTTTTCGCTAGGGGCTTGTTCCATTGATGACCCTAATAAAGCGGATGAAAAGCCGACTTATGCGACTAAAACTGTGAAGAATGTTGATATGAAAATCAAGAATGTAAAACGAACTGAGGACGGGAAAGGGCGCCATGACATGCTGCGCGTTAACATGAAGGTGACAAATCATTCCAATTCAAAGTTCGGAATTGGCGGCGGCGATTTTATTCTGAAAGACAAAAAGGCGAAGAAAGAGTATCACGTGGAGCCGACTGCCAACAATATTGGGACAGAGGTTGCGGTAGATAAATCTGCTGAAGGCAGTGTGATTTTTTCTATTGATAAGGATGCTAGTAAAAAGTTGGAACTAGTTTACAAGCCTGTTGTGGTCAAAAATAGTAAAACAAAAGCGAAAGAATTGAGCAAGTGGACTCTTACTTTACCCCAAAAAAGTGAATAATGAGGAGGATGAAATTGAAAATTGAAGTGATTGGCTTAGGCTACATCGGCCTTCCAACTGCGGTGATGTTTGCAAATCACGATCAAATGGTTGTTGGGGTGGATGTTAAGCAAGATGTTGTTCAAAAGTTGAATCGCGGGATGCTGCACATTGAGGAGCCGGGCTTAGAAGAAGCTTTGCAAGAAGCGGTTAACAGCGGTAACTTCAAAGCGCGTACAATTCCAGAAAAGGCAGATGTTTTTATTTTGTCTGTCCCAACTCCAAATTTGAATAATGCTAGTAAAAGCTGTGATTTGTCTCTCGTAATTGAAGCGCTAGGAAGTATTTTGCCGCTACTTGAAACGGGAAATACGGTCATTGTTGAATCAACAATTGAACCAAAGGCAACGGAAAATGAGATTGCACCGCTCATTGAGCAAGCTGGTTTTACGATAGGCGAGGATGTCTTTCTAGTGCATTGTCCGGAGCGGGTTTTGCCGGGTCAGATTTTGCATGAATTAAAGCACAACAATCGGATTATCGGCGGTGTAACAGAAGCGTGCACGCAAAAAGGAATTGAAGTTTATCAGACTTTTGTCGAAGGGCATTTGATGGGAACGAAGGCGGCAACAGCGGAAATGGCAAAGTTGATGGAAAATACCTACCGAGATGTGAATATCGCACTTTCGAATGAGCTTGTCAAAATTTGTGATACTCTCGATATCCAAGCAATGGATGTTATCGAAATGGCGAATCAGCATCCACGTGTTCATTTGCTTGATCCAGGTCCAGGTGTTGGCGGACATTGTCTTGCGGTAGATCCGTACTTCATTGCGGCTAAAGCACCAGAACGTTCTCCACTTATTCAAACGGCTCGCAAGGTCAATCAATCCATGCCGGCTTTTATTGTTTCTAAGGTTCGTGAACTGCTCAGCGGAAAGTTGGGATGCAAAATTACGATTTGTGGGATTACTTATAAAGGCAATGTGGATGATATTCGAGAAAGCCCGGCTTTGATTATCTTGAAGCAGTTGCAGGATTTTTATCAGGTCGCTGTGCATGATCCGCATGTGCATCAGTTTGATTGGATAGAACAGGATCTGGCTGAAGCGGTGCGTGATAGTGAATTGCTGCTCGTCTTAACGGATCATAGCGAGTATGAAAGTTTTGACAGCGGGGATTTAGTAGGGATGACAGAGCAAGTGATACTCGATACAAAAGGAGTTGTGCAGAAGGTTCCTGAGGATGCAGAATGTCTGAATTTAGGCGACTTATCGAAGTTTGGCAAGCTGAATGCTCAGCAAATTTTTAAAAAGAAAAATCGGGAGGAACAATGGAAGAAGTTATCAGTTTATCCAAATTAATCTCTGGCGTAAAGAAGAATAAATGGGTCATTCTTTTTTCAACAACAGCTGCGGTTTGTATCATGGTTATTTACTTATTTTGGTTTGCGACGCCTATTTATAAGGGTGGAGCGCAAATCTTAGTCAATCAGTCAGAACGGGAAACATCGCTTGAAGCACAAAGTGTGCAAGCTAATTTACAACTAGTCAACACGTATAAAACAATTATTTTAAGTCCTCGGATTCTTGGGGAAGTCAAAGCAAAACTTGGAAATCGCTATACGCTTCAGGGATTATCGGATTCTGTTGAAGTAGATACAAATGCAGATTCTCAAGTGATTACGATTACAGCGCAAGACGCTGATCCAAAACAAGCTGTCCTAATTGCGAATCAAACGGCAGAAGTTTTCAAAAAACAGATACCTAACATTATGAAAATTAACAATGTTACGATTTTATCTTATGCAAAAACAATGCCGAATCAGGCACCTATTAAACCGAAAAAAATGATTTTATTGATAGCATCTTTCTTTTTAGGTCTTATTATCGGCTTTATCATTATGATTATTCGACTGATCTTTGATCGTTCAATCAAGGATGCGGAAGATATTCAAAACTGTTTAGATATTCCGCTACTTGGTGTCGTATCAGAGATGAACATGAAAGGAGAGGTAAAAAATGGCAAAAAGAACTAAACCCATTACTTTTACGAATCCGGATTCTGTTGTTGCCGAACAAATTCGTACCATTCGTACTAATATTTCTTTTTTTAAAGTGGATAAACGTGAATTAAAAGTACTGCTGATCACATCTCCTGAAGCTGGAAGCGGCAAATCGACGATATCGGCAAATTTAGCCATTTCGTTTGCTCAGCAAGGAAAAAGAACACTTCTAATCGATGCTGATTTGCGCAAGCCAACTGTTCATCGAACTTTTCTAGGCGGACCGGTAGACGGGTTATCTGCTGTACTGACGCAAGAAGTTAGTTTGAAGGAAGGCATTCGAAAAACGGAGATAGATCATTTGTTTGTTCTGGCAAGCGGAACTAGGCCGCCAAACCCAAATGAGCTACTCGGAACAAATGCAATGAAACTTGTGCTGAGAGAAGCAGCTGAACAGTTTGATCAAATTGTTATTGATACTCCACCAGCAACGATTGTTTCAGACGCGCTTGTACTTGCCTCAGAAGCAGATGGTGTTATTTTAGTTTGTCGTGCGGCAAAGACACTTCGAGAGAGTGCGAAACTGGCACTGAAACAAATGCAGCTTGCTGAAACACCAATTGTCGGCTGCGTGTTAAACGGTATCAAGAATCGAGATCAATATGTTTATTAAAGGAGAGAGATTAATGGAAGGATTGCGTTATCAGGCATCTTTTGCTAAAAAAAAAGAAAATATAAACGTATCAAGCGTGTTTGTGATGTTGTATTTGCTTCTGTCGGATTGATCGTTTTATTGCCTGTTTTTCTGCTTACTTCATGTATCATTAAAATTTCTGAACCTCGCGGTACGGTTTTTTTCGCACAAAAGCGAATTGGAAAAAATGAAAAACCATTTACAATGTATAAATTTCGAACAATGAAGATGAACGCGGAGAATGATTTGCAAAGTCTGCTTGATCAAAATGAAATGGATGGCGCAATGTTTAAAATAAAAAAAGATCCACGGGTTACAAAATTTGGCAGTTTTCTCAGGAAAACAAGTATTGATGAACTGCCGCAATTAATCAATGTTTTGAAAGGAGAAATGACGCTAGTAGGTCCACGGCCGCCTCTTCCTCGTGAAGTTGCAACTTATACCAGCTACGAGAAATTAAGACTTAATGCAATTCCTGGCTGTACTGGGCTTTGGCAGGTAAGCGGGCGAAATGACTTGAGTTTTGAAGAAATGGTGGATTTAGATTTAACTTATATTAATCAGTCCTGCCTGCTGCTCGATTTCAAAATAATGCTGAAAACAGTTTTGATTTTGCTGGTGTCACGAAATGGATACTAATGAGTCGAATTAAGTTTTTAGGAAGTCAGTTAGATGTACTCACGATGGCGGAGACGCTTCAAGTGATTGCAAAATATATTGAAGAAGGTAAGATCGTTCAACACGTTTCACTTAATGCTTCTAAGGTGTACTTGATCGATCATAATGAAAGGCTTCAAAGGATAGTGAATCAGGCGGAAATTGTCAGTGCAGATGGCTCATCGATTGTTTTAGCTGGCAGGTTTTTAGGTCAGAAGGTTCCAGAGCGGGTAACGGGAATTGAGTTATTTTTAAATGTGGTTAAATTAGCAGCGAAGCGAGGCTATCGGGTATTCTATTTAGGCGCTACAGATGCCGTTGTACAACGTGTGGCGGCAAAACAGCAGGCGCAGTATCCGACACTACAGGTGGCCGGCTATCGGAATGGTTATTTTTCGGATGGCGAAGCTGTTAAAATTGCAAAGCAGATTCGAGCGAGTCAAGCGGATATTTTGTTTGTGGGTTTTTCCAGCCCGCAAAAAGAATTTTTTATTGATCAGTACAAAGAAACGATGGGGGTGCCGTTTATAATGGGCGTCGGAGGGAGTTTTGACGTTGTGGCCGGAAAGACGAAGCGGGCACCTCGGTGGATGCAAAAAGTCGGTTTGGAGTGGTTTTATCGCTTTTTACAAGAACCGCGGCGAATGTTCAAGCGCTATCTGCTTAGTAATAGTTATTTTATTTGGAAAGTTCTGAAAGAAAGAGTGAGGTTGAAAAGATGAGTAAGCTTCTATTTAGTATTTTGAACGTGCTGCCTATGCCGAGCCGTTTGTGGATTGGGAAATGGATGAAACAAGTAAAGAATAAAGTGGCACAAAGATTTTTAGGTAAAACAGGAAAAAATGTTAACTTGCGACCCAAAATACAGTTTGTACAACCGGAAAATATTTATTTAGGAGCGAATACGGGGGTTGGAGATCGTTCTAGAATTGTCGCTAAAGCGGAGGTTCGAATTGGTTCAGACGTCTTGATGGCGCCGGAAGTCATTATTTTAACGGAAAATCATAGTGTGAACGGTTTTGAAAAAATTATTGATAGTGGTACGAAAACGGCGCCGGTTTATATTGGCAATGATGTTTGGATTGGTACACGAGTTATTATTTTGCCAGGAGCAGATATTCCGTCGGGATGTGTTGTGGCTGCGGGAGCGGTTGTTACAGCTGGAACTTTTCCTCCTTACAGTATTATTGGCGGTGTTCCAGCAAAAGTAATCAAGAAGGAGCGGTAAAGCGAATGGGTGCAGAGAAAAAGATATTTTTCTTCTTATTTGCTAGTTTTCCATTGATTGATGTTTTAAACGGTTTTGCTCTTTCAGCTGGACTCGCATTTCCAATTGGGATACTTTATCGTGCGGTTAGTCTTGTTTTTTTAATCCTTGCTATTTTTAAGCATGGCTTTCCAAAGCAGATCATTACGATTTTAACAGCCATAGCAATTTTTACAGGTTTTTTGGCACTACTTTTTCATGTCTTTATTCTCGAAAATAGTTATCAAACCTTTATGTATGATTTCATGATACTCATCAAGTTTTTTATGTGGATTTTAATACCCTATTACATCTATCAGTGCAGAAATTTTTACAGTCTTCAAGATTTTAAAACTCTTTTCTTAATTATCAGTGTGCTCTTTGCGGCGGGGCTTTTAATTCCTTATTTTTTAGGGGTTGGCAATCAAACCTATGCAGGATCTAATGTTGGATTTAAAGGCTTTTTCTTTGCTAACAATGATACAACAGTGGCCTTCATTACAGCTGCTACATTTACGGGAGTCTGTTTAGTGAAAGAGCGGCACACGAGTATTTGGGGATTTTTAGGCTGGCTGCTGTTATATGCAGGAATCTTAGTCGGCTTGTTTATCCTTGGAACAAAAACAGGAATTATTTATGGAATTTTACTAAGTATTTGCTTGATTTTTTATATGATATTCATTCGTAAGTTAGGCTCACTTCCTGCTAAAATGACACTTTTTCTTGTTTCTATTAGTTTAGCTGCGGCGGTTATAGTTTATGACAAAAACCTTATATTACAGCTGTTTTCTGGAACGTTAAACCGACTCGGTTATTTCTATCAGCTTTATAATGGGGATTTGCTCCGCTTAATTACGAGCTCTAGAAGTGATTTTTTAAATGCTGCTTTTTCAAAATTTGAAGAGGGAGGTTCTCTCACTTTACATTTATTTGGATTCGGCTTTAATTACCGCGAGAAAAATTGGCTGTTCGGAGATTTAGTGGAAATGGATGGATTTGATATTCTCTTTTCACTTGGTTTTTTGGGACTCTTTTGTTCGCTGTTAGTGCTTGTCTTTTATGCTGTCTGGGCAGTGCGGCGAAAGAATCTTTATAGCCTCTTATTTTTTTTTACTGCTACTCTATGGCTTGTTTGCAGGACATGTAATGTTTTCGGCACTATCTTCTACGCTCTTTGGATTAGTTTGTGGGGCACTATTTTTTAAAAAAAGAAAGTTTGAGTGAATATATTGAAAGCTTTAATTCAACGCCTTTTGGGATTTGCGGTCGGTTCTTTTGGAGCTGCACTGTTAAATTTGATCACCATTCCGGTCGTAACCTTCTTTATTTCACCGGAAGAATATGGGAAAACAAGTATGTTTATGCTTGCTCAAACGCTTTTGATCTGCATTATTTATTGGGGATACGATCAGGCGCTGACGCGAGAATTCTATGATTATCCGAGAAGCGACAAATTGTTTGCAACGGCTATCAGTATTCCGCTTGTAGCAGCAGGGATCATCATCGTGATGCTTGTTGGCTTTGCTAATCCGCTTGCAGTATTTCTGTTTGGCAGTGCCAGCTACTACAAAATAGTGTGGGCGATCGCTGCTTCAATTATTCTTATGATTTTTGAACGTTTTTTGTTTTTATTTATAAGAATGGAAAATAAAGCATTTGAATTTTCATTTTTTAACATTTTAGTGAAGTTGAGTATTTTAGTTTGTACAGTTCTTTTCCTGCAAGTATTCCCAACAAATTTCGTCACCGTTGTCTATGCGATGATTTTCGGGCAGATGCTCGGCGATTTTTTACTGACGCTGAGAAATCTCAAACTCTTATGTTTTTCTTTTAAAAAAAATTGACCCATTTTTGTTACAGCGAATGACACCTTTCGCTCTATCGCTTGTTGTCGCAACGTTTCTTTATAGCTTATTTATCGTCATAGACAAACTGTTTCTTCGTTATTTAAGCGATTTTACACAACTTGGATTGTATATGGCAGCTTTTAAAATAGCTAGTGCATTATTGGTTTTCCAAACAGCTTTTTCCAATTTTTGGGTGCCTACTGCGTATAAATGGTACCAGACTGGGAAGCCGCTAATCTACTTTAAAGTGGTCAGCGAAGCGATAATGGGTCTCATTGCATTTGCTTTTGTAGCCCTGTTGCTGTTTAAAGGAATAATTGTGATGCTTCTTTCGCCTGATTATCAAGCTACACAATATATTTTCCCATTCCTTTGTTTTTATCCGCTTATGATGACCGTAAGCGAAACAACGCATCTTGGGATTGTCTTTCAGAAAAAAAGTTATTTCAATATTGTTGTCTCTGCGATTTCTTTGATTGTAGCCGTGTGCTTAAACTGGCTTTTGATTCCAGCATACGGGGCTGTTGGAGCTGCAATTGCTACGGGAACGGCGTACATTGTTTTCTTTTTAACACGAACTTATTTTTCGATGCGAGTCTGGGAAGGTTTTTCGGTTAAACGGCATTTGATTGTTACATTGCTACTTTATGGTACAGCTTTGCTGAATGTTATAATTCGCGATATTTTCTGGATTAGCATCATAAACGGCCTCATTCTATTGCTACTTCTCCTCATTTATTTTCCCGCTATTAAGAAAGGCTGGGCTTATTTTCAAAATCGAAAGGAAATGAAACCATGAAAATCCTCCTTATTTCAAATATGTATCCGTCTAAAAAGTATCCGGCATATGGTATTTTTGTGCAAAATCAAGCCGCATTACTCAAAGAGAATGGCTTTGTGCTTCATAAAATTGTAATGAAAAAATCAAGCCGCGTACTGCAAAAGTTAGTATCGTATAGTTTTTTTTTACTTCAAAATCATCTTCAGCGGCTTGTTTGGTGCATCTGATTTATTTTACTTGCATTACGCTTCACATGCGGCATGGGCAGTATTACTAGCAAAAAAATTGAGACCATCTCGCAAATTAGTAGTGAACTTGCATGGCAGCGATGTTTTTCCAACAACGAAGATCCAGCGTAAACTGCAGAATAAAGTTAGTGAAATTGTTTGTAAAGCAGATCAAATTGTTGTACCGTCTTCTTTTTTTAAGAATACAGTAGCCCAGAAATATCACGTCGATAAAAATAAAATTTGGGTATCGCCATCAGGCGGTGTAGATACAAGTGTGTTTTATCCAACCCCAAAAGGATATGCTACGACGATTACTTTTGGTTATGTTGGGCGAATTGATCCGGGGAAAGGTTGGGACGTAGCCCTGCGTGCATTTGCAGAGTTATGTTGGAATCAAAGCGAAACTAATCTGAAACTTGTAATGATCGGGAGTGGTCAAGAAGAGCTTGCAAAAGAGAAATTGATTGATAAGCTTGATTTACGAGATCGAGTCGAATCCTATAGTGCTTTGCCGCAAGAACAGCTTGCAAGCTGGTATCAAGATTTTGACGTTTTTTTGTTTCCGACTGAGCTTAATGAAAGTTTGGGACTTGTTGGAATTGAATCAATGGCCTGCGGAACCCCAGTAATCGGAAGTGATATCCCAAGTATTCGCGGTTATCTCAAGCCGCATCATAACGGCCTTTTGTTCAGTAAAGGGGACAAAACATCGCTATTCCAAGCGATGAACCAGTTTCTCTCTTTATCTCCTGCCGAACGAAAACAGTTGGGTGAAAATGCGATTACAACCGCTCAAAATTATAGTACTCATATCGTGAAAAATCAGTTGTTGCGACTTGTTCGTCAGCTTGAAGCTTGATCAAAATACTATTATCTGTAGCTTATACCACATACTATGATAAAAACAATAAAATATGCGACACTAGGGGGGCGCGAATCCGGCTAAGATAGAAAGACTAGCTTTCTGCCCCTTTGAACCTGTTTGTTAGTACAAGCGTAGGGAAGTGGATGAAAAGCTCGTTTGAGATAAGTGCGTCTTCTAATTCTTTGGTGTAAGACAAAGAATTAGAAGACGTGTTTTTTTGTGCTAAGAAATGGGCGTGTTTTTTTGGGAAAAGAAAGGGTGATGTCTAGATGGAATTTGTAAAAAATTGGTAGGCGGGGCTTGTTTGGGAAAACAGCATCATTTACCCGTTTGTCAAAGCTATGGCTGGCTCGTTTGAAAAAGAACAATTTAAGTACGATTTACTTCAAGATGACTACTAGAGACGAATAAATTGAATACATCAAAGTCAGAGTAAGCTAGCAATGTTCTATAGCATCATCACTTCGTTGAACAGAAATTAAGAATAGAAAAGTGTCAACTTTGTCTTGGAGAAATAATTAGTTCTCGCCTCTGAATTTCTTAGCAGTATAATGAGCTTTGAAGGAACTAATGCTTACGCCATCTACTACTATGGAATCGGGATCATATAAATGTAATTCATAATAAGAAGATTTTGAATTCTTATGAACTTCTCCCATCACTACCAATAATAAATCTTCATTAATGCTTACCTGAGATATGAGACTTAAGACATCAAATATTATTTCTTTGTTAACGTCATTCATTGTGGAGAAAAATGCTGGAACCAATACTATTTCAACTGTTTTGTCATTTGACCTTCCTTTAATTACCGGACTTCGTGCAGAAATATCTACAGATATAATATCCCCAACAAACCGCCGTATGTTGCCTACATCTTTTTCGGAAAATTGATTTCCATATCTTTTCAACACTCTCGGAGTTACAACTCTCTCATCTTGTTCTATCACTTCTCCATCAGCAACTAAATTTACTCCGATACTTTCTCGTTGTTGTGTCTTGTCAGATACTGTTGAAGATAATTTCTTTTTTTTTCTTTGTCTCAGTACTTGAGCTTTTTTCTTGATTTTGCTCTGTCCGTCGCTTAATTTCTTCGCGAAAAGTTCTTTTTAATCTAGCCATTTTATCATTAGCACTTAAACTACCACGTATCATTTCAGAATAAACTCTTTTTTCTTTTTGCTTCATTTCTCTCAAAATAATACATACAATCTTCACTATGATTCTGATTTTTCCATGTTTTTAATATTGGTCTAGATAAATATGTTGAATACAATAATCTACACTCGCAACCTAACTCAGTACACCACAAATCTTGTTTTATTTTTTCTAAATCTGGATGCTTACTCAGTTCTACTACACCAATTGAGTAAGAATCATCGCCTTGGCCAACTTTTGCAAATGGAATATTCATGAATATACCTCCCTGATGTAATTATGTATTTTAAATATCAATATTGTATTCTATTATGGTATAAAAATCAAACTTTAATTAAAAGTCATAAAAAATTGAACAGCTTTATATCAAAATTGCTTAAGACCTATAGAGTGAATCAAGTTTTCTGAAAAGCTATATTGACTCCGTTGGCAGTGAGGTTGATATGGAAAAGGATCATTTAAAATGCTTATAAGTAGGACAGCTTGGTATAGGAGTATATTTTTTATTTAAGCGTGGCATACATAATCGCTTTAATGGTGTGCATCCGATTTTCTGCTTCGTCAAATATTTTTGACTGGGATGAACTAAAAACGGCATCGCTGACTTCCATTTCAGTTAAGCCAAACTTTTGATGAATCGATTGTGCGACAGTTGTCTCAAGGTTATGAAATGAAGGCAGGCAGTGCATGAAGATGGCATTAGGATGCGCCTTCTCCATCAGTAATTCATTCACTTGATACAGCTTTAAAAGTTCGATTCGTTCCGCCCAAACTGTATCCGATTCTCCCATCGAAACCCAAATATCCGTATAAATAATGTCAGCACCCTTAGCCCCGATTTCCGGGTCATCCGTGAAGGTTAAGCTCGCTCCGGTTGCCTTACAAATTTGTGCGCACTGCTCAATGAGAGCCTGATTTGGCATGAGGCTTTTGGTCCGCATGCCTTAAAGTGAAGACCAAGCTTGGCGCAGGCTACCATTAGCGAATTGGCCACATTATTGCGCGCGTCGCCCATATAAGTCAGGGTCAGGCCTTTGAGATGTCCGAAGTGTTCTTCCACTGTCAACATGTCAGCAATCATTTGCGTCGGGTGAAAGTCGTCTGTTAGGCCATTCCAAACGGGAACGCCAGCTTCTTGTGCGAGCTCTTCAACGAGTGCTTGGGAAAATCCACGATATTCAATCCCGTCATAATAACGTCCAAGAACGCGTGCAGTGTCTGTGATACTTTCCTTTTTCCCCATTTGTGAAGAACCGGGGTCAAGATAAGTGACGCCCATGCCGAGATCCATTCCGGCAACTTCAAAAGAACAGCGCGTTCTCGTAGAGGTTTTTTCAAACAACAGTACAATATTTTTGCCTTCTAAATAACGATGTGGAGTACGGCTTAACTTTAAACGTTTGAATTCTTTCGACAAGTTAACAAGATATTTAATTTCTTCAGGAGTAAAATCCAGCAGCTTCAGAAAGCTTCTTCCTTGTAGATTGATTGGCATTTTGCATCGCTTCCTTTCTGTTAGGAACAAGAAATTTATTTTAGTATAAATATACATTATTTTGGAATTATATTCAACATGAGGCTTGGAAATTTATGAAGCTTGTTGGCTCAACAAATTAAAAAGCATCTGCTCGAGTAACAG
Source organism: Listeria floridensis FSL S10-1187 (assembly GCF_000525875.1). Lineage (GTDB taxonomy): Bacteria > Bacillota > Bacilli > Lactobacillales > Listeriaceae > Listeria > Listeria floridensis. Next base: position 1,737 of record NZ_AODF01000039.1, on the reverse strand, counting down.
TCTGAATCTCCGCAAACGATGTTAGCAAAGATTTTCTGATGTTTCACGTGAAACAAGCAGCTAGGATTTTCCTAGCTGCTTGTTTGATCACGGATTAGTTTCCTTCTTTAAAACCGTATTTCTTTAACACTTTTTGTGCACCTGCTTCACGCATGAAACTTAGGAAGCTTTGAACTTGTTTTTTGTGCTCCGTATCTGTTACCACGCCAGAATAATAACCGATCGGGGAATGAATACCATCTGCAACAGTTTCTACGACCTTAACTTTGTCTGAGATAAGGGCATCCGTTTTGTAAACAAAGCCAGCATCTGCATTTCCCGCTGAAACATAAGACAAGACTTGACGGACATCAGATGCGAGAACAATTTTATCTTTCATAGCATCATAGACTTTTAAGTTTTCAAGCGTTTCCTTGCCATACTTGCCAGCTGGGACAGAATCAGGATTGCCAAGCGCAAATTTTTGATAACCTTTCAAACGATCGGCAAGATTGCTCGTAGAATTTTCGCTGTTCACCGGTTCAATCAAAACCAATGTGTTTTGAGCGAATTCAGCTTTACCTGATGCTTTATCGGCTTTAACGAGCTGATTAATATCGGAGGCACTTGCAAATAAAATGCCGTCAATTGGAGATCCGCTCATCACTCGTGCTCTAATTTGTCCAGAGCCGCCAAAATCAAAAGTTAGCTTCGTATTTGGATGTGCTCTCTCATAAAGTGGTTTAATATCGTCGATTGCATCTTTCAGGCTAGCCGCGGCAGAAATATGTATGTCTACTTTTTCATTTGTTTTCTTGTCGGCTTTTTCGCTAGAACTATTTCCGCATGCAGCTAGGATCGTCAACAAAAAAACAACCGCAAGAACTCCCCATTTTCGTAACTTCATTTGTATAGCCCCCTTTTTATATATTCCTATTGTAACGTAATAAAATCATTTTTTGCTAGTAAGTGAAATTTTGTTATATCTTTCTGTGTGCTATTGAATTTGCAAGGGATATCGAATGGAAATAGAACTGAATTTGTGAAAACACAGAGATATGCTTCAGTGAGTTCAGTTTTGGCTTTTTTCTACCTTTTCTAAAAAAGGTGTCAAACTGCTCTATAAAGCGATTTATGGAGAGTGTTAAATAATAGAAGCGTTCTATGGACTAGTAAAACGGTCTTAGATTGGACGAATTTGTCAGAAAAATTCACAAAAAAGACACAGATGTTTTAGGCTTCAGGTGCTATACTTAATATATTAGTAAAGCGGATAATTAATGCCGCAAAAACGGATAGAGTAATAAGCCGCGTATAAATAAAGTAGCGGATTAACGGGCTCTTTCGAAATAAAGTCAGACAGCCAAGAGAACAGCGAAGGGAGGAGAAAAAGCGATATGACAGCTGAAGAAAAAATCATGCAAATGCGTGAACAGCTCCAGCATGTAAACCTGGAGCTTGAAACTCAACTTCTTGAAGTCAGCTATGCAGAACAGCAGGTGGAAGCGATGGAAGAAGAATTTGCAAAAGCTACTGTGGCAAAAGAAGAGGCAGAAAAGGATCTTTTTAGTCGAGCAGATACTAGTCATTTTGATGGTGCTGATGAAGAACTTCGTGAGCTTGAAAAACGTTTGGCAACGCTCCAAGGTCAGCTTGGTGTTGAGCGAAGCAGTTTACAAAGAAAGCTCTATGCGAATCGGCAAACCGAAGCCCAGTTGCAAAATAATGAAGCATAATTGAAAAACCCCCTTTCGCGGC
>NZ_AODF01000038.1 GCF_000525875.1 Listeria floridensis FSL S10-1187 | reverse complement strand
CTGGCACTAAATCATCCATGGAGATGGCCACCATTTGGTGGCGAATATCGTCTTGATGTTTGGATAACATGTTCTTCACCTCTTGTTTTTTATGTCAGTTCTCTCCTTAGTATAATCAAAAAAAGACTGTAAACAAAGTTTTTTCACTACTTTGTCTACAGTCTGAAGCATTCCCAAAACTGGGAATGCTTTTTTCAGCTTTTGGCAAATCCAATCATTGTTCCGCCGACAAGCACGAGAACGACGCCAAGAAGAACAAGCACAAGCTCCTTTTTAGTTTTCTTTTCACCAAGGAACAATATACCGCCAAGCGTCGAAAGCACAACACCCATTTGCGAAAGAGAAAAGCCAGTTGCGACACCGACCATCTTGTTTGAGAAAAGCAAAGCTAAATTCCCAGTTGCCCACATCATGCCAGGAATGATCGTGAGGAAGGTTTCTTTCGTGAAACGCGGTTCCTCTTTACCGCCGATAGTAAACAGAAACGCTCCAATCACCATCCCAACAGCTTGCGGCAAAATCGCATCCCAACCGCTGATATCGAAAAACCGTGTCACAACCACATAGCCGACATAGCCAATTGAAGAGACGATAAGTGTTGCTATCCCCTTTTTCAAGTTGTTGCTTGATTCAGCATTCTTATGCTCCTCATACGATGTCATAAAAATACCAACGATGATAAGCGCGAGTGCACTAAACCCAAGAATAAGCTTTCCTGTCGTGCCCCATTCGTGAAATGCAAACACCCCGAACAAAGAAGTTCCAACAAGTTGCATTCCCGTTGAAATCGGCATTGTTTTTGAAACCCCAACCTGCGTAAAAGCACGGAATTGATTCATTTGCCCGAGACTCCAAAATCCCCCAGAAACAAAACTCGCAATCAAAATTGTTGCCGTATAATGAGGTTCTGTAAATAAAAATATAAAAACTGCAAAAATAAGTGCACCAAGTGCCGTTCCAATAATTTGCTGTTTCGGCTTTCCGCCGATTTTTGAAACGACTAGCGGCATAACTCCCCACATCAAAGCAGGAACAAGCGCGACTAAAATATTCATTCAACTCTCTCCTCCAGTTGTCTTTTACAAGCCTACGTTTAGTTCATAAATATAATTTATATCACTTTTCTAAAGAAATTTAAAATAATATGATTAAAAAAGTCTTTGATTTTGACTTTAAAATAACACTTTCACCTATTCCAATTAAAACCAGTTAAGCACTGCACATTATCTACGTTTTTTTTTTTAACTATACCAATTTTGCTAAAATAAGCATATTTATCTTTTTTTTGGGTAAACATAACTTAGAGAGAGAACTAAACACACACAGAAAGAAGGGGAGTAGATGAAATCTACAGGTATGGTACGCAGAATTGATGATCTTGGTCGGATTGTAATTCCGATCGAAATTCGCCGTTCACTTCATATTAACGTTAAAGATTCGATGGAAATCTTTATCAATGAAGAATCGATTGTCCTAAAAAAATATACAGCAGGACTCGTTTGCGATGTAACCGGTGAATTCTCAGTGGACAACAAGAAATTTTTAGAAGGAAAACTCACACTTAGCAAAGAAGGTGCTGAGCAACTCATCAAAGAAATCGAACAACAATTTCAAGAATCCTAAACATGTAAAAAGCACTCTGGTTTTTATCCAGAGTGCTCTTTTTATTTTCAGTTTATTCTTCACACTGCTTACTTCATAAAGAAGCCGATTGTAATCAAAATCGCAAAGAAAAGCACTGATAAAACAATAGTCGTCCGATGCAAAATCAGTTCTAATCCTCTTGCTTTTTGCTTCCCAAATAGCTGTTCAGCCCCACCTGAGATCGCGCCAGATAAACCGTTGCTTTTCCCAGGTTGAAGGATGATTACCACTACGAGAAGTACTGATACAATCATGAGTATGATCGTTAACGCTGTACTCATTGTTTTTCCTCCTAAATCCGTCCAGTTTGACTAACGTTAATTCTATCATATTTCCGGAATGCGTACAATAGAACCTTACGAAATAGTTTGTTACAATTCTGTGAAGGACTCGATTTGTTTTGCCTGCACAGCATTCAAAATTCGTTTTGTTGCTTCAACTGAAATTTGACCAGGTGCCGATGTTTTTTCAAGAGCTGCATACGTAATCGCTGACCCGAAAAAACGGCCAGAAAGGCGTGATAAAATCCCAAGTTCCCCCATTGCAATTGCGACAAAAGGCTTTACTGCTTCCATGTTCATCACAGCCGCCGTATCAAGCAAAACAAGTGTATCCGTGCCCGTTTGAGGCATGACAGCTACCTTCGTAATATCTGCGCCAAGCCGCTCCATTTCTTTTATTCGACTAATCAGCTCCGTCTTGGCTGGGGTGGACTTAAAATCATGACTGCTCATCAATACTTTAATCCCTGCTTGATGAGCCTCTTCAATCAGTTCCCCGAGCTCGTCTTCATCATGAAAAAGTTCAAGATCAATCAAATCAATCTCTTTCGTCCGAATAAGCGTCCGATTCAGTTCATAGTAAAAAGATTCCTTGATTTCCGCCTCGCCGCCCTCAGCCTTTGTTCGAAACGTAAACAGCAGCGGTTTATCCTTCACAAACGGTTTAAATTCTCGAAGTGCCCACTTAACCGTTTCAAGATCTTCAACCTTAGCGAAACAGTCCGCACGCCATTCAATCAAGTCTGTAGCAAGTTCTCCCGCTTGTTTAGCCTCACGCTTCAAATCTGCAATCGTTTTTCCGACTAGCGGGACACAAATTTTAGGGTGCCCATCCCCAATTTCAACCCGTTTTACTTTCACCGTTTCCATCGTTATCCCCCCGTCATTTTTCTCAGAAGAAAATGCTGTGTGCATTTACCGTCTGGTTAAAATAGTATTTTCCAGCCCCATCTTGCTCTATAAAAGGTAGGAGTACTAAGTAATCCTCAAACACATGTAGCGGTGGAAGTGCCTCGCGATAAGTAGCTTCACTGATCATGTCATAAAGTTCCTTAGCTGAAAAAAACTCTGGTAGAAATTCACTCAATTTTGTGGAGCGAAGTAATTCTCGAGTAATCTTGTCAACCGCGTCTTGCAAAATCTGCTTATGATCAAAAGCAAGTTCCAACGTAAAAGCATCACTTACCGCCACAAGATCAACCCGTTTGGCATCATCGCCTGCCTTCCGTGCCAAAAGCGCTTCAAGCGGCACAAACGCATAATGCGCCCGCGAAATAATCCATCCGCGTGGATCTCTCCCCGGCTTATCATATACCCCAAACGCTGTGAGCGGAATATCCGTTAAACTTGTTTCTTCCTCAAGCTCGCGTAGCCCTGCTTGATGCGCATCCTCATCCGGATTTACGAATCCACCAGGAATTGCCCATTTTCCACCTTCGATATTCGGCTTGCCTTCTGCATTCGTCTCGCTGCGCTGAATCAAAAGCACATGAAGTTTCCGTTCTTTCATCGTAAATAGCAAAATATCACTCGTATAACCGTCTGGCGTCCGAAACTTATCCGTACTATAACCTTCAAGAGCCGCTTTATTATCTACAAATTTTTCTTTCATAACGCTGCCTCATTTCCATTTCTTTCCTCTAAATTTGTCCATTATTGAACAGAAAAAACGATCCCGCGGACAAATTGTTCTATAAACATCATTTTATCATGCGTTTTATAAAAAAAATACCCATCTTTGCGAAGAAAAAACTTCCTATCGCAAAAATGAGCATCTTGATTATTCAATAATTTGCTTTCCTTTGTAAGAACCGCTCGGGGAAATCCGGTGACTCATCCGGTATTCTCCAGTTTCGCGATCAAGCGAAAGCCCTGGCACCGTAAGACCTTTATGAGTACGGCGTTTATTTTTCTTCGTTTTCGACGTTCTTCTAGCAGGTACAGCCATAAGCTTCTGACACCTCCATGCATCAATTTCTTACCTATTTTATCGCTCGAAAGAATAAGTTGCAACTAAACGAACTTACAAGTCATGCAAATAGTCCTCTAGCTTCCGCCGCGGTTTTGCATCTGGAACTCCCATCCCTCGCTTTGAAAGCGGCAAAATTCCAATCAGTCTTTCATCCTCAGGTAGCCCAAGCGCTTCACTGAAAACAGAATCAAACATCCATCCCGGCGTACGCCACACCATTCCAATTTCGTTTTCCCAAGCAATCAGCTGCAAATTTTGAATAAATGCACTTGTAGCTGCAAGCGATTCAAAATCCTTCTTCTCGTTTCCAAACAGCATCGTCGATACAATCAGCACAACCGGAGCAGCCGTAATCTTCTGCATCACTTTCTCGCGCACTTTCGCAAGCTCTGCCTCATCTGTCTTATGAGAAGCACTTAGCGTGGCCTCTATGTAACGTTCCTTCTGTTCATCTGTTTCAATAATCCTAACCTGCCATGGTTCAACCTTGCTGTGGAATGGAGCAAAAGAAGCCGTTTCAACCAAACTTTCCACTAGCTCCCGCTCAATTGGTATTGCCGAAATTTGTTTGTACGTGCGGCGCTCGCGCATCGTTTTCCTTAATTCGCTCATTTCCCTTCACGCGCCGCTTCCGCCACATCCTGAACATGCAAAATTTCATATTGGGCAATTTGATTTCCAAGAATACCCCTTCTGTCGCGCTGCTGTTCGCGCGAATTCTTCGTCCGGCCGTGCGCTTTTTTAAAAGAATCGCTCTTAAGCCATGCTCTTTGAGCTTCTTCACTTTCCCATTTACTTGTCACCACGAGCTCGTCATGATCGGCATCTTCTAGCTTCTTTTGCCATAGCTCAAAACCGAGAAAACCCTCTACTTCTGCGATATGACGCGTCGGTTCGCCGGACCCATCAATTCCCGTGAACTGCTTCACCACGTGCTCCAATTCACCTTTTTCTACCCGAATTGTATTCGTTACAATAATCAATCGAAGTTCCCCCTTCATCTCCGTTTAGAGTTCTATTCTAGTACCTCGATTATATTGATAATGATTCTCATTGTCAATTAAAATTTATCCTCCAGCCATTCCTGTAAAACCGTCACTTGATTTTCTCGTTCATTTTTCGCACCAAAAAGAAGCGTAACATCTCTTTTAGCAAGTTCTTCCTTCAATAGTTCAACAAATGGCTCGACAGCTTTATTTTTCCGCAGTTCTTCCACATAACGCTCACGAAATGCTTCAAAATCAATCCGTTCCTTATGAAAATCCTTCCTTAGATCATTTGATGGCGCAACTTCTTTTTCCCAGTAATCAAGTTTCGCTTTTTCTTTAGATACTCCTCGCGGCCAAAGTCGGTCTACTAATATCCGGCAGCCGTCTTCTTCGGCTGCCCCTTGATAGATGCGTTTTGTTTTCAGCATTTCTCATCACCTCATTTTTTATTCCCCAGTTTTGGAGCTTATAACCTATCGCCATTTTATTGTCGTAAAATAAATATGTATTTATCTAAAAAATAGTACATGTATACACTTTGGTGCCATAAAAAAGCCGGGAACCTAAATCCCGGCTTGAAACGTCTTATTTCGCCGCTGCAAACTCACGCATAACTTCCAAAATACTAGTGATATCTTTTGGAAATTCTTGATCGTTTCCAGTGCGGTAGTATTCCATATATCCTTCAAGACCTCGCTCAATCACCGTAAACTGTGCAGGATGATGTTCTCGTTCCGTACACTTGATAACGTGCGATGATAGATGTGAGGCATCTCTTTCACTAAAACCAAAGACATGAACAAGCGAAGCTACTAAACTTGACTGAATCTCACTTCCGTCCGCGTCCATTTCAGACCCGAGCATTGTAAGCATTCCAAACAAATAGGATGTAACTACCTTTGATTCCAAGTGATCACTTTTATTCGGATCAAACTGCAAGGCTTCAAAAAATCGTTCTGCACATTTTCTTGCTTCTGCAAAGAAAGACTTATCCAATTTTGGCACCCCTTTTACTAAATAAAAAACGAAACAAGCAGCTTTCTCCACTGCTTGACCTGCCGCAAACTCTTTACGACAGATTCATTATAACACTTTTCGTTCGAGTTGCAAGCAAATTTTTTTTAGAAAAAAAGGCACTTGCTTCCTTGAACTGAACTTACTTTAAATCAGCCATTTGATGTAACAAAACCAAACTCAAAAAGCCCTCTTTCTCTATATCCGGAAAAAGAAGGCTTTTTGCTATTATTTAATTGGAATCCAAACTTCTGATCGGTAATCTGCCGCATCAGAATCGCCGCCAAAATACACTTCAAGTTCTGGGCCGCCAGTTGATTCATAACCGCTTGATGGAAACCATTCCGCATAAATCTTTTTCCATACCGCTTGAATGGCATCCGGGAGTGCCCCAGTTGCTGTAAAAATTGCATATTGTGCATCTGGAACAGTCATTGTTTCATAACCTTCTGGAACCTCTCCTGTCGATTCTGCCGCTATCCAGTAATCCATTTCTCCTTTTTTATACTGCTCTTCCGTCATAAAGCAAATTCCAAGCGAACAATTTTCCGGCGCTATCGTCATCGCCTCGATAGCCTCTAACTTCCCGCTTGCATATAACTCCTCCCAAAACTTCGGCAGTTCGCGCAAATTTTCTCCATTCTTTGTTGAGAACACACGTTTTTCGCCAATTACAGTAAATGCTGGTTTTCTTTCAATACGAAATTCCATCGGTTCCTCTCCTTTCAAACTCACTTCAATGTGAAGACGGTTATAGGCTTTTAAACTCGTACCGGCTTTTCTCGCACCGCTCGGCGTAATACCGTACAATCGTTTGAAGGCCTTCGTAAATGCTTCTGGCGTCTCGTAGCCGTACTTATAGGCAAGCGTGATGATCTTCTCATCCGTAATCAAAAGATCCTGCGCCGCAAGCGACAGCCGTCTACGCCGAATGTATTCTGCCACCGTGATACCCGTCAGCATGTAAAAACTGCGCTGAAAGTGGTAGCTCGATGCCGCAGCTTCCTTTGCAATCCATTCGATGCTCAGTTCCTCCATCAAGTTGTCTTCCATGTACTCAATGGCACGATTCATTGATTCAAGAAAGGCCATATGTCCCCTTCCCCTCTCCATAGTTTTATTCTATCCCAAATTGCTTTTTTCTTCCTGTCCGTTTCTGCTTTCTTTGGACAGGTAAAAAAAAGATCAGCAAGCAAACGAACCATTCGTCTTCTTCCTGATCTTTTCACAATTAATTATTTTCAAGAGCCTTTTTTTGGCGCATCCGTTCGCGCACGCCGACACGTTTGATTTGCTTGCTTCTTAGCTGACCGCAAGCAGCATCAATATCCGTCCCTTGTTCGCGGCGCACCACACAATTGACACCATTTTTCTTCAGCACATCATAGAAGGCTTCAACGTCTTCTTTTCTGCTACGCTGATATTGATTGTGCTCATCAACAGGGTTGTAAGGAATCAAGTTCACGTAAGACAATTTGCGCTGGTCTTTCAAAAGGTCAGCAAGCTCCTGTGCTTCCTTAGGCGAATCGTTGACATCCCGAAGCATAATATATTCATAGGTTACGCGGCGGTTCGTTTTTCCAATATAATAACGAATCGCTTCCATCAACTTCTCAAGCGGAAAAGTCCGGTTAATCCGCATAATGCTTGTCCGCAGTTCATCGTTCGGCGCATGAAGGGATACCGCTAAGTTAACTTGGAAGTCTTCATTCGCGAAATCAATAATCCTTGGCGCGAGTCCGCTTGTCGAAACGGTGATATGGCGCGCCCCAATGGCAAGACCTTTATCATGATTGACGACACGGAGGAAGTTCATCACATGGTCATAATTATCAAACGGTTCGCCGATTCCCATCACAACGATGTGGCTAACGCGCTCATCCTTCGCGCGAGCGTCGAGGAATTTTTGCACATTCATGATTTGCGAAACAATTTCACCGGCGCTTAAGTCACGCTGCTTTTTCAGTAAGCCGCTCGCGCAAAATGTACATCCGATGTTGCATCCGACTTGCGTTGTCACACAAACCGATAAGCCGTATTCATGACGCATCAAGACCGTTTCAATCAAGTTGCCGTCTTCTAGTTTAAATAAATATTTGATCGTTCCGTCCGCAGATTCTTGAACAATCTGTTCTTCGAGTGTATCTAACACAAAATTTTCCTTTAATAGTTCGATGCTTGCTTTCGGGACATTCGTCATCTGATCGAAGGAATCAACACGCTGTCTATATAGCCATTCCCATACTTGCGTTGCCCGGAATTTCTTTTGCCCGTTTTCTTCAAACCAAGCCGTTAACCTATCAAACGTTAATCCGTAAATGGATTTCTTCGTCATTACTCAGCCTCTTCTCTTCAAGATTATTCTTCTATTTTAATGGTTTTCAGTTTAACAAGCAATAGCTTTTCTTTTTTCCGTATCAGTTATAAATTCTTGTGCTTCACTTTCCGGTTAGCATATACTTAAAAAAACAACTTACAAATGGGAGGCCCAATCCACATGACTGAACCGTCTCAAAAAATAGAACAAATTATTCAAGAAGTTGAAAAGGTGATCGTCGGAAAGCGTAGCGTAATTGAACTAAGCTTGACTGCGCTTCTTGCCGGCGGCCACGTTTTAATCGAAGATGTGCCAGGTGTCGGAAAGACAATGCTCGTTCGCGCACTCGCCAAATCGATCGATACCTCTTTTCGCCGCATCCAGTTTACACCCGATTTGCTTCCTTCTGATGTGACCGGCGTTTCCGTTTTCAATCCAGAAACACGTGATTTTGAATTTAGACCGGGTCCGATTATGGGAAATATTGTCTTAGCCGATGAAATTAATCGCACAGCACCGCGTACACAAGCCGCTTTGCTTGAAGGAATGGCGGAAAATAGCGTCACCGTTGATGGTGAAACTCGCCCGCTTGCTGAACCATTCTTCGTAATGGCGACGCAAAACCCGATTGAATACGAAGGAACTTACGCGCTGCCAGAAGCGCAGCTCGACCGTTTTCTCTTCAAGATCACGATGGGTTATCCGACCAAACAAGAAGAAATTGACCTTTTATCAGCGAAGCAACAAGCCGAACCGCTCGAAAATACTAAAGCCGTCATTGGGTTAACCGATTTACTCGAGTTGAAAAGAAGTGCCGCAGATGTCTTTGTCGCAGATGAACTAAAAAGTTACATTGTCGAACTTGTTCAAGCTACGCGCCGTCACACGCTCGTTTCACTTGGCGTCAGCCCACGTGGTGCAATTGCGATGATGCAGGCAGCCAAAAGTTTCGCCTTCGTTTCCGGACGCCAGTTTGTCACTCCAGACGACATCCAATATCTTGCACCCTTTATTTTCACTCACCGCTTAATTCTTAGTGCAAATGCACTTTATAATGAAGCAACACCAGAACAAATCATTCAAGATGTTTTGAAAAATACGGCTGTGCCTGTTGAAAAGAGTCGATTCAATGGCTAAAAAACGCTTTTTCTTGATGATGCGTGCTTTCTCACTCGTGTTACTTTATGCCGGCTTGATTGCTTATACGCTGTTTCAAGGCGACTCTGCCAGCTGGTTTTTGACGTACTTTTTCAGCTTTATTTTATTATTTGTAATTTTTGCTTCTTGTTATCGTTTGAAAAACTGGCACATAGACCTAGCTTTCTCAAAAGTGGCCTATTTTGATGGCGACCGCATTCAGGCTGAACTTATTCTGAGCCGCAAATCGCATTATCCTTTAGGGTATTTATTTGTTCGTCAAATGCTGCCAAATTCGTTAGCGCAAAACGAGGTTCGTAAACGCATCGTCTATCCGTTTTTTTCAAAAAAAAAGTTCGTGTATCACTTGCGCCTTTTAAAGCTAAACGCGGCGTGCACATTTTTCCGGAAACGGTACTCGAATCAAGCGACCCGTTTGGCATGATCGAAAGAAGCGCCACCCTTGCGAGCGCACAAACAATCACTGTGTTCCCGGCCTATTTTCCAGATATTCTCGAACAGCTCGATGATGCCGCACCGGAAAACGACAGCAATGCGTCACACTGGACGCTTCGAAAAAATGAAAATCTGCATGGCTTACGTGAATTTTCACCGGGTGACCGCGTCGCTTGGATTGATTGGAAGACAACAGCCAAAACCGGAACGATGATGACACGTGAATTTGAAAACAGCGCTTTAAGCCGTATTTCGGTTGGTTTTTTCGGGGCAGATGACCCCAACTTTGAATATGCACTTAGAGCGGCTTATTCGTTTAGCCGCAAGCTTCTGGAACAAAATAACGAACTGCGAATAACTCTATTTGGTACTGAAATTGAGACGTTTGATTTCGGTCGCGGCAGCAAGCATTTACATGAAATTTCTCAGGCATTCGCTGAAATAAAACCGCAAAAAGTGGACATTCTCCTTGCTCCGTTTGAAAAGGAATTGAAGGAAAGCGGTGCTCTGCTTTTATTTGTTCCGAGGATTACGAAAACACTCACTCGCCAAATTCAAAAACTTGCCGATAAAAAAGTGATCCTTATTTCGATTTACGAACCGGAAGAAAACCAGCCTAATGTGATTTATCTGCATAAAGATTTGCTAACTCCAACACAGGGAGGTGAGTCTTAATGCCGAAAAAACTTTTGACAGGGATTCTATATCTGCTTGCGGTCTGTTTGATCTCCGAATGGATCTACCCATTTAGTTTTTTGACTGAAACAGACCATTCTATCGGGATGATAATTTTTGATGCGCTTTCGCTAGGTAGTTTTTTCCTTGGATGGCGATTTTACTATACGATTCCGCTGCACCTTATTTTAATCTATGTGTTTTTATCTGTGAGTTTTGATGCCAATCCGCTTGATCCCGCTTTCTTCAGCGAGATTAGTAAATTGCTCGTAGAAGGTTTTACAGAAATGATTTCATTTAATGCAGCAGAGATTGATACCAAATTTATTTTTGCGATTTTCTTTATTGCATTATGGTTACTTGATTACATCACGGCTTATTGTCTTCTCAAAAAACAGCGGATCTTAAGTATTTTGGCACTGACGGTAACATATATTGCGATCATTAATACATTTACGGATTATAAGGGTGAAATTGCGCTTGTTCGCACGGTGATACTCGGCTTCCTACTGCTGCACTTTGCACTCGCTTCTCGGATTGAGGCGCCCGGCAGAATTCAGCGGAAAGGACGCTCGGCGATCTATCATCTTTGCTTTTTGGCGGCTTTAACAGGATTTCTTGTGGTTTCGCTTTTCCTTCCAAGCCAAAAACCGATTTTTAAAGATCCAGTGCCCTATATTCGTGAAACGCTTGGTATGAACACGACGCGCACAGTTGGCTACAGCGAGGATGATACGGAACTTGGCGGCGCGCTTCAACCGGATTACAGCAAAGTGTTTGAAGTTACGGCATCGAAACCGCATTACTGGCGGGTTGAAGCCAAGCGCACGTATACTGGGAAAGGCTGGGCAAACACCAATCAAGCGAGCGAGGAAAGCTTTGCCGCAGAGGAAGAATTTCCGGTTCAGTTGAACGATGCCTATAGTGAAAAAACAGGTCGGGTAGCGGTTCGCTTTGAAGCGTCAAATGATTACTTGGTTTATGCGTATGGAACGCAAAAAGTGCTTTCGCAAGCAGGGCCGTTTGATTATAATCAAGCGAATGAAAAAGTAACTGCAAGGCGCACTGTGAAAAACTATTCGCTTGAAATTAAGGAGCCTGTCTATGATGTGAGGAAAATGAAAGGAGCAGCATTTGATACCCTTTCAGACGGCTTTGTGAGCCGCTATACGCAATTGCCGGACAATCTTCCAAAGCGCGTTCAAAATTTGGCAGAGCGAATAACGAAAGATGCGGATACAAATTATGAGAAAGCGAAAGCGATCGAGAATTATATGAGCTTCACCGGACAGTTTCGCTACAGCACAGAGGATGCACAGGGAACGGGACGCGATGCAGATTACGTCGATCAATTTTTGTTTGAAACGAAGGTTGGCTACTGCGATAATTTTGCAAGTTCGATGGTCGTCATGTTGCGTTCGATCGGGATTCCAGCTCGGTTTGCCAAGGGGTTTACAGCGGGAACGGAAGTCGGGACGTCTGATGGAAACACGGTTTACCGAGTTCAAAATAACAACGCCCATTCGTGGCCGGAAGTTTATTTCCCAGGAACAGGCTGGGTGCCATTTGAACCGACTGCCACGTTCCAAAATCCCGAAACGTTCACCGATTCGACGGAAAGCGCACGCCAACCTGAGGCAAGCAATCCAAGCCAGTCGGAAACAGATACGACGAACGGACAAACGCAAGAACAGCAGCAAAATCAAGCGGCAAGCAAGGCTAACGAACAAGAGCAGAAAAACGAAACCACAAGCGCTCAGAAGGAGACGGCCACAAATTCCTTCAAGCTACCTAGTTTCACCTATGTCATTCTGCTTGGCCTCGCTCTTCTCCTAACCGCGGTTCTCCTTGTGTTCCGCAAACAAATCCGGCTTCTACTTTTGAATCGGCAGGCGGAACGCGGAAAGCTCACGCTCGAAGTGGGTTATTTACGGCTTTTGAAACTGCTTCACGCATACGGCTATCGCCGCGCTGACAGCGAAACGCTCGCTGAGTTCGCTGAACGTGTGGACATTTCGGGATTTGCCAAGCTTACGGCGAGCTATGGAGCCTTTTTTATACGGCGGAAAAGAGCCCGTGAACTGGCAAAAGGACTTTCTTGAAGTGCTTACGGAGCTTAAGAAAAAGAAAAAATAAGTTGTGAAAAGAGGGAAAATTGCCTATGAAAAGGTATGTTGCTTTATTAAGAGGCATCAATGTGGGGGGCAAAAACAAAATAGCGATGACTGAACTTAAAGCGGGATTTTCAGAAATCGGTCTGCTGGAAATTACCACATATCTGAATAGCGGTAATGTAATCTTTTCTAGTGAAACGGATGATACAGCCCAGCTTTCCAATACCATTACGTTAATGATAAGCGACAAGTTTAGCTTAAATATACCTGTTCATGTTGTCTTGCAAGATGAACTTCATGAGCTTTTAAATCATGCACCTGTTTGGTGGGGAAGTGATGACAAAGCTGTCTATGACAATCTTATTTTCCTTATGCCACCTCTATCTTATGAAGAATTTTATGAAGAAATTGGCGCTCCTCAAATAGCACTGGAAAAAATTGAGCCCTATAAAAATGCTATTTTTTGGTCATTTAGCCGAAAAGAGTATCAAAAAACAAACTGGTGGTCAAAAACGGCAAACTCTCGCGTGAGCAGTCTCATCACAACCCGAACAGCCAATACTGTTAAGAAAATTGCTTATTTGTGAGAACATGTTTTGAATCGGAATAGTGCAACTCTCTATTCATCAATTTACTTTAAGCCTATTGAACGAGAAAAAAATCTAGCGCCCGTTACGGACGTACCG
Organism: Listeria floridensis FSL S10-1187; assembly: GCF_000525875.1. Classification (GTDB taxonomy): domain Bacteria; phylum Bacillota; class Bacilli; order Lactobacillales; family Listeriaceae; genus Listeria; species Listeria floridensis. The sequence goes on along the minus strand of NZ_AODF01000038.1, from coordinate 922 downwards.
GTTCGAAGTAATCCCAACACTTTAAGAGTGCTGGGATTTTTTTGTATGTGAAAAAAGATAAGTTGAGCATAAATTGACAATTTTTAAGGGTTTCAAATCGCTTTGCTTCAGAATAAATTTAGTAGTTAGGTTACGTACTATGAATGGAGTATGACATCTATTAATCAGCGGATTTTGTATAAAGATAGTATTTGAGAGAAGACACAAAACTGGTCTATAAGGGAAAACATGAACTAACGGTAAAAAGATGTCTTGCTGTTATACAAGTGAGGCATTTTTTATTGTTCGATGTCAGAGTTTTATGTTAAAATACGGGAGTAGAGCAAAACTCCCAGTTAAAGACGTTTAATTTGAGGTTTTTGTACTCTTAAAGATTTAGTAGCAGTAAAACCGCATTTTGAACTTTATAATCCTGCTGGCGGTTTTTGTACTCTTAAAGATTTAGTAGCAGTAAAACTGAAGCGGCTCGAGATGAAGCTGAGCGGTGTTTTTGTACTCTTAAAGATTTAGTAACGGATTATAAGTTGACCTTGTCCAAATGGATGGGGTTATTTTTTATGCCATTTTTTCTATTGTTACTAGACGATTTCATCAAATAGTCACATTTCTATTCCATATTGTATGTTACACTGTAAAAGTAGAAATAGAATACAACGAAGAGGTGAGTATACAGCATGAAAGATGTGGAGTACAAGGAAGATGATTTTGACCGTGCGCATGAGAGCATTGGAAACTTAATCGGAAAAGGCGTTTGGGGAAAAGGGGCCATTGATGAGCTAAAGAAAGCGTCCGAGAACTTGGACGATGTCGAGGAAATGATTCGCGATTTGGATTGTGATGGAGCGATTTCATTCAGCCATACGAGTTTAGAAAAAGAGCTTCAATCCGTGTTTGAAGATTTTTGAAGTCTTGCACCAGTTTC
>NZ_AODF01000037.1 GCF_000525875.1 Listeria floridensis FSL S10-1187 | reverse complement strand
TATGCGACGTATCGCGGATTAGCGAAAGTCACACTGCAAGCCACGCTTACTTATACTGCCATGAACCTGAAAAAACTAGCTTTATGGACGTGGAAGAAGTCTTGTTCTTCTTCGAGTTTTTTCATTCTGAGAGCTAAAAACGACAATCCCGTCTTTTTTTCATTTTGGAATTGTCGTTTTTCAACAGTCTGAGCCTAGAAGTTATAACTTCTAGACTTTTTGTCGTTCTTTAGTAACAATATTGTCCACAGTCCTTTTTTCACGCCATAAACTGATACGGATCCAAGTCTTCCATCCCGATCATCGGGTCGATTTCAAGGATGTTTTCCGCGGTCAAAATTTTAAGACTGGTTACAGCTGCAAGAGTGTCATCCGTGGTCAGTCTTTCAAGCAGAGTGGTCTTTCGAGTCGTTTCGCTCACCCGCTCAACGCCCATTCGGAACGCATCTTCCTCACCGCATAGAATCAAAAATTGCTGGCTTCGCGTCACACCCGTATAAAGCAAGTCGCGCCGGAGCATCCGGTAATAGCTCCGCACGACCGGCATGATTACGATCGGGAATTCGCTCCCCTGCGCCTTATGAATTGAACAGCAATACGCATGCGTCAGTTGATTGAATTCTTGGCGGAAATAACTTACTTCATTTTGGTCAAACTGAACCACAATTTGATCTTGCTTTTCCGTATTTTCTTTGGCGTACAAAATAGATACAATTTCCCCAATATCACCATTAAATACGTTCTTTTCCGGCTGATTCACGAGTTGGAGCACCTTATCATGCACACGGTATTTCACGTCACCATGCTGAATTTCTTTACGTTTTCCCGATTCGTTCGGGTTGAAAATTTCCTGCAAGTTGCGATTCAACACATCAATTCCAGCGGGGCCGCGATACATTGGCGCGAGCACTTGAATGTCCTTTGCACGAAACCCTTTTGATTTCGCATTTTGCACCACTTGATCAACCACATCGGCAATTTGATTCGTTGTACAATGAAAAAATGAACGATCTGCTTGATTTTTTGTGAAATCAGGCGGAAGCTGTCCTAAACGGATATCGTGCGCCATTTGAATGATCGAAGAACCATCTTTTTGCCGGTAAATATCAGTCAGTTCAACAGTTGGAATCACTTTCGAGTGCAAGATATCACGCAATACCTGCCCTGGGCCAACAGAAGGTAGCTGATCTTCATCGCCGACAAGAATTACTTGAATGTGATTCGGAAGCGCTCGAAATAGCTGGTTGGCAAGCCAAATATCCACCATAGACATTTCATCGACGATCAAAAGCTTCCCTTCCACCATCCGTTCAGAATCATCATCTAAATTTTCCTGCCCATTCATCCCGAGCAGGCGATGAATCGTCATCGCAGGAAGACCAGTTGATTCACTCATGCGTTTTGCGGCACGACCAGTTGGTGCCGCAAGCAAAACTGGAAACTTATCGCCATCTTTATACGCATGCGGATCGAGCTGACGCCGTTTAACTCACTGTAAAGCTCGACGATGCCTTTGATTACTGTCGTTTTTCCGGTTCCTGGACCACCTGTTAGAGCGAGCATTGGCGACATTAGAGCCGTTTTCAGTGCTTCTTTTTGCGAGCTACCGTAAGAGACACCAATCCGTTCTTCCAGTTCACCGAGCGCGAGTAAAAACTCTGATTCTGGAAACTGTTCGGCGTATTCAGTTTGCTTCATAATCCGCTTCATATGGTGCGCGAAGCCGCTTTCGGCAAAATAAAGCGAAGGGAGATAAATTCGACTATTCTCCATAACGACTTTATCAAGGTCACTTAAAGCTGTGATTTCCCGTTCAACCTCTTCCACCAAAACTGGTGACGGATCGCTTTCAAGCAAAAGTCCGCGTGTTTTCTGAGCCAGTTCATCCCATTCAACATAGACATTTCCTCCGCGAATCGATTCTGCATCTAGCGTATAGAGGATCGCCGCTCGAATACGTTCTGGATGATTTCCGCCAAGCCCGAGCTTTCGTCCAAGCTCATCAGCCCGCTGAAAACCAATCCCCTTCACATCTTCAATCAGTTTATAGGGATTTTTTTCCAGCACTTCAAGCGCATTTTGCTTATAAACTTGAAAAAATTTTCATCGACAGCTGCGGTCCAAATCCATATTCATTCAGCCCCACCATGACATGTTCAAGACCTTGGTTTTCACGCAGTGTTGTAAGCAGTGATTCTGCTGTATTTTTCGGTAATTTAGGAACTTCCGCAAGTCGGTCCGGGTCTGAGAGTATTATGCTGATCGCATCTTCTCCAAGCACCTCTACGATATTTTCTGCCGTTTTTTTGCCGACGCCTTTAAAAATTTCACCAGAAAGATACGCGACAACACCTTGTCTTGTCTGCGGCATTTCTTTTCGGAACTTCTCCGCTTTAAATTGTTGTCCAAACTTCGAATGTTCCTGCATCGTTCCGTAAAACGTATAGACTTCCTGTTCTTGCAGTTTGGGGAAAATGCCCGTCACGATAATATCGCGCTCATCCCAGTTCGTATTTGTGTCCTTCACTTCAATTCGGACGACGGAAAACAAATTATCTGGATTATGAAAAATCGTCTGCATGATAGAACCTTTCATGAAAAGCTCGCCGGATTCCTCTTCAAATAGCCCGAGCGATTCTTGTTTATCCATGTTTTTCCGCCTCCTTTGTTAAAGTTTTATTCCACGTCGTTCGGTAAATTCCGAATTGAGCTTAATGCATTTTGTGCTAGCGTATGACTCGGATCAGCCTCAATAGCTCGCTCAAAGTATTCCGCCCCGAGCTTAATATCTCCCTGCCATGCCAAGTAAACGGCTCCGAGATTATAAAGTGCATCTGGATCATCAGGCTTAAGCGTAAGCGTCCGTTCAAGCTGTGTTACCGCTTCTTCGTACACGCCCTCTTTCGCAAGTGCTATCGCATATTGGAAAACCGCTTCCGCATCTTCCGGATTCAGCTCGATACTTCTAAGGAAATAGGGCAACGCAAGCGCATTTTGATCAAGTTTAGCGAAACTAAGACCCAGCATAAAGAATACATCTCCGTTTTCCATCCCTTGCTCCGTCGCATCTTTAAATGCTTGAGCTGCATCTTGATAACGCTCGAGTTCAAAGTAAAGGTTGCCTAAACTATAGAACGCCGCCGGTACATGCTCATCAAGTTCAATCGCACGCTTGTAAAATAACTCTGCGCGGTCAAAATCATCCATCGAAAGCAGCACATTACCGAAATTAATGTAGCCAACCGGATCTGTCGGATGTTCCTCAATCACTTCCGTAAACATCTTCACCGCTTCTTCGAGCTTACCTTCTTGCATAAACTTAATACCTGCTTGATTTTTATCCAATTCTGTTCCCTCATTTCAGTTTGATTTTCTCTAGCCAGCTTATCATTGCTTGACTTGTTTCGCTCGTTTGTTTTTCTTCTGAAATTGTTGCCTTCCGGTCTCCATTTTGCTTGCCATATGAACCAAACTGCGCATGATTGCCGCCTTTAATTTCCGTAAACGTTGTATCATTCGGCAAATAGCGCTTATTTTCCTTATATTTTGTTTGATTCAAAACACCATCTCGCGTTGCCGTAATTGAGAGTGCTGCAAGATTCGTCCCTTTGATTTCCCCTTTTTTATCTGGATAACTAGCCAAGTAAAAAATGCCTTTCAGCTGATCTGCATGTTCATTTGCAAATCTTGAAGCCATTACCCCGCCAAGCGAATGTCCGCCGATCACAAATTCTTCGTCCCTATTTTGATCGATAATCGCTTCCGCTTTATTTTTGCCGAAAACCGCTAAATCAAACGGCATTTCCGGGATATAGGTTTTATAGCCATGCTCGGCTAAATTTTTCGCAAGTGGTGCATAACTGAGCGCATTGACAAAAGCCCCCGGATAGAGGATGATACTTACTTTGTTCGTCGTTTCCTTCGGCTCAAAAATCAGCGTATTATCCGACTCCAGCACATCCACTTTACTTGTTTCATTTGCCGCTTGCATCGCGTTTTCACTAGGCGATGTATTGAAATAAAAATACCCCCACACAAGGAGCAAACCGAGGATGAGGAGACTTCCGAAACCAATCAATTTTTTCATAAAAAACCTCTTTTCACTGATACGCCTAATATTTTACCACATTTTGCTTGAAAAATAGAATAAAACTGCGCAAAAAAAGGAAATCTGCTTCATAAACAGATTTCCTCAAGTTTCAACCTACATAATCTAATTGACGCGCGTCTTTCCAAACGGTATCAATCGTTGCACCGCCCAAACATTCTTCGCCGTCATAGAAAACAACTGCTTGTCCTGGTGTGATCGCGCGAACGGGTTCGTCAAACACCACTTCCGCTTTGCCATCATCCAGTAAATTCACCGTAACGCCAGTATCTTCCTGACGATAGCGGAATTTTGCTGTTGCATGAAACGATTGTGGCTTTGCGCCGTTCGATGTGAACGATAAATCAGTCGCAATCAGCGAACTTGAATACAAGCTATCATGATGGAAGCCTTGTTCAACAAACAGCACATTATTTTCCAAATCTTTACCCGCAACAAACCACGGATCTCCGTCGCCTCCGATGCCAAGACCATGACGTTGCCCAATCGTATAATACATCAAGCCATCATGATTTCCCATTGGTTTCCCGTCGAGCGTTTTCATAAGACCAGGTTTTGCAGGTAAATATTCGCTTAAAAATTCCTTGAAGTTGCGTTCGCCGATAAAACAAATTCCTGTGCTGTCTTTCTTTTTAGCCGTTGCAAGCCCTGCTTCTTCAGCAATACGACGCACTTCACTTTTTTCCATTCCGCCAAGCGGGAACATCACATGTGAAAGCTGCTCTTGCGAAAGCTGATTCAAGAAATACGTTTGATCTTTATTTTGATCGACACCGCGCAGTAATTTCACTTCGCCGTTTACTTGTTTGACACGTGCATAGTGACCCGTTGCAACATAATCTGCACCGAGGCTTTCCGCATGTTCCAAAAAGGCTTTAAATTTAATTTCTTTATTGCACATCACATCTGGATTCGGCGTACGTCCGAGTTGATATTCATCGAGGAAATAACGGAAAACTTTATCCCAATATTCCTTTTCAAAGTTGACCGAATAATACGGAATCCCGATTTGATTGGCTACACGAATCACATCTTCGTAATCCTCAGTCGCCGTACAGACTCCAAATTCATCCGTATCGTCCCAGTTTTTCATAAATATTCCAATCACATCATAGCCTTGTTGTTTCAGTAGATATGCCGTAACCGACGAATCTACCCCTCCAGACATTCCCACTACAACACGAATTTGACTGTTATCTTTTGTCACACTTGTTCTTCCTTTCTTTGAGCAAGCCGGCTCACCACTTGACTAATCATTTCGGCCGCACGCTCCATCTCTGCTTCATCATTGCCAAGCCCAAAGCTGATTCGAAGCGTCTCCGTAATTCCAGGGTGTTCTTTTCCAAACATCGAAGCGAGCACATGAGATGGCTCAACAGAACCCGCCGTACAAGCTGAACCGCTCGAAACAGCAATCCCTTCCATATCAAGATTCATCAATAGCTGTTCAATTTGAACACCGAAAAACCGAACACTAAAAACATGCGCAAGCGTCAGCTCCTCTTTCCCGTTCACATCAAAAGCCAACCCGTTTTTTTTCAAAAAATCGAACGGAATATTTCCTTAAAGTGCGCGTACCGTTCTACCTTGGCAAATCTGTCTAGCTTCATCACTTCGAGTGCTTTTTTAAATCCAGCTATCCCTGCCAAGTTTTCTGTCCCTGCGCGTCTGCCACGTTCCTGCTCGCCTCCATGAAACGGAAATTCAAGCTTCGTTCCTTGTTTAACATACAAGAAACCAACGCCACGGGGACCATTAATTTTATGAGAAGAAGTCGATAATAAATCCACTCCAAGTTTTACTACATTCATTGGAACAAGTCCAAACGCCTGAACTGCATCCGTATGGAACAAGGCTTGATGCTCACGAAGCAGCTCCCCGATTGCTTCAATCGGCTGTATCGCACCTATTTCATTATTTCCATACATAATCGAAACCAAGATTGTATCTTCGCGAAGGGCTAAACGCACATCCTCCACACTCACTATTCCAAATTCATCTACTGGAAGATACGTAACACTAAATCCTTGTTTCTCAAGAAATTCACATGCTCGTAAAACCGCATGATGTTCGATACTCGAGGTGATGATGTGTTTGCCGCGTGACTGATTTGCAAGCGCTGCTCCAATGACAGCCGTGTTATCGCTCTCCGTTCCGCCGCTTGTAAACACAATCTCTTTCTCGACTGCGCCGATCTCCTCAGCAAAAAATGCTCTCGCTTCGTCTAATTTTTTGCGCGCCGACCGTCCGGCATAGTGAATGCTTGACGGATTTCCGAATTCTTGCTGCATCACATCAAGCATTTCTTGACTGACCGCAGGATGAATCGGACTTGTCGCCGCATGATCAAGATAAATTGGCATTTTCACAACACATCGTTTCCTTTCTTGGCTAAAAACTACACCATAATCGAATTTTATTGTAACAACAAATCAATTTGAAAGCAATAGAACATACTTACTAATTGTTAGTGTGAAAAAAGACAAAAAAAGAAACCCCAATCGTACCGTTTGGAGCCCCTTCCTTTGAACCCGCCGTATAAGCAGGTGGGTACTCTGTCGAGCGTTTTGCAAGTCCTCGTGTAAAGGCTTTTGCGCCGCGTCCGAACGCCGAGTTCCCAAGGTAACAAAAATTGTTCGGTTCAATAAATCATGGGATCTATACGTATACATTAGGGTTTCTTTTATTAACCTAAGAATAGCATAAAATGATCCGAAAAGCAATTTTTGTCACCAGATAAACAGTAAATTTTTACTCTTTTTTGTTTTCATTGATATTCCGATAGACTTCTCCAATCGTCCGTTCAAACTTTGAATTTGTTTTTGGTTCGTAGTATTTTGTTTGTTTAAGTCTATCTGGCAAATACTGTTGATCAACCCAAGCATTCTCATAATTATGCGGATATTTATAGTCCAGTGCCCGTCCAAGTTTTTTAGCTCCCGAATAATGCCCGTCACGCAAATGATCCGGTACTTCCCCGCTTTTCCCAGCTCGAATATCAGAAAGAGCGGCATCAATTGCCGTTATCGCGGAATTTGATTTTGGCGAAAGGCACAGTTCAATCACCGCATTCGCAAGTGGTATCCGTGCTTCTGGAAAGCCAACCTTTTCTGCCGTTTGCACAGCTGCAAGCGTTCTAGCACCAGCTTGCGGACTTGCAAGCCCCACATCTTCATAGGCCATTACTAACAGACGCCTTGTAATACTGACAAGATCTCCAGCCTCAACAAGCCTTCCCATATAATGTAGCGCCGCATTTACGTCACTTCCACGAACAGATTTTTGGAAAGCACTAAGTACATCATAATGTGCATCCCCGTCCTTATCGTGTGCCAAGCTTTTACGCTGCAAACATTCCTCTGCTACTTCAAGTGTTACATGAATACACCCGTCTTTATCAGGCTCCGACGATATAACAGCAAGTTCAAGCGCATTAAGCGCGCTCCGCACATCTCCATTACTTGCCGTCGCAAAATGCGTTCGTGCATCCGTTTCAAGCACAACATCGTATTTTCCAAGACCTCTTTCTTTATCTTCAAGCGCTCGGTCAATCGCCAGCTCAATATCATCAATTTGAAGTGGCTTCAGTTCAAAAATTTGAGTTCGACTTCTAATTGCGGGATTAATTGCAATGTACGGATTGCTCGTTGTCGCACCGATCAAGACAATCGCACCGCTTTCAAGATGCGGCAACAAAAAGTCTTGTTTTGCTTTATCCAGCCGGTGCACTTCATCTAGCAGTAAGATCACCGTTCCGCTCATACGTGCTTCCGCCGCCACAACTTCCATATCCTTTTTATTATTAGTAACCGCATTTAGCGTTCGAAAAGCATATTGAGTACTTCCGGCAATTGCACTAGCAATTGAAGTTTTCCCAATCCCTGGTGGACCATAAAGAATCATTGACGAAAGTTGCTTGGCTTTTACCATCCGGTAAATAATTTTATCTTTTCCCACCAAATGCTTTTGCCCGATAACTTCATCCAAGCTACGCGGACGCATTCGGTAAGCTAATGGTTCAATCGCCATCTTCACATTCTCCTTCTGTAAAAATTTCACTCTCATTCATTATAACATACACCGATATTCAGCTTCTTTCATTGAAACCACCCCATATTTTCGCTATAATAAAAAAGAATTCAAAGTTTGTCTATCAGAATAATTGGAGGTCAAAAAAAAATGAAAATTACTACAAAGGGTCGTTACGGGCTTACAATTGCGCTTGAACTTGCACGAGAAGTCGGAAACGGTCCAATTTCCCTCCGAAGCATCGCTCAAAAAAAAAGACTTGTCTGAACATTATTTGGAACAGCTGGTCGGTCCGCTACGTAATTCCGGCATTGTTAAAAGTATTCGTGGCGCTCATGGTGGCTACATTTTAAATGGCGATCCAAAAACCATTACAGCTGGTGATGTTATTCGTACGCTTGAAGGACCGATCGTGCTCGTTGAGAGTCTAGAAAACGAAGAGGCGGCACAGCGTGAACTATGGACACGCATGCGAGATGCAGTTAAAAATGTACTTGATAACACATCGCTTGCGGATTTAATTGCGCATGAAAACGAATCAGAAGAAAATACATTAAAAGAAGGTTATATGTTTTACATTTAGAATAACCCCAGTCGCGAGTTTCGCGACTGGGGTTATTTATCTTCTAGTTTACCTAAAACAAATCACGTCGTTTTTTCATTCCTGGCCAGAATGACCATTTACCGAATAAAACTGTCACTGCTGGCACTAAAAGTGGTCTAATAAAGAAAGTATCAATCAAGATGCCAAGTGCTGTTATTAAGCCGAATTGAACGAGTAGTTCAATTGGCAATGTAGTCAGCACAAGAAACGTCGCGGCTAATATCACACCAGCTGAAGTAATCACGCCACCTGTTTGATGCACACCTTCTTGAACTGCTGCCCGAACAGAGTTTTTACGAGCATTTTTCCAGATACTTGAAATCATAAAAATATTGTAGTCCTCACCAAGTGCAACGATAAAGACAAAAGCGTACAGCGGTATCAACCCAGAAATTGCTTCAACACCAAAGAAATGATGCAAAATCAACCAACCAAGGCCAAGCGAGGCAGCATATGAAAGCAAGACTGATAAAACAAGATAGACGGTTGCTACTATCGACCTCAAATAAACGAATAATAAAATACTGATTAATCCAATCACAAGCGGGATAACAGTTTTTTCATCTACTTGCGACACAGCTCGACTGTCATATTGCTCAGCCGTTTGCCCTGCTAAGTAAACTTTATTATCTGGATTCGCCACACTTTTTTCGATTTTCGGAATCAAATCCATTGCCTGATTACTATATGGATTTTGATCGAGAATAATAGAATACTTACTATAGGTTTTATCTTTACTGGATATTTCAGGTGGGCTGACTGATTTTACCCCAGAAACCGCTTCTAGTTTTTTTTTGATCGTCATCTGCTCCATTTTTGATGATCACATTTACAGGAGCTAGATAGCCTTCGCCATAATGATCGCCAATGATTTTAAATCCCTCGCGCGATGGCATATCACTTGGAAAACTCGACAGTGTATCATAGCTGTATTTGACAGTTGGGAGCTGAACCGCAGCTAACCCAAGCAAGATAATTGTGCAAATGGTAATGATAACAGGATGGCGGGTAGCAAGTCCGCCCACTTTTTCCCAAAATCGATTTTCTTTTTTCGAACTTTGAGCTGGCGTTGGAATGAATGGCCAAAAAGAAATCCGACCAAACAAACCAAGTAACGCTGGCACAAGTGTCAAAGCTGAGATCAACATAATCAGTATTGATAAACTAAAAGGCACAGCAAAGTTATGGAATGATCCATATTTCGCCGCAAGCAACAAAGCAAGTGCAGCCATAACAGTAAGTCCGCTTAAAAGAATCGCTCCCGAGGTACCACTGAAAGCTTTTTTTAAACGCAAGGAATCGATCTTGCTCGTGCTTTAAATAATGTCTAAATCGTGCAATTAAAAATAAGCAATAATCTGTTCCCGCACCAAAGAGGAGCACCGTCATAATTGAAAGACCTTGCGAGCTATAACTGATCCAACCCAGTTTTCCAAAGAGTCCTAAAAGCGGTGTAAGTGCAAGATAAGCAAATAAAACAGCAATTAATGGAATGAGTGCTAAAATCGGTGATCGATAGATAATCAGCAAAATGACTAGGACAATACAAACAGTGGCAATTAAAAGTGATACATCAGCATCTTTAAATAATCCAGAAGCATCCACACTAATTCCTGCTGGCCCTGTTGTTCGAGCAATCAATTTTTGATCATTTTGAAGTTCCACAGCAAATGGATTTTCACCCATTACTTGTTTAGTTCGCTTTTTAAGCTGATCAATACTCGATCCAAGTTGATCAGAACTTGCCTTTTCATTCATCAATATTGTTTGAATAAAAGTCGTCCCATCCTTTGACCGTTCAGACAAAAGAGCTTGAGGCGGCATTTTTTCAAGTGGAATCGTTTGTTCTTGATATGAAAGCGGCTTTTCTGTGAGAGAACGGTTTAAATCTTGAATCAATTTCAACTCTTGAATCGACAACCCCTCCGCTTTTGTCCACGTAATAAACAACGGAATTCCGGAACTATCGCTAAAATAACGATTCATTTTTTCATCAGCTTGAACAGACGGCTCGGTTTTCGCTAAATCTGCAGCCGTATCGTCCTTGTAACTAGCGCTACTCGGTAAAAATAATTGCATGGCAATAATAGCTAAAATCCAAATACCTATTGTGACAAATCGTCCTTTTTTACCACCTACAAGATTTGCTAACTTTCGTAATTTACTCTCCAAATCAATCTCCCCCCATATTTCATTTATCAATCGATCAGCAAAAATCCACAATTTCACTTATCAAGCGATAAAAATTAAATCAAAAAAAGAAGCATACATAGCATTATACCTCTTCTTTTAATATTCCAAACAAAATCAAATGAATTCGCTTTGCGACCTTGTCTTTTTGACCAGATTGAGTAACCTGCAAACTAGGAGTAAAAAGCGGTGTAATAGCAGACATAAAATAATGTGCCGCTTCTTGCGGCGTAAACTCGCTTGACCAAACTTGTTCATCACTCATCTGCAAAAATACTTCTTCAAACGGTTTTAAATAACTTTCTTGCCAAAGACCATAAAGCATGCGCTGATTTTCAGGTTGCAATTCATTTAAAATATCATGAATCATCAACAATATATTAGTAGGATGTTTCTCAATTAAATTCAAAACCATTTCGTTCAAACTCAAAATTCCATCCTGTTTTTTCAAAAGAATTTCACTCATATCGATTTGAATCCGCAATGTCAGATCCTTCACCACTTCCATATAAAGAACTTCTTTATCCTTAAAATGATGATATAAAGCTGGCTGAGTTACTTCTGCCAATATTGCAATTTCACGAGTTGAAACTGCCCGATACCCTTTTTGCATAAATAAAGCTTCGCCAGCAGTTAAAATCTTCGCACGTGTTCGTTGAAGTTCTTCTTTGCGGCTCAATTTTACCATGACAGGCTTCCCCTTTCGTTTAATTTCTTTTATTTTAGCACCTTTACATTCCTCGTAGCAATCCTCATTTCAATTTTCTTTAACTTCTCCCTAAACAATATGTTAGATATTCTGACAAAATATTAAAAACAGGTGATTATAACTTGCATTATTTAAATTATCAGGTATTATTAGAACATCAATCGAAATTAATGTTAGATAATCTAACGCAAAAAAAGGAGAGCTGAATATGGAATCTGTTTTTATGTTTTTCTGTACCTTGTTAGTTTGGGTGATGACACCCGGAATCGCATTATTTTACGGCGGAATGGTTAGGCGGAAAAACGTCCTGAGTACAGCGATGTATAGCTTCAGCTCAATGGCCATCGTTTCTCTGCTCTGGGTTACAATCGGCTATTCACTTGCTTTTTCACCTGGCAATCAATTTATTGGCAGTTTCGACTGGAGTTTCTTAAACCATGTCACATTTAGTAGTAACTCACTATATAGCGATGCCATTCCTCATTTATTGTTTATGATGTTTCAAATGACATTCGCAGTTTTGACTGTTGCAATTATTTCCGGTGCTTTTGCAGAGCGAATGAATTTTGCTGCTTATCTTGTTTTTATTGTACTTTGGTCTTTATTCGTATACGCGCCTGTTGCACACTGGGTTTGGGGCGATGGTGGTTTCCTTCGCGAACTAGGAGCATTGGATTTTGCTGGCGGAAACGTTGTCCACATCAGCTCTGGTGTAACCGGACTTGTTCTAGCCATTATGGTGGGCAGGAGAAAAGAAGCCGATACAGCTTCTCCGCACAATCTTCCTCTTGCCTTAATCGGCGGTATCCTCGTTTGGTTCGGCTGGTACGGTTTTAACGTCGGTAGTGCCTTACAATTGATAACGTCGCAATGGCAGCCTTCGTCAATACAAATACCGCTGCTGCTGCCGGCATAATCGGCTGGTGTTTTGTAGAATGGATCATGAATAAACGTCCGACAATGCTTGGAACCATCTCAGGTGCAATCGCCGGACTTGTCTCCATCACACCAGCAGCAGGATTTGTAACCGTGCCTGCTTCCATGCTCATCGGCTTAATCGGCGGAGCTGTTTGTTTCTGGGGCGTGTCTTGGCTGAAAGGCAAAATTAAATATGATGATGCACTTGACGCATTTGGACTTCACGGAATTGGGGGTATCTGGGGCGGAATCGCAACTGGTCTATTCGCTACAACTAAAGTCAACGAAGCTGGAGCCAATGGATTATTCTACGGCGGTACATCACTTTTGTTCAAACAACTCATTGCCATCAGCGTTACCTTCTTGTTCGTTGCAATCGTTACTATCATAATAGTCAGTATCATCAAACTATTCTTACCAATTCGTGTTAATGAAGAACAAGAATTCAAAGGACTTGATCTTACCTTGCATGGCGAAAAAGCCTATCAAGATCGCTAAAAGGAGGAAACCTAATGACTAATCTAACAAAAATCGAAATTATCACTCGTCCAAATCGTTTCGAAGCTTTTCAAAAAGAATTGGCTAAAATCGGCGTTAGCGGTTTAACTGTTACAAAAGCACTCGGAACAGGACTTGAAAAAGGCATGATCGAACTTTATCGCGGCAATAAAAAAGAAACGAACATTCACGAACGCATGAAAGTCGAAATCGTCGTCAGCACTGTTCCCGTTGAAGACGTACTCCGTGTTGTAAAAGACACCCTTCGAACTGGCGAACCTGGCGACGGTAAAGTCTTTATTTATCCGCTTAGCGAAGTCATCAAAATCAGCACTGGTGAAACAGGACTTGATGCTTTAAAAGATCATCCCGAAAACTAACTGAACTGCATTTATGAGAAAAAGTAACAAATGTGCCATTAATTCTAAAAAATCAATGAGAATTTACTCCTTTTCCTTTTCAGAAGCGATTTATGCGCTATAATGATGAAGAGATGTTATTAGATTGGAGGCGCAAAGAAGTTATATGCGTAAAATTCCTGTATTCACGTTGATTGCAATTTTACTTTTAGGCGGGGGTTACTTTTATTATCAGCACGTATCCTCAAAAGTTGATATCACTTTTAACTTTAACGTAACCAAAGTGAACGCTGAGAAAAATACGATCAGCGGAACAATAGATGGCGCAGGAGATACAGTCGTTACTCTTCCTGTCACAAAAGATATACTAAGTTCCGTCAAAAAAGGAAGTCATTATAACATAGAAGCGACATTTTACAATAAAAAGCAAGTCGCTGAAAAAACCGAGAAAAAACTTGAAGGACCTTTCTGGTCAAACGAAAACAACAAGGGGCTTCTTGCCAACAAGGTCAAAGTTGAAAATTTGGAAAGCATTACCAATCAATAAAAGTGCGGAGCGTCTGCTCCGCACTCAGACTGTAGACAAAGTAGTGAAAAAACTTTGTTTACAGTCCTTTTTTTGATTATACTAAGGAGAGAACTGACATAAAAAACAAGAGGTGAAGAACATGTTATCCAAACATCAAGACGATATTCGCCACCAAATGGTGGCCATCTCCATGGATGATTTAGTGCCAGAAGAC
>NZ_AODF01000036.1 GCF_000525875.1 Listeria floridensis FSL S10-1187 | reverse complement strand
TGACTTCGCTAGCAATTTCTTTACTAGATTTGTTTTGGAAATCACTTTTTGATTTCCTGCCCTACGAATTGATTGGTGAAACATACTGTCTCATCGCTTTTTCGTCTTCTTTTTGTTCAGTTTTCAAAGGTCAGTCTCTTGCTTGTGCGATGCTCATTTAGCGCATCAGCAACGTTTATAAATATACCAACTTTCGAGCCGTTCGTCAATAGATTTTCAAAACTTTTTTCATTTTAATTTCAAGAACCTTTAATTTTTGTATATTCATCCATTTATACATTCCGCTCAATTCTATTTTGAATCGAGCGAAACACTAGTGTTCTCAATGACCCTATCCGCCAATTCTAAAAAAGAATCGGCTAATTCATCTTTATCCGTATACAACCCATCAATATATCCTGCTTTATTTTTTTTCTGGCTGTTCCATATTAAGCTGGACAAGAAGATCCACTCCAAGGTCACTTGCAACTTTATCACCGCCGCCTTCACCGAATAACCGCAGAGTTTTTTCATCTATTTTAACAGCTGTCATATTTTCAACGACTCCTAGAATCGTATGTCCATTTTTTTTCAGCCATATAACCCGCACGCGATGCAACTTGTGCTGCAGCATAATGAGGAGTAGTCACGATCAGCTCAAAACAACTTGGAAGTAACGTATGGATATCAAGTGCTACATCTCCAGTACCAGGTGGAAGATCAATCAATAAATAATCAAGCTCTCCCCATTTTACTTCCTCAAGAAACATCTTGACCATTTTCCCAAGCATTGGTCCACGCCAAATCACAGGCTCACCAGATTCCACAAAGAAGTCCATTGAAATCATCTTCACCCCATGCGTTTCTACAGGAATAATCATATTCCCTTCTTTGCGTGGCACCGTCATCTCACCAAACAAGACAGGCAGACTAAAACCATAGATATCCGCATCGAGTACACCAACACTTTTACCGCGTTTAGCAAGAGCAACAGCTAAATTAGCGGCTACAGTAGATTTCCCTACACCGCCTTTTCCGCTTGCAACAGCGATAAATTTCGTTTTACTACCCTCGCTTAAAATGCCTTCACGCTGCTCAAGGATAGCATCAATGATATTTGACGCAAGATAATTCAATTCAAGTTCAATCGTTTCAAAACCAAATTGCCCAAGCATCTCTTGAATATTTTTGGAAAAAGCATCTTTATCGACTTCTGGATCAGCTAAAGCCAGCTTAATAATCGCCTTATCTGGTTTTATAACTTCTATCTCTAAAATCCCGTTCGTTTCATCAAGCGTAGCCTCAAGAACAGGATCAACTAATCGGCCAATCAATTTGCTAACTTGCTGTTCATTTAACATCTCTTTCCCTCCACACCATTTTTTGAATCCGATTTCATTATTATATCATAGCCTTTTCTCTTTTCACAATCAGTCTAACTGCATCAAAAACCCACAAAAAAAGAGACAGAACTCGCAAGTTCTGCCCCTCCTCTTCACTATTTCAGCAATTAAGCATTATAATGCCTCCGTATAAACCAAGCCATCAACCCAATCAATACTAAACCTCCAATTCCCATAAGTCCATCTTCCATATCATCACCTGTTTCTGGAAGTTTGCCTATTGGCGTTTTTTTGCCTGAAATATGATTTTTTGGCTGTTTAGAATTCGGTTTATCCGGCAATGGTGCATTTTTAAACTCCAACTCAAGCATTTTCGGCTGATCAAGTGCCTCTTTCTTCACCACAAAATAAAGCGGAGTCTGATCGAGTTTATAGCCCGAAGGAGACTTCGTTTCAACAAAAGCATAGCGCCCTGGAGCGAGTCCTTTTGCCGTTACCTTACCCGACTTGTTTGTCGTTAGATTCATTTGAATGCTTTTTCCGTTAGAATCAATTAGTTTGAATACAGCATTTTGTAAAGTTTTCCCCTCTAAGTTTACCTTGGTAAGCTCAGCACCCCCTTGATAATTTACGTAGCTGCCAAGATCAACTGTAGTCGGCTTTCCAGTTGCATTCGCTGGGATAGTCACTTGTTTTTCCAAAGTATTCCTGAGATACCCGGTTGGCGCTTTTGTTTCACGAAGGGTATAACGGCCTGGTGCAAGCCCGCCCGCTTTTACAATGCCCGCTTCGTTTGATTTCAAGCCGCTTTGGATCGTTTTGCCGGCAGAATCGACAAGCGAGAATTCAGCGCCCGCAAGGGCCCTGCCTGCTTGGTCAGTCTTTTTCAGTAAAAGTGTTCCTTGGTAGTTAATGAACCCGCCAAGGTCAATCGCTTGCGGCAGGCCATCAGAACTTGCTTTAATCTCGAAATCAATCGCTTGGTCATTCAAGATGTAGCCGGACGGTGCCGAAGTTTCTTGCAGTTTATAGCTGCCCGGTTTCAAGTTTTTTGCTTTTACTTGACCGTTTGCAGCACTCTTCAAGCCCGTCTGAACATCTTCGCCGTTTGCATCCACAATTTTAAATACCGCTCCCGCCAAAGCTTTATTCGCTTGGTTGGTTTTCTCAAAGACAATTTCGCCTTGTTTGTTCACAAGTTTGCCTAGGTTAATCACTTGCGGCTCTCCAAGTGCTTCATCCGATACTTCAAACGGCACCGCTTTAGTGTTTAAAATATAGCCAGATGGCGCTTTTGTTTCAATCAGTTCGAATCGGCCCGGAATTATCCCTTTAAATGTAATGTGTCCATTTTCATCTGATGTCACATCATCCGCCAGAACTTCACCCGTGTCACGGTTTACAATCTTGAAGACTGCTCCAGCAAGCGCATTATCTCCATCATCAACCTTCTCTGCTTCGATTCGGCCTTGATAATTCACAATTTTACCTGTATCGATAATATCCGGATCGCCGGGATAATCGTCAAGAACTGTAAAGTAAATCGGGTTGGTATTGATAATATAACCCTTTGGAGCCTTTGTCTCGATGAGCTTATAGTAGCCGGGCTCCAAATCGCCGTAATCCACTTTCCCGTTTTCATCTGCTACCGGCGTTCCAACCAAATTTCCAGCTTCGTCATAGAGCGCGAATTCAGCTCCGGAAAGCTTCTCAGCCCCCTCGCCTTCTTTTATGAGCTCAACTTTGCCTCTGAAATTGGTAAATTTGCCAAGGTCTATCGTAGTCGGCTTGCCCTCGCTCGCTCCGCTCACTTCAAACGGAATCGGGTAGCTGTTCAAAATATAGCCATTCGGCGCTTTCGTTTCCATCAGGATATATTTGCCCGGTGCAAGATCATCTGCAAAGATAAGTCCATTTGCATCTGAATCTACCGTTTTTACAAGCGTTCCTGTTTCTGTCCGAATTTCAAATTCCGCACCTGAAAGGGGGGCTCCCGAACTGTTTTCCTTCAGAATCTTCACACTGCCGCGATAATCTGTATACTCTAGTTCTACCGTTTGCGGCTTTCCATTCGCTGTGTTTGCTATCGTAAAGCTCTTAATTTGCGTATTTAGCAAATAGCCATCAGGCGCTTTTGTTTCAACAAAGTGATAGGTACCCGGCGCAAGACCCGTTACAGCAACTTTTCCGTCTTGATCACTCGTCAAGTTTGTTCTTACATCATTGCCGTTCACGTCCACAACCTTGAAAACCGCGCCAGAAAGCACATCACCTGCTTCATTCTGCTTCAAAAGTTCTGCGCTGCCTTTATAGTTTGTATAGCCAGCTAGAGCAATCACATTCGGTTTTCCGTTGGCTGCTGCCGGAACCGTAAATTTCGTTGTCGCCGTATTGCGTACATAGCCAGGCGCTGCTTTCGTCTCCGAAATCGTATAATCGCCAGGCGCAAGCCCGCTGATCGCGACTTTTCCGTCCGACTGCGCAGTAACTGTTGCAACCAAATTTCCTTTGCTGTCTTTTACTTGGAAGACCGCGCCAGAAAGAGCTTGCCCGTCCTCATTCTGCTTAACGAAATTTGCTTGCCCTTTGTAGTTCACAAAAGTGCCGGCATCCACATCGGGAATTTGCCCGTTGCTATTTTCCGTAACCGTAAACAAGACCGGCTTCGTGTTCAGCAAATATCCTGTTGGTGCCCCCGTTTCGGTCAAACGATAATTTCCTGGAACAAGACCGGAAATTTCAAGCTTCCCAGACGCATCCGTCAAGAAGTTTTCACCTGGCCGAACCTCTATCCAGATATCGTCCATTACATTCCATTCCAGTTTGAACTGAGCATTCGCCAGTTTCGCGCCGGATTCACTTACCTTTGTAAGCACCACTTTGTTTTCTGGATTTTCAACCTGACTGATAACACCTCTTGTTGATGATTGCTTCGAGAAAGTAATCTTTTTACCTTTCAAAAGCTCATCCGTAATCGTATGCCCAACCGGCGCGATTGTTTCTTTCAAAATATAGTCGCCAAAAGGCAAGTTGCCAAATGTCAATTGCCCATTTGCATCTACTTCAGCAGAACGAATCAAGTTTGTATTCGATTTATTCCACAGTTCAAATACAGCCCCTTGAAGCGCTTCGCCTTTTTCGCCAACTTTTTGAATGGTATAGCTCCCTTTCTCACCATAAGCTGCACCATTCCCAGTTGTATTTACTACCTTTTCCGTCTTTGTAACTTGATCGGTTACCGTTTGCGTATTGTTCCCCGTAATTTTAACATTATTGGTCACATTATCTGTAGTGCGGTTTAACAGCACCATTCCTTTATACTCCAAGCTATAGGCCGTATCAATTTTTTTCAAGAAACTAATAGTCAATTTCTGTATGCCCGTTACACTATTTGTAGCAAGGACAACCGTATAATCCTCACCTTCAATGAGCTGATTCGTCCGGTCGACTGTAATCGTTCCATCTGTGGCAATCTTCGTCCCGTAAATCGCAATTGAATTTCGTACAATTGATTGATTCGCAGAAGGTGTATCCGTTACAACCACATCATCAAGCGTTGAAAGACTAGGATTCACCATAACTTTCCAGTCAACGAAACCATCCTTATCTTGCATCCCATCCTTTTCAACCAGCTTGCCTCCATGATTGATAGACACACTAGCCGCCAAATCTTGATCCGGATACGATGAATTCTTAAACGTCGCGATATTATTATAAAATGACGAAACCACTTGATTAGCTACGCTCGTCTTAAACTCAACTAAATATTTCGTTGTATTTTCATTCGGAAAGTTCACCGTTAATTCATTGCCGTTTGCTTCACTCGGCTCTATAATACTAAATTCCGAGTCACCTGTAACCTCTTGCCCACGCGTAATACTTCCGTTAGGATTCACCGTATATTCATAAATCCTCACCGTACCGCCGACAAATTTCTGATTTCCAATAATGGGGTCAACAATCTTAGAATCTGTCATGTCAAATGCTGAATAGTTGGTGATAATCTGCCACGTAATTTCTTTCGTTTGGGCATTATAGCTGCCGCTTTTCGCACCGTTATAACGCGTTTCGCTGTTTGGATAAAACGTGTTGCGGTCGTGGCTCGTATGGTTTCCGCCCGAAGCGTCATTCCATGTTGCCGTCACATCGTTGATAAACGACTTCTCTTCATCCGCCCCCTCGAGCTCACTTGCATTATAATGTGCTTTGTATGTCATCCTAAATGTGTGGTCTGTCCCATTTTTATAATTTCCGAGAAAAGCGACCGTGAAATTTCTTGCTGTTGCATTGTACACCAAGGAGAAATCGACATTCCTTACAAGATTTTTCCCCGTTTGGTTATCGCGAATTTGAAGCGTATCTGGGCCAAACTCCAGCCCTTTGCTAAGCTGATCCGTAAGCGTCCAGTTTTCCATATAGTAACCATTGCGGTTAATATCAATACTGTAGCTAACGAGATGCGTCTCGTAATTAATATCCGTCAATTTCTTCACAACATTTTGCTGATGAAGCGTTCCTCCGGCATTCCCAGTAAATCCATCTTCTGTTTTCACAGAGTTGGAAATTGGTGTATCCGAATCAATAACCCCTGTTACCCCCGTCCGGTATGTTGCCTTCACCGCATAATCTACATCCGCCAAAAAAACCAGCTGGAATCCAGTTGCCGTTTTCACTAAATTGTAATCCACACCTTGCGTAAGCGCAGCGCCAAGAACTTCCTTGCCGTTTGCATCAAACGTTACCTTACGCAAAAGCATCGAGCCATCAACAAGATTCATCCGATCTGACCCAAATGTGTCCGTCAAGACTGCATCTTCTTGCTTAATTGTTTTTTCGCCGTAATTATAATTGATCGTCCAGCCGTAAACTTGCTTGGCAGAGTCATAACCAGCCGCTCCTTTTGAAACGATCTTTCCGTATTTTGCCGTCAC
Source organism: Listeria floridensis FSL S10-1187 (assembly GCF_000525875.1). Lineage (GTDB taxonomy): Bacteria > Bacillota > Bacilli > Lactobacillales > Listeriaceae > Listeria > Listeria floridensis. The sequence goes on along the minus strand of NZ_AODF01000036.1, from coordinate 7,555 downwards.
GCTTGCAGACGTCTTCACATCTGGAAGTTCATTACTTTTCAGCGTAGCATTATTGGTAAAAACTACGTTTCCGCCAGCAGCCGGTTTTTTGCTTTCCGCAATCGTTGTGCCGTAGACAATTTTGTACGCTCCGCTGACCGTGCCGTCAAACTTCACATTACCCGCTTGATCGACTGAGTAACCAGACGTAACGAGCTTCTCGCTACCGCTCACCACATTCCCATCCAGATCGAGCGTCACCGTATAAACTTTCACATCATCAAGCGTCAGTCCATCCGGAAGTTGCTCTGCAATTTCTGCACCCGTAAGCGTATCTAGCGTTTTATTCGCAACAACTGACCAAATCACACGATCCGGATTTTGCTGTCTGTCAAAAACCCCTGACTTTTCAATCGCTGAATTCACTTCAGGTTTAATCGTAATCGAAATCGGAGGCAAGCTTTCTTCCCCTGGAACCTTAATGTCATGATTTCCCGAAATCGTAATCGTTTTTTCATCAAAAAGCGTATCAAAATTCAAAACACCATGCACACTTGAATTTTCATTCACTTCATCCGTAAATGTAATTTCCACTTTACCATCTGTTCCGACAACCGCTGTTCCAAATCCATTTAAATCAATCGTAAGCGGCGTAGAAATCTTAATTTCACTTGGCAGCTGAAAGGTATAAAAATCCCCCGCCTTCACTTCTGCCGCAACATCATCTGGAATCGACCAATCAAAATGCAGATGCACATTGTCATCAATCGTTGGATTTTTAACCTCGGCCCCATTTTTATCTGTGTAGGTAGCCGTTACGTTATTTAAAATCGTCTGCTTAATGTTTGAGTAGCCAAGGCTCGCAAAGATACTTTTTAAGTCGCGCGGTGCTACTGCCACAGCTGCTCTTTGATTCCCCTTGTCAGTCGTTTTAACACTTTCCGCTTGCTCAACTCCCGCTCCAGTTTCACTTGGTTTAACTGTCGCATTATTTTGTTTATCTGTTTCTTGATCCATAGCTGTATCGACAGCTGTTTCCGCCGGCTTTACGTTCAGCTCAGCTGCAAGCGTACTTTCGCCATCCGAAAATTCTATCTTGTCTTTTTCTGTCTCAGTACCGACATACTTCACTTTGACATGCAAGCTGAATGTGTCATTCGTTCCGCTTGGGATGCTGATTTCCAAGTGATTGTCTGTAACCTTGTAAGTTGAAATCGTTTGTTTAGCAGAACCTTCTACTTTCCCTTCATGTGCTATTTCAAGTTTGACATTTGGCGAAACTGAAATAACAGCTGTTTTTGTTTCTTTGAGTGAATTCACAAGCTTGCCGCTTAAAATGAACTCCTCTTCTTTCGTCCCTTCATTTGCAGACGTATTCGTAATCTCTAAAAGTTGCAGAACCTTCTCTTTAGAATCTTGAGTTTCTTCTGCGCTAACAAAATGTGGTAAAAACACTTGCAAGACCAAGAGAAATGATGCTAGAAAAATAAATACCTTTTTCATGGCGACATCCTCCTATTGACAATCACTTATCATTTCATATTTTTTACAAATTACCCTTATCCTTCTATAATCCAACAAAACAACAAAATAATAAACAATTTTGACTCAAGAATGCACTTTTTTTTTACATATCATCCCGCAAAAAAAGACAAGTTCCAATTGAACTTGCCTTCAAACACATTATTTTCAGTTGCAATGCTGATGAAAACTTTTGCGCTCCATTTGTATTGTGATATGTGCAATATCGAAATCTTGTTCGATTTCCCTTTCCATTTTATCAAGAAGCGCATCACGGTCAATTCCTTCTTTGACTTGCAGGTGAACCGTAAGCGACGGGAAATCTGAGGTGATCGACCAAACATGCAAATCATGAATTCCCTCTACCTCAGGCTGATCAAGCAAATAATTCCGCAGCTTCTCAATATCAATATCACTCGGTTTGCCTTCCATCAAAATTTGAATCGAGTCTTTAAATACGCGGATACCACTTATGAGTACAAAGAACGATACGATTACACTTGCAATCGGGTCAGCGATATTCCAACCGAAGAAAATAATAAGAAGTGCCGCTACAATCGCTCCAACCGAACCAAGCATATCGCCAATAACGTGAAGAAAAGCACTGCGCATGTTTAGATTCCCACTGGTGTCGCCTTTCGCTAAAATATAAGCCACTAGAATATTTACAAGCAAGCCAAGCACTGAGATTGTCATCATGCCTGAGCCGATGACATGCGGCGGTTCAAAGAAACGATGATACGCTTCATAAAAGATGACAAGCGAGATAATGATAAGTGTTAAGCCGTTAAAGAAGGCTGCCAAAATTTCAAACCGCTTATAGCCGTAAGTTTTCGAATCACTGGCCGCTTTTTCTCCAAATTTAAAAGCTAACAAACTAAGACCCAGCGCAGCCGCGTCGGAAAGCATATGTCCTGCGTCTGAGAGCAGTGCCAAACTGTTCGTCATGATTCCGCCGACAACTTCCGCCACCATAAAACCCGTAATTAAAATAAAGCTGATCAGCAACGCTTTTTTGTTCGTATTGTGCGCATGATTGTGACTGTGACCATGGTCGTGATGATGACCCATTACTTTCACCCTTTCAAAAACCTATATGGCAATATTAGCATATACACACCAATAAAAGCAAACCTTTTTTAGGCAAAGAAAAGCGCCGAATGCAAACTCCAGCATTCGGCGTCTATCTTGATTTATTTTGTTCTGGCTTGCGATTTAACAGCCGTTTTCTTAGCGGTTTGATTTTTCTTACGAACTTCAAGTTCGCCATCTTTCACACCAATTTCAACCGTGTCCCCTGGTTCGATATTCTTACGTAGCAATTCTTCTGATAGCCGATCTTCAATGTTTTTCTGAATAGCCCGTTTCAAAGGACGAGCTCCATATTCTGGATCATAGCCTTCTTTTGCAATTTTTGCTTTCGCACCTTCAGTTAATTTCACATGAATATCACGTTCAGCCAGACGTTTTGTGAGCTGCTCTGTAAGAAGCGTCACGATTCGCTTCAATTCTTTTTCCGTCAACGAATGGAACACAATCGTTTCATCAATCCGGTTGATAAATTCTGGTCGGAATGCTTTCTTCAATTCTTGAAGGACACGATGTTGCATTGCCTTATGATCCTTCGTCATATCTGTAACATTAAATCCAACCGACTTGTCTTCCTTCATTTCTTGAGCACCAATATTAGAAGTCATAATAATGACGGTATTTCGGAAATCTACAACACGACCTTTCGAATCCGTCAAGCGCCCATCATCAAGCACTTGCAGTAACATGTTGAACACGTCAGGATGTGCTTTTTCGATTTCATCTAATAAAACGACCGAATACGGTTTCTGACGAATTTTTTCTGTCAACTGACCGCCTTCTTCATAGCCGACATAACCTGGAGGTGAACCAACGAGCCGAGCTGTCGAGAATTTTTCCATGTACTCAGACATATCAACACGAATCATTGCATTTTCATCACCAAACATCGACTCTGCCAATGCTTTTGCAAGCTCTGTTTTACCCACACCAGTTGGGCCTAAGAAAATAAAGGAACCGATCGGACGTTTTGGATCTTTCAGCCCAGCGCGAGCCCGGCGTACAGCAAGAGCAACTGCTTTTACAGCCTCATCTTGACCAATGACACGCTCATGTAGCAGTTTTTCCATATTAAGCAGCTTGTCTGTTTCCGTTTCAGCAAGTTTCATAACTGGAATTCCCGTCCAACTTGCGACAACTTCTGCAACTACTTCTTCTGTCACTTCGCTGTTATCACGACCTTGTTTTTCCTTCCAATCCAGTTTTTGCTCATCAAGTTTTTGACGAATTTTCTTTTCTTTATCACGAAATGCAGCTGCTTTTTCAAATTCTTGGCCTTGAACAGCAGCATCTTTTTCTTTTCTAAGTTCGCCTAGCTCCATTTCCAAATGTTTCAAATCAGATGGGGTTGTATAGGCTTTAAGACGTACTTTCGAACCAGCTTCATCAATAACATCAATCGCTTTATCTGGCAAGAAGCGATCAGAGATATAGCGATCAGATAATCTTACAGCGGCTTCAAGTGCATCATCCGTGATAGCTACGCGGTGATGTGCTTCATAACGATCTCTTAAGCCGTGCAAAATTTGGATAGACTCTTCTACAGAAGGTTCATCCACTTTAATCGGTTGGAAACGGCGTTCGAGTGCTGCATCTTTTTCGATGTATTTGCGATACTCATCAAGCGTTGTCGCCCCAATACATTGTAGCTCACCGCGAGCAAGAGGCGGCTTCAAGATATTAGAAGCATCAATTGCCCCCTCAGCACCACCAGCGCCAATTAAAGTGTGAAGTTCATCAATAAACAAAATGACATTGCCCGCTTGGCGAATTTCATCCATCACTTTTTTCAAACGGTCTTCAAATTCCCCGCGATATTTCGTTCCAGCAACTACTGTTCCCATGTCAAGCGTCATCACGCGTTTCCCGCGCAACGTTTCAGGAACTTCATTGCGCACAATTTGCTGTGCCAGCCCCTCTGCAATCGCTGTTTTACCAACACCCGGTTCTCCGATTAGCACCGGATTATTTTTCGTCCTACGGCTAAGCACTTCAATAACACGTTGAATCTCCTTAGAACGCCCGATAACAGGATCTAAATTATCTTCACGCGCAATCACCGTTAAATCCCGAGCTAAACTATCAAGCGTTGGCGTCGCTTGGGTATTTGTTTGTCTGCCTGCCGTGCCATTATCGCCGCCACCAAGTAGCTGTAAAACTTGCTGACGTGCTTTATTCAAACTGACACCAAGGTTACTCAGAACTCGTGCTGCAACTCCTTCACCTTCACGAATCAACCCAAGCAGAATATGTTCTGTTCCCACATAAGTGTGTCCAAGTTTGCGTGCTTCATCCATTGAAAGCTCAATGACTTTTTTAGCACGCGGTGTATATTGAATCGTTGTTACCGTCTTTTCACCTTGTCCAATTAATGCTTCAACCTCTTGCTGCACTTTCTCGGAACTAATCCCAAGTTCATAGAGTGCCTTCGCAGCGATTCCTTCGCCTTCTCTCACAAGTCCAAGCAAAATATGTTCTGTTCCAAGATTGCTATGATTAAGGCGCATCGCTTCTTCTTGGGACAGGGCAAGAACTTTCTGAGCTCTTTGTGTAAATCGTCCAAACATCATCTCGTTTTCCTCCTTTGTGGCGATCCATTAGACTTCTTCTAGAATATCACGAATAACAGATGCACGAATTACTTTTTCTTCTAATTCATTCATATCTTGCCCCCGAGCTTTTCGTAAAAAGGCTGGTTGCGAAAATATTAGCAGTTCATTGATCTTTTGGCGAGAAATATGCTCAAAGTAGCCAAGTTCAATGCCAAGATGTAGATCAGATATTGCTTGACTGCTTTCTTGTACCGAAATCACTCGGCTGTTTTTCAACATTCCATATGCGCGATAAACGCGATCTTCCAAAGCAATATGAAGTTTTTGCTTTAAATTTGTTCGACTAACCCGCTCTTGCATAATAATCTGTTCCATAATTTGCGTTAAGTCGCTAACAATTTCTTCTTCCGTTTTCCCAAGCGTTACTTGGTTTGAAATTTGAAAAACATTACTAAGTGCCCTGCTACCTTCTCCGTAGATTCCACGAACAGTAAATCCAATGCTTCTAATCGCTTCCACTACTTTTCTCAGCCGCTTCGTTGCGACAAGCCCCGGTAAATGAACCATCACCGAAGCGCGCAAACCGGTTCCGACATTTGTCACACAACTAGTCAAATATCCATAAACTTCATGGAAAGCAAAAGGCTGCTTCTCTTCAATCGACCTTTCGAGCATAAGTGCTTTATCAAGCGCATCAAACAGTCTAAGCCCCGGCTCAAGACATTGAATACGTAAATGATCTTCTTCATTTGCCATGATACTGATATTCTCACTAGGATTTACAAAGACCGCACCGTGTTCACTTTCATTCATTAGATAGGGACTGATAAGATGTTTTTCAACAAGTAATGCACGATCAAGGATCGACAAATCCTGCATTTGCACAAGTAAAAAAGAATCATCAAGCAGTTCACGAAGACGCTCCACAACTTTACTACTTTGCCTGTAAAATGGGAATTCTTCCTGGTCAAAATTACGAGCTACACGGACACGCGAACTGATGACAACATCAGAATCATCTCCGTCTTTTGAAAGCCAAGAACTAAGCACTGGTAAAAACAAGTGATTTTGTTTAGTCACCCCAGCTCACCGTCCTTCCCTTCAATTGCCCGAATTTCATCACGCAGTTTGGCTGCTTCCTCAAAATTTTCAATCTCAATCATTTTTTGAATCTGTTCCCTGAGACCGGAAACAACCTCAGCTCGGTTCGCCTCGCTCACAAACTGCTCCGGCACCTTCCCAACGTGTTTAACATTCCCGCCGTGAACTTGCTTAGCAATTTGAACAATTTGCTCGCCGAATACCTCATAACAATCTGAACAGCCAACACGACTTGTTTTTTTTAAACGTTTCAAAATCTAATCCACATGTTCCGCAAGTCAATCGCTGTTGTTTCTTATCTGCCAAGCTCTTATTCCCATCAAGCATCGAAAGAAAGCTAAGCGCTAGTTCATTAAAAGCTTGAACCTTATGTTCCTCTTCCCTGTCTGCACATTCCTTACACAAATAGATTTCCTCCAAGGTTCCATCCGCAAGCAAATGCTGTATCCGAGTTGTTGCTTCCTTTTTCCCACATTGTTCGCAAAGCATCTTCAATCACCTCAATCAGTCATACTTCAAAGTTTCAAGCATCGCTTCTAAAATACGGCTCCGTAAAATATCTCGATCCGGCAGTGGGATAATTAATACATCTCGATCCAATACTGCCACCATCATCCTAGCTTCTTTTTTAGAAATAACTTTTTCTTCCAAAAGTCGCAAAATAACATCCTCAGCAAAAGCTTGAGATACTTTCTTCTCATGAACCATCGCAATTATTGCTTCAAGCAGCTGCAGTTTATCATTCATTTTCACTTTAATGATACGAATATACCCACCGCCGCCTCTTTTACTCTCTACGATATACCCGCGCTCCATCGTGAATCTTGTATTGATTACATAATTAATTTGTGAGGGAACACATTCAAATTTATCTGCTATTTCACTGCGCTTTATCTCAATCGCTTCATTAGCTTCTAGAACTTGTTTTAAATAGGCTTCAATTATATCGGAAATATTTCTCATTTGAATACTCCTTTCTAGACAAAAAGAAATCAGTAAAGAACTGACTTTGACTATAATTGACTTTAATTATACATGATAATCCCATATAATCGCAAGTGTGCTGTTTTATTGAGCAAGATGACATATTAAACCTTTTCAATACAATAAAAAACACTTGAAATCATTTAGATTTCAAGTGTTTTTTTTTGCCCGGCAGCGACCTACTCTCACAGGGGGGAAGCCCCCAACTACCATCGGCGCGGAGAAGCTTAACTACCGTGTTCGGGATGGGAACGGGTGTGACCTTCTCGCCATAGCCACCAGACAAGTTTGACTGAAAGAACGTTGTTCTCTCAAAACTAGAGAAGAAA
>NZ_AODF01000035.1 GCF_000525875.1 Listeria floridensis FSL S10-1187 | reverse complement strand
GAGGATTTGGTTCGGATTGGGAAGAATCAAGCGGAGATGCGGGTAAGAAGTTTGAAAGGGGCGGCGCATAGCGGAGTGGACAAGTTGACACACGGTTTGGATACGATCGGGAACATCGGAGCGAAATGGGAGAATAGTTTGAACTTACCGCCGCGGCAGCAGTTAGCGATGGCAGATGTTGGCGGACTGGGGACTTCTGGTAGCTCGAAGGTGCTTGCACAGACGGAAAAATGGCAGGCTACGTTGCAGCGGTTTGATGTGAATCTTGGCGGAGAAAGTAAGACAGATGGTATATTGGAGAGAGCCAGTGGAGCTAAATTTCCTAAAGTTGAAATTTCAGAACAAAGTTTGAAACATGCCAATGTCGGAGATTTTACCGTCAATCCTTCTACAGGAAAAGTGTCCAAAATGAAAGGTGGCGGACATGGACAATCTAACATTGATTTCTTAAAAGAAAATGGGTTTGAAGTAAATATTGAAAAAACTTACCCTAATGGTGTGAGAACTGGAAATGTACCAGACCATAAAGTTAAGGCTAAAAGAACAGGAAATAATCAATCTTGGTTTCCTGAAAATTGGACGAAAAAAGATATAGAAAGTGCAGGACAACATGTTGCTAGTCGACCAAACTTTGCTAGTGCTAAAGATGGAGAAGCTATTTTTGGTGAGTTTAATGGAGTACGAGTTGGAGTAATAAAAACTGATGGAAAACCTGCAACTATATTCCCAGATGCAACAAAACTGCCATAAAGTATTAGGAGGAGAAGCATGGAATTAAAAAAAGAAATGGATGCTATTTTAAAAAAAAAGAAAAGGTTTAAATATAAATGATGATTTTGGAATAGAAAAGTGTTGGAATGAAATGACGGTACTTTTAACTCAAAATGAAGATGAAACAATAGATTATCTTAATGAGTGCAATGAAGATGATCTATATTATATCAGTGAAATTTTTGAAGATATATCTGAACAACTTCAAAGCGAAAGGTTTATTACTTGTTTAAGAAACCTTGATAAAAAATTTCCTAAGTTAGATATGACTAAAGATATTGATATTGCTGAAAGTTATATTGAAAACTAAATAAAAAGGCATTCAATCAAAAGACTGGTAATCAAGTGATTGAGCCTTGATAGTAAGGAGTAATCTCACTAATCAAGTTGCCAATAGCTAACTGTATTCATTGTACAAAAATTCAATGGACTTACTAGTCTTTTTTGGAGTTTATTAAGTATACAATTATTTCAGCTAGAAAATGTAAAAGTTATAGAAACGGTATTAGTGAGGAAACAACCACTGATACTGTTTTTTTGTATCAAAAATAGAGTTTAAAGGAGAAAAATAGAGACCCATTGAAAGAAATACGCACCAAGCTATTTTTAGCCTATATGAGATTAGGCTGAGGAAGACATTCGGAACATGGATCGATTTGTGGAAGGCATGCGGAATTTGGATGCCTCGAAGTTTACGACGACGAATCGGATCGGGGCGACGAAAACAGAGACGGTTTTTGTGAATAGTTATACGCAGGAACAGCGGGAAGTACCGAAAACAGAAGTGACGATGGATGATTTGTTTAGCGGGAGTAATATTTACGCGGATCAGTTGAAAAACCAGTTTCAGGAATGGAAAAAGTTACACAAGGAAAGCAGGAAAAGAGTGGCAGCTGATTTTAAATTGACTTATTTCTATGACTACGATAATCATTTGTTCGAACTCTACACGGGAACTCTTTCAGATAGAGTAAAGGGCTATCGTGATAGTTTGAAAAAGAACAAAGCCAATAAAACGGGAGTTGAAAGCGCGTATTAGTAAACAAAATTTAAAAAAGTTAACAAGCAGGGATTTTTACATATAAACAGCCATCAAAATCGGATTTTAAAATCTAATTTTTGATGGCTGTTCTTTTTTAATGGCTATAGCCAAGATTATGCGAAGATTCGCGCGCGGCTTGTTTGAGAAGCGATGCAAATTCACTGATTTTCTTTGGCGTGAAGCGAGCGGTTGCACCGACTAAGGCAATGGAAGCAACAACAATGCCTGTGTAGTCAATCACTGGAACGGCAACGGATGAAACTCCTTCTGTCAGTTCATCTTTGCTGTATGCGAATCGATTTTGACGAATGGTCTCTAGTTCTTCCTTCAATTTATACGGGTTGGTGATGGTTTCGGATGTGTAAGCAGGCAAGGGATTTTCGGATAGACCTGCGACGGTCTGATCTCCTTGATAAGCTAAAAGTAGCTTTCCGGAACTTGTGGCATGCGCCGGATTGCGGCTTCCTAAATGGGTCTTCATCTTGGTATGAATGGAAGACTCGGCCTTTTGAATGTAGATGATATCCATTCCATCAAGGATAGCAATATGGCCGCTTTCGTTAGTGTGGACGACAAGCTGGCTCAGTGCCGGTGAAACTTCTTGTTGAATGCGCATCGAACTGAGGGAAATGCCGGCAAGATTGATAATAGCGAATCCGAGAATGTAGGATTGTTGATCGGTCGCTTTTCTTACAAAACCTTCTTGTGCCAGCGTGGCGAGTGTGCGGCTCACGGTGCTTTTAGCTAGTCCCGTCATGTTGCTGATTTCAGTTACCCCTAAAGTGTTTTTTTCTGGTGAGAAACATTTTAAGATTGTAAGTGCATTTTTGACTGATCGAAGTTCTTGTGTCACTATGTTCTCCCTCTCTTCAGTTCCGCTATGTGGAACAGTTTTTATATATTATTTTAATATGGAAACGCTTTCTTTGTTATAATTTTAGAATAAAAATAAAAAAATTCATAATTTATTGCTTATAGAGGAACAGAGAGGTTGTCTGAATTTTTAAAGGATTCTATGATGGAAGCAAGAAACATGAGGAGGGCATATGGATGGAACAGAAGTATACGGGCATCGACTGCCGCCACTTTATTAATGGGGCTTATGTCGATTCGATCAGTAAAGAAACGTTTGATAATACCAATCCAGCTACGAAAGAAAAACTTGGAACGGTTGCAAATGGTAGTGAAGCAGATGTCAAACTTGCAATTGCTGCTGCTAAGAAGGCTTCAAAAGGCGAATGGCGGACTATGCCTTTACGGGAAAGATCGCAAATCATTCGCAAAATTGGGGATCTGATTTTAGAACGTTTAGATGAGCTTGCGATGCTTGAAACGCTTGATACTGGAAAACCGCTCTCGCTTTCGCGTTCGCTCGATATTCCGCGTGCGGCTTATAATTTTCACTTTTTTGCGGATTATATGACAACAATTGGTCAAGAATCTTACCAGCAAGATGATGTAGCACTTCATTATGCGGTTCGGAAACCGGTTGGGGTTGTTGGTTTGATCAATCCATGGAACTTACCGCTCCTACTTATGACTTGGAAACTTGCACCGGCGCTTGCGGCAGGAAACGCGGTCGTGATGAAACCTTCTGAGGTGACACCGATGACGGCTACGATTATGGCAGAAATTTGCGAACAAGCGGGTGTTCCAAAAGGAGTTGTCAATCTCGTTCATGGTTTTGGGGAAGCAGGTGCAGCACTCTCGGCGAGTGAGGATGTCGACGCGATTGCTTTTACAGGCGAAACGATTACGGGGACAGCGATTATGAAGGCTTCTGCTCCGTCGCTTAAGAAGCTGTCGTTTGAACTTGGCGGCAAGAATCCGAATGTGATTTTTGAAAGCGCTGACATTGATGACGCGGTAGAGACATCGATTCGGTCAAGCTTCTTAAATCAAGGGGAAGTTTGTCTTTGCGGTTCGCGGGTTTACGTCCAAAAAGGGGTTTACGATGAATTTGTCGAAAAATTAGTGGAACGGACGAAGGGACTTAAGGTCGGCGATCCGCTCGTTGAAGGAACGTTTGTCGGCTCGGTTGTAAGTGAGGAACACTACAATAAGGTGCTTAGCTATTTGGATATTGCTCGTGAAGATAAAGGAACATTTTTAACGGGCGGAAAAAAAGCGGAAGGATTGCCGGGTTACTTTATTGAACCGACGATTATTACGGGTCTTGATCGCAGTTCGCGCTGTGTCAAAGAAGAGATTTTTGGACCGGTAATTACAATTTTGCCGTTTGACACGGAAGAGGAAGTCTTGGAGCAGGTGAATGATACGACTTATGGTCTTGCAGCAACGATTTGGACGCAAGATTTAAAACAAGCGCATCGTTTTGCTTCTCAAATTGAAGCGGGGATTATTTGGGTGAATACTTGGTTCTTGCGGGATCTTAGAACACCGTTTGGCGGCATGAAACACAGTGGAATTGGTCGGGAAGGCGGAGCACACAGCTTTGATTTCTATACAGAACTCTCGAACGTGACGATTAAGCTTTAAGGATGGGGGACAAATTTATGACAACAGATCCAAAGCAGTTAAGTGAACATTTGGCGGACGCTTTTAAAAAAGGCGAAGGCGTTGAACAGCTTACGGTTGTTGCCCCGGAACTCACGGTGCGCGAAGCTTATCAGGTGCAACTTGCGACGATTGAAAAGGCACTCGGTGCGGGTGAAACGATTACAGGAAAAAAAATCGGGCTGACGTCGCTCGCGATGCAGCAGTCGCTTGGTGTGGATGAGCCGGATTATGGGCATCTTCTCGCGAGTATGGAGGTTCCGGAAGGCGGAAAGGTTGCCGCAGATAAGGTGCTCCAGCCGCGTGTGGAAGGCGAGATTGCCTTTGTGCTGAAGGAAAAACTGATAGGTCCGGAGGTGACGGCTTTTGACGTAATTCGGGCAACAGACTATGTGGTTCCGGCGATTGAAATTGTCGACAGCCGGATTAAAGACTGGAAGCTGACGCTTGCTGATACGGTGGGAGATAACGCTTCATCAGGTCTTTATGTTTTGGGAAATAAGAGGTTTGATTTGACGGAACTTGATTTGCGTCTCGTTGGAATGGCGCTTTATAAAAATGGTGAGCTTGTCAATACTGGCGCCGGAGCGGCTTGCCTTGATCATCCAATAAATGCCGTAGTCTGGCTTGCAAATAAGCTCGCCGAATATGATATCGCACTGCTTCCGGGTGAAGTTATTTTGTCAGGTGCGCTCTCTGCGGCGGTACCAGCTGAACCGGGAGACGAATTTGAAATGAAATTTAATCGGATGGGCAACGTGAAAGTGAGTTTTTAAGGAAGGAGAAAGGCTTGTGGCTAAATTGAAAGCAGGGATTATCGGTTCTGGGAATATCGGTAGCGATTTGATGATAAAACTGCTGCGTTCGGATGTGATTGAGCCGACGGTAATGATCGGGATTGATGCTGAATCGGAAGGAATGAAACGAGCGCGGGAAAAGGGTCTTGAAACGTTCGCTGGTGGAATTGATGAATGGGCTGAAAAAGCACCGGATTCGGTGGATGTGCTGTTTGATGCGACTTCGGCAAATGCGCATCTGCATAATGATGAGGTAGCGAAGCGGCTTGGCAAGATTATGCTAGATCTGACGCCAGCAGCGATCGGGCCGTTTGTTGTTCCCCCGGTTAATCTGACGGAACATATTCGCGAAAGAAACGTTAACATGGTGACTTGCGGCGGGCAAGCAACGGTTCCGATTGTAGCAGCGATTGGGCAGGTGCAACCGGTGAAATATGGAGAGATTGTGGCGACGATTTCCAGTAAAAGTGCTGGACCGGGAACGAGGGCAAATATCGACGAGTTTACCGAAACGACTAGCAAGGCGATTGAAACGGTTGGCGGAGCGAAAAAAGGCCGCGCGATTATTATTTTGAATCCGGCTGATCCGCCTATCCTCATGCGCGACACAGTACGTGTGCTTGTGGAAGGTGAAGCGAAGGAAGCGGAAATTGTGAAGGCAATTCATGAGATGGTCGAAAAGGTGGAGCAATATGTGCCAGGCTACCACTTGCGCTCAGAGCCGATTGTGGAAGGTAATGAAGTGACGGTTTTTCTGGAAGTGGAAGGCGCCGGCGACTTTTTACCTAATTACGCCGGAAATCTCGATATTATGACTTCTGCAGTGGTACAGGTTGCGGAGGAAATGGCGAAAACAAACGGATAACGGAAGGAGGGAACGAGATGTTTGATGATTTAGATGTCGTGATTACTGAGGTGGCGCTGCGAGACGGAAGTCATGCGGTGAGACACAGTTTTACGGAAGAACAGGTACGAAATGTTGTCGGCGCGCTAGATGCGGCGAAAGTCCCTTACATTGAAGTTTCTCACGGCGACGGTCTCGGCGGCAGTACGCTCCAATACGGGATGTCGAAGGTAGATGAATTCAAGTTGATTCAAGCGGCTGTTGAAACGGCTTCTTATTCAAAGATCGCCGTGTTGCTTTTGCCGGGTATTGGAACGGTGCACGAACTTAAAAGAGCTAGGGAATTAGGTGCTTCGCTCGTGCGAGTAGCAACGCATGTTACGGAAGCGGATGTTTCAAGACAGCATATTGAAGAGGCGAGAAAAATGGGTCTTACTACATTCGGCTTCTTGATGATGGCGCATATGGCACCGCTTGACAAGCTGATTGAGCAGGCCAAATTGATGGAGAGCTACGGTGCTGAAGCGGTCTATATGACGGATTCTGCTGGTACAATGTTGCCAGATCAGGTTTTTGAACGGATTGCGGCACTGAAAAGCGAGCTATCGATTGAAGTTGGCTTCCACGCCCATAACAATCTTGGCCTTGCGATGGGCAACACGCTTGCTGCGATCAAAGCCGGCGCAACGCGAATTGATGGCAGTATCCGAGCTCTTGGCGCCGGCGCCGGAAACACGCAAACGGAAGTACTGGTAGCTGCCCTCGACAAAATGGGCATCAAGACTGGAATTGATCTTTATAAGATTATGGATGCGGCTGAAGATGTAGTCGCACCTCTCCTTCTGACACCGCAAGAAATCACAAAAGACAGCCTTACAATGGGTTATGCGGGCGTTTATTCTAGCTTCCGGCTTCATGCACAGCGCGCTGGAGAAAAATACGGGATTGATCCGCGCGATATCTTGATTGAACTAGGGCGCGAAAAAGTAGTTGGTGGTCAGGAAGATATGATTATTGATGTAGCGAAGCGAATGAAGCAAGAACGAGGATGAAACTTTCGCGGTTATAGGATATCCATTTTGAAATCCTAAATGACAAATAAGGAGGTGAAGTGCTTGGAAGAAGCAAAGGTACAAGATTTGACCAAGTATGTATTAGATGCACAAGACGGCAAATACGAAATCATCAAGATTACAGCAGAAAAGTATCCAGAACTTAGTATGGCAGAAGCTACAAAATTCAAGAAGCACTCATCAAAAAGCGGCTTGAACGCGGCGAGAAAATTGTCGGACCGAAAATGGGGCTGACGAGTCTTGCGAAGCTCCAACAGATGAATGTGGATGCTCCAATTTACGGCTATGTATTCGATTCAATGGTAGTCGAAGACGGTGGGCACCTCAAATTTAGTGAATACATTCATCCGAAAGTTGAGCCAGAAATCGGCTTCGTCCTTAAACAGGAATTACGGGGTCCAGGCGTTACGAAGGAAGATGTTTTGGCCGCAACAGACTACATTTTTCCGGGAATCGAAGTGATCGACAGTCGTTACTTAAACTTCAACTTCACGATGCCGGATGTCGTGGCCGATAATACCTCGGCTGCCGGAGCTGTTTTTGGTACGAATGTGAGAAAGACCGACCAAATGGATCTTGAAACGATCGGTGTGGTCTTGGAAATTAATGGGGGAAATTCAGGCCCTGGGCGCCGGAGCTGCGGTTCTTAATCACCCTGCGGAATCGATTGCCTATCTTGCCAATATGCTAGCCGAAAAAGGCGAAGCAGTTAAACCGGGCGAACCGATTTTGACGGGCGGAATTACGGCAGCTGTCAGCATTAAGCCGGGCGATTACGTAGAAGTAAAATTCGGCGAATCACTTGGATCTGCGCGCTTGTTTGTCCAGTAAGGAGGGGAATGATGCCGCTCATTCATATTGAAATCATGGAAGGCCGCAAGGAAGAAAAGATTGAAGAATTAATTGTCGAAGTCACTCAGACTGTGGAAAAAGTATTAGATGCGCCAAAGGAGAATATTCGCGTAATTATCCAGGAAGTTCCTAAAACACACTGGGGAATTGGCGGAGTTTCTGCTAAAAAATCTGGAAGATAGGGAAGGGGAAACACTATGAATACACAAAACAGAGAACCGTTATTTGAAGTTGCACAACTTGCTATGATCAATTTATACACACCGAAATTGGAAGAATCAATCAAGTTTTTCGAAGTAATGGGAATGCTAGTCGTTCATAAAGATGAAGAAGGTAGCGTTTATATGCGCGCCTACGAAGACCCTTATAAATACAGTTTGAAACTAACGCCGCATCATGAAGCAGGGCTCGCAAAAGCAAGCTGGCGTGCAACAAGTCCGCAAGCACTTGAGCGCCGAGTAGAAGTTCTTTCGAAGCTACCGCAAGGCAAAGGCTGGGTGGAGCCTGCGTACAGCCGAGGCAAGGCTTATGAATTTACAAGCCCAGACAATCATTTATTTGAAATTTTCTTCGATGTCGAATACTACCAAGCAGAAGGCGATTTTGTTTCCAAACTAAATAATCGACCACAGCGCCGTCCGCTTACAGGTGTTCCCGTTCGCCGTTTAGATCATATGAACTGCTTGGCAACGGATGTTGATAAAAACGTCGACTTTTTCACGGAACATCTTGGTTTCAAAGTCCGCGAATTCATTTCTAACCCTGATAAATCAAAAGCTGCAGCTTGGCTATCGGTTTCGCCGCTGGTTCATGAAATTGCCTTCATGAAAGACGGTTTATCAGACAAATGCGATCCAGGACGTCTGCATCATATTGCTTACTGGTTCGGTGATCCTCAAGATTTAGAATATCTATCGGATGCGTTAACGGAACTTGGTATTCCAATCGAAGCTGGCCCGCTTAAACATGGGGTTTCGCAAGCTAAATGTATGTATGCGATTGAACCGGGCGGTAACCGCGTTGAGTTATTCGGTGATACAGGATATCTCATTTTCGATCCAACTTGGAAACCAGTTGAATGGAATGTCAATGACGCTGAAAAATCAATTATTTGGTACGGCGGAGAGTTGCCACACAGTTACTTCCGTTACGGTACACCGGTTGTTGAAGATAAAGAAATCAAACCATTCTATTAAGGTTATAAATAAACTGGCAGTACGGAGCAAAGAATCTCTTCTATTGTTCCGTGCTGTTCTTAAAGTTTAATAAAGGAGCGAATACAGATGGAAAAACGACCTGAAATTGCAAACTCAATTCAAACGGGAAATTTTAAAACGAATTATCATGACGTTGGGGATTCGAACAAAGAAACAATTGTTCTTTTACATGGTTCAGGACCAGGTGTGACCGCTTGGGCGAACTGGAATAAACTATTTAAATTATGGGAAAAAGATTATCATATGCTTGCACCGGATATGGTAGGATTTGGCTACACGGAGCGTCCAGCAGACATCAGTTACAATATGAATGTCTGGGTACAGCAAACGATTGATTTTTTTGATGCAGTGGGAATAAAAAAAGCAACGCTGATCGGAAATTCGTTTGGCGGCGCGCTCGCACTTACAATGGCAATCAAATATCCCGAACGCGTTGAAAAACTCATTTTGATGGGCAGTATGGGAGTAAGTTTCCCGATTACTTATGGTCTTGAACGCGTTTGGGGATACCAGCCGTCGCTTGCGAATATGGAAGAACTGCTTGAGATTTTCACATACGATCATTCTTTTGTTACGCCGGATTTAATTAAAACACGCTATGAATCCAGCAAAAAGCCGGAATTTCATCAAAGCTTTTCATCGATGTTTCCAGAACCGCGTCAAAATAGTGTAGAAGCGATGGCAGGCAACAAGGATTATATCCGTGATATTCCGCATGAAACATTGATTGTTCATGGCAGAGAAGACCGCGTTATCCCTGTTACAACTTCATTTGAACTTGCGAAGCTGATTCGGAATGCGGAGCTGCACATTTTCGGAAAATGTGGTCACTGGACGCAAATTGAGCAGACGGAACGCTTTGCGGATACAGTAAAAAGTTTTTTAGGCAAATAGGCAGGGGAAAAGCGAACAAATTTGTTGGGACGACTCGGCAGCAAAAAGTCCGGTGCCTGTTAAGGGTGTGCCGGTTTGATCCCAGCACTTTTAGTGTGCTGGGATTTTCTTTTTGTATGCGAGAAATGGGGAAAGTTGATCACGAAGTTTCCACTTTTTTAAATTTTTTCTAATGGTTTTTCTTCAGAACAAATGTAGTAGTTGGATTACTGATAATACTATGAATAAAGTATGGCATCTATGAATCAGTGGATTTTTTAAAAAAGTAGTATTTAAGAGAAGACGCAAAACTGGTCTACCGAGAAGGAAACAAGAACTAGCAGTAAAAAAGATGTCTTGCTTTTATACAAGTAAGGCATTTTTTTGTTCGATGTTAAAATACAAGTGTGGAGCAAAACTTCCAGTTAAAGACGCTTAATTTGAGGTTTTTGTACTCTTAAAGATTTAATCACTGATCAATATTTGGCCTTGTCCAAATGGATGAGGTTGTTTTTTTTGTGCAATTGACAGAAAAGTTCACGTAAAGTTCACAGATAGGCTGAAGGAGTTATGGTATATTAGGTGTAGTATTGCATAAAAAGAATGTAGGTGACGGGATGAAAAAGATGTGGCTAATATTACTTGGACTTATACTAGTACTTGGAATCGGTTTTGGAGGGAAAATGTATATGGATAATAAAAAAGAGCAAAAAACTTTAGATGTAGAAAAGCAATCAGTGAAAGCTTTGAAAAAGACTTTTGCTAATGTAGCAAAAGTAAAAATAGAACGGGTTGGTTATAATAATATGACAGGATCATATAGTATAGTTGTGACAATGACCAGTAAAGAAGGGGAATCTACTTATTTTGACTATGGTTTTGCAAAAAATCAGGAAAAAATTAGTGATTATGGTATAGAAAATGAAGAAGTTCAAAAAGAAGGAATAACTACTGATAAAGTTAAAGTTGTATACTCTAATGGATTGGAGGAAGAACTTTGACTGTTACAGATAAAAGCTATAAGGATTTGAGTGATAAAGCTTATTGGTTAGACCCACAGCACAAAGAATATGCGCCAACGTTGAAAGAAGGAAATTACAGAAAGTTTGGAGATACCAAGTATAAAATTTTAAAAACAGAAAACAACCAAAAAAATGGGATGCAAGCCATGGCTGTTGCGCCAGTGGATAAAAACGGGAAAGTGGACACGACGGAAGTAGTCATTGCCTATGCGGGAACCAATTTTTCAGATGCCAAAGACCGGGCAACGGATCTTCAAACAGTCGTTCAGGGGGATAAACAACTTGAACAAAGCCCGCTTCACCCTTTTCAAGGATCAAAAATTGACGGACAAGCGATTTCAGCTCAGAAATTCGCCAATGAAGTGAAAGCAGCGTATTCAAATTCTGTTATCACGACAACAGGCCATTCCTTAGGAGAATATTTGGCTCTCCTGATTGCGGCTGAAAATAAGTGGCGTAATGTAGGATTTAACGGACCAGACCCCTCGAATATTTTATCGGATGAAGCAAAAAAATGGATCGAAGCGAATCCAGGTATGCTAGTGAATTATCGAAATCGTGCGGATGCGATTGGGAACTTTGGAGGAAATGGAACAGGTGCCGAAATCAAGGTGAGTATGGAAATGGGGACGCATTTGAATCCTGTCGATTATCATCAGTTAAGCAACTGGGCGTTTGATAAAAACGGGAAGCTACAAATACCTGCTAATGAATATAACCGAGAAGCTATGATCCAACAAGCAGAATGTTACGCCATGACCGAATACATAGCCAAGTTATATGATCTCGAAGTATTACATAAAAAGTTCCAAGCAAGTGGTGGAGGAATCTCGACGAATGAACAGATTTACTTAGATGATAGTCGAGCATTAGCCGTTGTAGAAACAGCTGTTGCGGAGTTTAAAGCAGTCACAGCGCATGTCATTAAGGTTTATCAGGAAGGCATGGATCAGGTCGAAAAGAGCTGGAAAGAAACGTTACACGTCGCACGGCAAGTGGGAGATATGCTCACAGAAAGTGAAATCTTAGCGGAATTAGCAAGCGTCGGTTGCACGGAGAAACGGCTAGTAATGGAACCTTGTGAAGCTTATCAGAAAAAAATCAATAAAGTGAAGAAGATGGGCACGCAATTTGATCATCTAGCCAATGAAATCAAACAAAAGTATAGAGGCTCTCAAACAAAAAGATCATGAATTAGCGCAGCAATTGGGATGAAGAGGGAGGTCACGCTTTGCGAACAGAAGAAGAGATACGAGCGGATTACAGACGACAAAGGCAAGAGCTTGAGAAGCAAGAAGAGGATATTTATCGCTTTCAGCAAAAAGGCGAAGAAATCGCACAGCAGACTTATGAAGCAATTCTCTACCAGATTCGACAAAAAGAAGAAGACTGTACGGACATTCTAGAAATGGCTCGAAGGGAAATCGAACAGTTAGAAACAAACTATCGAGTGGATTTACAGGAGAAAAAGCGAGAAATAAGACAGAAAACTGAATATGCAGAGGAACAATTTCGTAAAGAATTGCAGCAATTAGAGAGAAACAAATGAGGTGATGCAAGTTGTTGGAAGTGTTGGAAGATCTACTCAAAGAATTCCAGAAAAACAATCAGAAAATACAAGTTCAAGCGCTAGGCATGCAACATATACGGACGGGAGAAGCGGCCGACAAAAGAGTTAGAAAAACGGGAAAAGAAGAAATAAAAATGGCTAAGACATCTGTTTCGAAGACCAGTAGCTGCTTGCAAGAAGCTGTAAAAGGGAATTTTGGCAAGAAAGTCACAGAAGTTTTTGAAAAGCAAGAAGAGATGTTAGAGAATTTTTAATCATAATATTTTCAAGATAGTGGGATGATATAATGAATTTGTGGAATGGCTCTATAAACTGCAGTATACCAGTAATTAGCAATCCTAGGGATGCTCAATTGAAAGGTACACTACTACCGAGTGGGGCAGAGAATCCTAAAAAGGATTTTTTAAACTCATTCGTTGTTTCCATATCAGTTTCTTGTAAGAGATGACTGTATATGTCCGCGGTGGTAGTGTATTTTTTATGTCTTAATCTCTCTTGTACGATTTTACTATTTTTTAAACCTTGTTTGAAAAGGAGTTATATCTAGATTACATTGGCTGGAAAATTTGTTAAATTAAGTGATGGATAGTATTGAAAAAGTTAATCCGATTATTAGAAAAGACAAAAATAGTATTTTATGCTAGAATGTTGCTATAGAGCCAATCCTTAATTTAAAGACGTTTATTTTGAGGTTTTTGTACTCTTAAAGATTTAGTAACGGATTATGAGTTGACCTTGTCCGAATGGATGGGGTTATTTTTTATGCCATTTTTGTATCGTTACTAGACGATTTTATCAAATAGTCACATTTCTATTCCATTTCGTATGTTACACTGGAAACGTACAAATAGAATACAACAAAGAGGTGAGTGTACAGCATGAAAGATGTTGAGTACAAGGAAGATGATTTTGACCGTGCGCATGACAGCATTGGAAACTTAATCGGAAAAGGCGTTTGGGGAAAAGGGGCCATTGATGAGCTAAAGAAAGCGTCCGAGAACTTGGACGATGTCGAGGAAATGATTCGCGATTTGGATTGTGATGGAGCGATTTCATTCAGCCATACGAGTTTAGAAAAAGAGCTTCAATCCGTGTTTGAAGATTTTGAAGTCTTGCACCAGTTTTCAGGAAAAGTGGATGAACTCATTCATACGAAAATTGATCGACCGTTCTTTGAAGATTTGGATCAGTTTGTAGAGGGAATGCGGAATCTGGATGCGTCCAAGTTTACGACCACGAATCGGATA
>NZ_AODF01000034.1 GCF_000525875.1 Listeria floridensis FSL S10-1187 | reverse complement strand
TGTAGAAGCTTTGTCTGAAGTGATACCGTTCTTTTTCAGCAATCACTTTCAATTTTTCGTGCCTACAGCTTGCTTAGCAATCGTAATGGCATAGTTCCCACTTGAATCAGCTGTGCCAGTCCCATGTTTTTGTGGAACCGTCACCTTGTGGAATTGTAAGCGTTACTTTCGAGTTCGCCGGAGCCGTTCCTTTTACTAGCGTATCGTCTGTTGTTAATCCATTAATTGTTGGCGTTTTAAGAGCGCCTTGAATAACAGTTGTAGAAGCTTTGTCTGAAGTGATACCGTCTTTTTCAGCAATCACTTCAATTTTCGTGCCTACAGCTTGCTTAGCAATCGTAATGGCATAGTTCCCACTTGAATCAGCTGTGCCAGCCCATGTTTTTGTGGAACCGTCACCTTGTGGAATTGTAAGCGTTACTTTCGAGTTCGCCGGAGCCGTTCCTTTTACTAGCGTATCGTCTGTTGTCACCGTGTTAATCGTTGGTGTTGCAATTGTACCTGCAATAACAGTTGTTGAAGTAGTTGGAGAAGTATCCGTTCCACTTTTCGCTTGCGCCGTAACTAATGTCCCTACAGCTTGTTTAGGAATCGTCACCGAATACTGCCCATTAGAACCCGTAGTTCCAGTATATTGCGTTCCATTGATCGTTAAGACAATTTGTGTGTTTGGTGTAGATGTCCCTGTTACGACTGTGTCTGTGCTTTTCACTGTATTAATTGTTGGGGCAGCTAAGCTGACACTAGTTATTACAGTTGTACTTCCATATGGGCTTTCATCGCCATAGCTGTTGACAGCTTTTGCTTGAATTATAGTTCCAGCAGGATAAGTCGAATTCATATTAATTGAATATTGACCAGTTGAGCTGACTGTTCCAGTTCCAACCGCATTGCCATTAACGTAGAGAGTTAAGGTTGTATTAGCTGGACCAGTACCTGTAACAAGAGTTTGATTATCTTTTACAGTATTTACAGTAGGTGTTGCTAGAGCGTCGCCTTCTTCATAAAGCACTACAGTTCTTCCAAGATAACCTGTATGATTACCCTCTACACAGTAAAGAATAATTTCAGTGCCTGGTGCTTGTCTTGGAATAGTGAGTGATTCAGCACTAGCTGGAGTCGTATAAATCTGCCCATTGATATTCGCATATAAAGTTGTAGTTGAGGACGCACTGAACGAAATAGTAGTATCTCTGCTAGTTACAGGTTTGCTTACTACAGGAATGGCAATACCAGTGCCATCACCGTTCGTACCAGGACCACGAACAGCAGTTTTTACATAAGTTGTATCTGTTTTACTGTATACACCGTTCAGTACTGCATAAGCTGAAACTTTAGTTCCAACAGCCATATTAGCTGGAACTAAGCCGTCAAGTGCAGTGATCGCCCAGTAACCTGTCGATCCTACTGTTACGGTACGCGTGATTGAACCGAATGTAACGTACACAGTTGAACCTGGTGTAGCATTAAAACCGAAAATCCCATAATCTGAGATTTTCGTATCCATTACATTTCCGATAACCGGCATTCTAACGGGATCGTCAATTGCAGCTGCTCCAGTTGTGTTTGCCATAGTACTAATTGATTTTGACTGTAAATCGGACTCAGCTGCCATACCTACTTGTGGTGCGAAATTTGTAATCATGGGTGAAGCTAAAACATTTGCAATAAGTAAAGCGGTAAACCCTTTTTTCATGTAATGATTTTTCTTAGTTTGCTTTTTTGTCATATTTTACTACTCTTTCCTTCCCATAAAAATATTCTTACTCTTAGTTAAGTACGTAAGCCTCCTTTTCTTAATCTTAACTGAAAATGTTATTTCTCTACTATGCCTTTGGGATGGATTTTCATTATTTTATTTGTCACTTTTATGACAACAAGAAAACCAATCACAATGAGTTTGGACAGATTTACTGTTCATCAACGTTTTGGTCTTACTCGCTTCTTCTTTGACATATATCGCAAGACTTGGATTGTTTGAAATCTATTACATTAAAAGGAAGAAGTGAATTCATTCTCTTTAGTTCTTCTAAAATTCAAGCTGTTTTAAAGCGTGATTATGGCGTATCCATCAGCTTAGAAAGTGTTTATCGGCTGCTTCGTCAGCTTCAGTTACCTCAAATGTCTACCATAAAACCGAGTTATGCCAAGATAAAAATAGATGAAGAGCCCCCTTCCTCTTATCCCAATCATTTAAAGCAAGCCTTTAATCCACCTTCACCGAATCAAGTTTGGACAACGGGTTTTTCTTACATCCCCGTAGGAAAAAGCTTTGTTTATTTATGCCTTGTCATGGACTTATTTTTACGGAAAATTATTGCTTGCATGTCTCTAACAGAATCAATATAGAGTTAGCTCTTCAAGCCTTAGAAATGTCCTATAAACAACGTAAGCCATGCCAATCTGTCCTCATCCATAGTGACCGAAGGTCACAGTATACAGCCAAATAATGTCGCAGATGGCTGGATGAGAATGACATGATTACTTCTTATTCAAAAAAAGCTTATCCTTAGGATAATGCCTTGACCAAAGCCTTTTTTAAATATATGAAAAAAGAAGAATTCGATCGGAGAACTTTTTTCTATTCAAGAGGTGCAACTTGCTTGTTTTGAATACATTGAAAGTTTTTATAATCGGCATCACCCTCATTCAACCATCAGTATGTTTACACCAGAAGAAAGAGAGAGCTTTTATTTCAATAATTTATGAATTATTCTTTTTTTGTGTCTACTTTATTGACATTGATCCAGGTGCAAAGGATTCCCATTGACGGTCGAACAAAAGTTAATCCTGTTTGCAAAAGAAGAATACGGCCGCTTACGAGCAACCCATTCAGATACCTGGATTATTCAAGAACTAGACATTTCTCGTAGTGCTTTCATCTTGTGGAAGAAACAACACGGGCTTTCTCGACAGCAGGTTGCCCATCATCCCCTACTCATTAATGTAAGGAACCTTCATTCTTCTTGATAGACGGCTAATTCTCATTCCTGTACATCAAAAAGCAGGGTTCTATAGAAGGGGGTGATTCATTCTTTTTTCTTGATTCTTATGAGATAATTCCTCACTAAAAAACAAGCTGCTGACGAGCGAACAGCTTGTTTTCACAGGAATCGATCTATTCCATATCTTATAAATTTTAGACTCTTACTAAATTATTCCAATCACTCCTGTGTTAGTGATTCGTCAAATAACTTTTCATTGATTCTTTATATCTGGATCAGGATACTCGTTTCCACTGTAATCAGTATCATTGCGCCTTATAAAGACAATGGTTCCTTTACTATCATATCCAATAATTACAGCTCGATTCGCGATTGCTTTCACAGCTTTAAACTTACTATTGTCGAACTCAGGAATGATCATTATTTAAAAATTGCGATTAGCGAGATTGCAACACCAACGATGGCAATGATCGCACTTAATCGATCTTTTGAATCGACGATGGCTAGCTTGAAATTTTGAATAAGCAAAGTTACATATGTCAATACTTCAGCGAAAATGAGGGTAAAACCAACGACTAAAATAAATATGTAGGTCATCACCGCTGGAACACCTGAAATCACTTTATTTTCCGTTCTTATCAAAAGAGAGGTTATTTCTAGATCTTGGACATTAAATTTAGATGTGACTAATGCTATTACCCCGAAACACATAACAATTATTTTGATTACAACTAGGAGACCATTTTTCCAGAATTCGATTCTATATTCTTGATCGAATGTTTTTGTAGACTTTTCACTTTTTTTTCAATGCCCTACTTTTCATTTTAATTAGAGTCGAAGTATTGATTAGCATATAAACTTCAATGAGAACCATCGCCCCCAATAGAATCAGAAGTAATAAAACGAACTGGTTTTCAATCCAATGAAAGGCGGTATCATCCACTTTAAGATAATAGCAAGGAATAAATATAAAGCTCATTCCAATTCCAGACCCCAGTTTCAGAGTAAATGTTTCACTAGATAAATCAAAATTTTGTTTGTTAGCTTGTGTGTCTTCCTTTTTCTTTCTTAAATTTCTTGACTCCATAATACTTTCACCTCACTTTAATACTCAAAAAATAACACAAAATCAATAGTTTCATTTTAGCATAAATCAAATTTTTCTATCATTCTATGATAAAACAAGTGTCGTCTACCCTCAGACGGACATTCGTTTAGGGAAGGTGTTCTATCATGATTTTTTGTTTTCAAGCATTATTGCGCTGATTGTAGTTGGATGAACAATTGCATTCTTCAAGCACATGTTAGAAGGTCGGCGGAATACCAATAGGTAGACGACATTCATTCTAATCCCCAAAATACCCTTCGATTATATAATAGGCGGAGTTAATTCATTCTTTTTTCTTGATTTTCATGGAGATAATTTCTCACTTAAAAACAAGCTGCCGACGAGCGAACAGCTTGTTTTCATAGGACTCGATCTATTCCATCTCTTGTAAATTCTAAACTCTTGATCCATAACTTTATTTACTTTCTGTCGTTATAAGTTCAAAGCGTGGATAAGTGATTTTTTTTTAACTCTTCCTCTACTTTTTTACGGAAATCTTTTTCCGCTTCATTGACGTAACCTGTGAAATAGATTTCCTCAATATCTTCTTGATTAAAAAAATAAGAAGTTTGGTCCGTCTGTCCATTGGGATATAAACATCCACTGTATTCAAAATAACCTATCCCTCCTTGATTATTATACAGTGCAAAACGACTGATAATTAAGAGTTGTTGTTCTCCATTTTTTAAACGTACGACAGAACCTAGTGGTAACAATTCTTCCATTTATTATTCTCCATTCTCTATTGGTAATTGATTCCTTTTATAAAGGGTATACATTTTTCTTCGTTTTACAGGTCTTGGAAAGGCTAATACAAATGCTGGAAGTATCCAAGAAAGTGTTGTAATAAAAAATACTATAAGCTCTCCGTTTGAAAGGTACAGTAAGCAACTACATATCAAAGCAAGTAGTAGCAGAATAAATACTATTCTTAATTGCTTATTAAACTGTTTCGCTCCTTCTTCAAAAAATGAAGCAGGTATTTGGTCTAACGAGACTTGGTGCCCTTGAAAGTTTTTACTAATTATTTTATCTACAATAAATATCAAAATAACACTAATAGCTAACCCACTAGCACTACTAAGGAAAACTAAAAAAACAGTAGATAATGTTAGTAAATAAGATTTCAATAAGCTGTATAGAACAACTCCAACCACTCCTGAAAGAATGGTCACTAATGATCCTTGTGTGGAATAGCTTCCTTCAACAACCTTATAGTTTTGAAAATGGTAGAAATAAGGTGTATTGTTTTCTTTATTATAAAAAATGGGAATCCATGGTGATTTCATTGTCTCTATCCTTTCTTAGCCAAAAACACTACCTAATCCGTTCAAAAATCCTGAAGCTGCCTTTCCAATTTTATCACCAACACTTTAGTATTCTCCATTCTCTATTGGTAGTTGATTCTTCTGATAAAGAGCATACATTTTTTTTTCTCTTGAAAGGCCTCTGTAAAACAATCAGCGGAATAGGTAACATCCAAAAAAGTGCTGTCGCAAAAAATAAAATTGCCTCTCCATTAGAAAAGTAGAGTACAACAGTACTTCCTATAGCCAATAAAAGGGTCCAATATCCTGTTCTAAGATTTTTTTTAAGCTGCTTTTCACCTTCTTCAAAACAAAAGGATATTTTTTCTATTGAAACAGGATCTCCAAAAATACTTTTTTTACTAAAATGGTCAATCACAATAATCAATAGCCCACTGATAATAATGCCGAGTAAAATGCTTAATCCTGCTAGATAATTAGTGGGCATTTTTATAATAAACGATCCAAGAAGTGCATACAAAACAACTCCAATTGTTCCAGATAATAGCGTAACAATAGTATTTTGAGCAGAATACTTTCCTTCAACAAATTTTTTCTCATTTACATTATAAAAGTAATTTTTATTTTCTTTTTTATCATAAAACACTGGAATCCACGGTGATTTCATAATTTTTACCCCTTCTTATCCAAAAACGCTTCCTAAACCTTTCATAAAACCTGAAGCTGCATTCCCAATTTTATCCCCTACACTCTTAACGCCTTTTTCTATACTTTTTCCTATTTCTTTTGTTTTCCCACTGATGTCATCGACAACTTTTTTCGCTCCTTTGATAATATCATCCTTTTTGTCATAAATCTTGTCAAAAACATAGTTCCCAACGGCTGTGATTCCTACTCCTACTGCAAACCCTAAAACTGCACCAACTACTGTTCCAACTACTGGTATAGGAATTGCTGTCCCTATCGCTGCACCTATCGCTGCACCTACTTTCCCACCGGCAAAACCAATCCCTACATGGACCGTAGCTTTTACAACGGCGTCGCCTACATCTTCTCCTTGTGCGATTTGTGTTGCCCCATCAATGACTCCACCAACAATCGGAAGTCCATATTTTCCTATTTTTGCCACTGTGCTTCCTGTTTGAATCAAGTTTGTGGTGAGAGAAGATGTATTTGGATTGACCATCACAAAATTACCCGCCCCACCTGGTCCCATTTTCCCTGTTAATGCCGTCAGAAGAAAGCCAAAATTCTGCATCGCTTTTCCACTAGATTCTACAGCCGCATTAAATAAATCTTGCGGTAGATTATCTAAGATTGATTGGGGAATTTCATCCACATCTTTCATGAAATAGTCAATAATCTCTTGTGGCGGCTCCATATCCGGATTTGTTTGAGCGATTGTAAACAATTTGGCTTGTTCCGCTTCAGATAAATGGGGCACTTTATTGCTTATTCTTTCTAAAAATTGAGCATCGCTTTGTTTCACTTTTTCAGCAATCTCCTTAGCCCACATTAGCTTTTCCTGAGACGAAACCACAAAAGTCCCTGTTGAGGGATTCCAAGCCGTTTTCGTTTGGGCAATCCCTTGATCAATCGCCTGTTTCAAACTCGCAATTTCTGAAAAAATACGCGGTGAACTCGCATGAAAAGCGACTAATTTTTGAAGCTTCTCTTCAAGGTCTCTTTTACTTGTTTGGTAAGCCTCAATCAAGGCTTGATTGAGATTCACTTGCATGCGTTGATCCAACTCAGGTAACGGAGATTGTAGGATTTGTCTTTGAAGGGCATTCGCTTGGTTAATCAAGACGTCTGCTTGTCGTATCTGTTCTTCTAGTTCGGATTGTTTAAGATCTCCGCTGTCCACTTCGCTTTGGTAACGTTCTGGAAACTTCCGGACAGCTTCTTCTGTCGCTTCTGTTAACAGAATTCCTGCCTGAACCAGGGGCAATAGAACCGCACTATAAAAAGCTTTAGCCGAATCATACGCTTTTCCTTTCAAAAAAGGCTCTGCCGTAAACTGATGAATGGCTTGTTGAAGGGCTACATACCCCTCCAAGTGTTGGCGACAAACCTGACTTGTACGGGTCGCTTGGGTTTTAGATTTTGACACATACATATTGATACTCATGCTTTCGCCTCCTGTTCATCTAAGTATGCTTTTCTTTTTTCGTAGGCGACTTCATTGAGTTGGTCTTCCAACTTTCTTTTTTCCTGTTGAAAGGCTTCGTCCATGCCTTCAAAATGGGCTTGTGCTGATCGTGAAAGGGAGAAAACCCGTTCTTGCAGGTGTTCATGCAAAAAAGCTCGATCGTTTTTCCGAAACCGCTCATGTACCTCTTCCACAAACCGAAATCCTTGTTGAAATAGGTTTGATTACACAAATCCTTTTAGAGCAGGTTTATACACTAAATTATGTCTTCTTTTAATCCCAATATCACTTATTTCTTTTAATAGTTGTATATTTTTCGTATCATGTACAAGATCACATTTCTGTTGAAACTTTTTCAAACCATGATTTCCCCACCATTTCTTCGCTACCTCATCCCTTCTTTCCATATTTTACTATCTTCCTAATTCATTTAAAATTTACATCATGCTTAATAAAAGTTACCTTATGAACATTATTATCAGTATCGGCTTCTATCTCAAGATTAAATATATGTGTTTCTTTTTTTATGAAATTTCATCCTAGTATCATAAGTGATTGTGAGATAAATAGATGTATTAAGTCGATATCTAAAATCGCTATCATGATTACTATCATTTTGAATCATAATTACAACAGGAATATTAAATTCTTCATTTTTATATATAGTAGAACTAATTTGATTTTGAATATCCATTTGCTCAGCATATTTCAAAAATGAAACAATCTTACCTAAATACATAGTTCTTGAAACAACTATATTTGGATCTAAATCAACATTTGATGGTTCGCAGTCATTTTCGAAGACATGTGGCTGCATGTTTTTATTTGCAAAAATATAATTATTACCTTCTCTAATGCTAAAAATGTATTTCGCTTCACTTTGAATTTTCAAGTTATAAACGCTGTCTCCGGTGTTTAAAAAATAAAGAAAAATTCAACATTAATTCAGACGTATCATTTGCATAAGATGATTTAGATTGGACCACATAATTTGAATATTTTATTCCTATCCAAGAATCGTTTAATTGTTTTTGCGTTTGGATATTCATATCATTAATTTGCTTTTGAAATTTTCGATTTGATAATTGAATGAAGATTAACAAAAGTAAATTGCTTACTCCTAATATTTTGTTGAATAGATCAATAATTGCCAACCCCCTTTTTCCATATCATTCAAGATTTAACCATTTAATTATTTCCAATCATAAACCAGCCCTTTTTTGCTCCTTTTTATTTCCCTCAATGATTAATCTATTCAGCTTATTAATTCCTATTTCCTTCAGCTTCTATATTTTCATATTTACTTTCCTTATATAAATAGCCGTGTTCCTGTGCTGAATTTTTACTACTTACTATCGGCCACTTTGGAGCAAAAACCACTGACCAACAGAATTCCTAAGTAAACACCAAACATCCAAACATTTAATTCTCCTTTAAAAAACATTACACATACAGCAAAGACAAAAGCCAGAATAAGCAAGGTTTGACTAGCAATAGTCCATGTAATCGCTGCTGCTGAAACAATGCTTTCTTGTTGTTTGATTTGGTTCCATAACTCTTTAGACGAACTAATCCATACCGTAAAATGATGAAAATCTCTTTTCTTCAGTTGAATCATTCCAATGATACTTAGACTTATATACATACAAGCTGCAATATACACACTTATTTGCAGAAGAGTAACGAACATATCTCTGTGGCCTCTCTTTCTCATGATGTAAAACTCGTTTTTTATCAGTTTACCTGTCTTTAATAGTCAGAATATCATCGCTCATATCTTACTTTAAATCAAACAAGCATTTACACTTATTAGTCATAAACGAATTTATTTGCTAGAGCTGACGCGCTTAATCACGCAGTAAACGAGCGGGACAAAAAACAAGATAGGTATAATAACCAAAGGAGTTTTTAAAAATATGTACTTGTCTACATAACCCGTAATCACTTGTTGATCTACAAGCAACCAATTGATATAGCTAAGTAATTGCAGAATAAATAATAAAGCAAGTCCTGAGAAAAATAGTTTTATCGCTGTTAGTAAGTTCATTAAAAAGCTCCTTTAAAAGTTTTTATTTTCTTCACTGCTCCAATGCAATATGTTTACTCCACTTCAATTGTAAATTTTTTATATAATCCGTTTTTCATTTTTTTCTTCATACATGGTTTGATAAGCCTCTTCATCTTGATCTATATATCCTTTGTGATAGATGTGTTCGATATTTTCTTCGTTGAAGAAATACACTTGTTCTTCTACTTTTCCCGCCGGATAAAGACATCCCGAATAATCAAAATAACCGATTTCTCCATTTTGATTATATAATGGTCCTCTATTGAGGATCATCAATTTAACATCCCCTTTACTTAGTTTTACAACACTTCCAATTGGCAGCATTTTTGTTTCATCCCCTCAACTGTTTAGAATTTTATGAATAAGCTTTTGCTTTTTTATTGGTCGCAATAAAAAGCCTGTAAAAGTTAATACTAAAAACAATGACGTGAATATGAGTATTAAAATAGACCCAAGATACAAAAATAATAAACACATGCAGATTGTAATCGTCAGTACACTAAGTAGAATCAGCCATTCTTTTTTTACTTTGCTTTTTTGCATCTTCCATGAGTCCCCTAACCCCACTATTTGAATACTCCATGACTCGAAAATTTTCCAACTCATAATAATTCTTAAAATAAAATTTAGCTATAAAAAAGGCAAGCAGTCCTACAACCAATAATAGTAGCACTTTGATATAGCTACTATTTTCATAAGGGAAAACAACCTTGATATATTGACTCCCATAAAGCAAGAGCAAAAATAAAGCCATATAGATCCAATTATTTCTTTTTTTATGGATTACCTTAATAAATTGCTCATTGTTTTCATCATAGAAAATAGAATAAAGTTCCTTTTCCCGATATAAAAAAAACAAAGCTCTTCACTACTTCACATCCTTTTTAACCAAATACAGAGCCCAAATTTCCGAAAAATCCTGAAACTGCTTCTCCTACCTTATCCGCTTCTTTTTGAATCGATTTTATACCTTCATTCACTTTTTCTGAGACTGAATGTCCAACATCTTTTGCAAGGTTCACAATTCCATCTTTATGATCGTATACCCAATCAAAAGCCATTGCACCTCCAACCCCCAAAACAAAACCAACACCAGTTCCAACCGGTCCACCAAGAGCAGTTCCTATAGCAGCTCCTGCTAATCCAGCACCTGTATGTCCTGCTGTTTTTATTAATGCTTCTTCTGTACTTTTCCCTTCCGCTTTCTGCATTCCGAAATCAACTACTGCCCCTACAATAGGGATTCCTACTTTCGCTCCTGTACGCACGATGTTGCTGAGCAAAGAAGGTGCCTCACGAACCACCATGTTCCCGCCATCAACTAATGCAGGAACAAGTCCTCGGTCTATAAAAAGAGTTGTATTCTGTTGGAGCCATGATACTGTTGTCTGAACAGCTGCTTCCACACCCTCATCGGTCAATTTAGTCTCAATGACTTTTTTTTATAAAGGCTGCTCCTGTAGTTATAATCCCAGATTTTATGCTTTCAAAAGTTTCTTTGGAAATAGCTCCAGATTGATAGTCTTCTTTGGCTTTATTTAAATATAGTTTACTTTCTTCATCTAGCTGAGATTCGTGTTCAGCTTCATAAGTTG
The DNA here is from genome assembly GCF_000525875.1 of Listeria floridensis FSL S10-1187. Lineage (GTDB taxonomy): Bacteria > Bacillota > Bacilli > Lactobacillales > Listeriaceae > Listeria > Listeria floridensis. The sequence goes on along the minus strand of NZ_AODF01000034.1, from coordinate 24,399 downwards.
CCCACTTATTTTGTACCCAACTGACCCATTTTAAGTCATTTTGCGAAGGCACTGTAAAGCTCCCTGTTGAACTACTCCAGGCTGATTTGGTTTGAGTAAGACCTTGAGACACCGCTTGTTTCAAACTAGCAATTTCAGAAAATATCGCAGGTGAGCTCGCATTAAATGTGATTAATTTCTGAAGCTTCTCTTCTAATTCTCTTTTCTCAGTTTGGTAGATTTCCAATAACCCTTGATTCAGCTTCATTTGCGTCTGTTGATTGACTTCTGGCAAACTAGATGACAGTATCGTTTGACGGATGCCTTGTGCCTGGATAATTAATTGATCGGCTTGGCGAATTTTTTCTTCGAGCTCAATTTGCTTCAAATCCCCGCTATCTACTTCACTTTGATATCGCTCAGGAAATTCTTTCACTGCCTTTTCTGTAGCTTCAGTTAACAAAATACCGGCCTGAACCAAGGGATATAATACAGCACTATAAAAAGCTTTTGCTGAATCATACGCTTTCCCTCGGAGAAGTGGGCTACTTGATGTAAACTGAAGAATGGCTTGTTGAACCGCTACATATCCATCTATATGATGCCGACAAACAGCACTAGTACTCGTGGCCTGAGCTTTAGATTTTGACACATACATGTTAATGTTCAACTCATTCACTCTCCTTTATCTATGCCTGCTTTCCGTTTTTTATAAGCAATTTCGTCGAGACAATCTTTCAACTCCCTTTGTTCTTGCTGATAGGAGTCTCCTGTTTCTTCCAAATCTTCACGAATGGTACGCGAAATAGAAAATACTCGATCTTGCATCTGCTCATGAAGAGAAGACCGATCATTCTGTCGGAAATCCCAACGGATCTCATCCATAAATCGGAATACTTGCTGAAAATGAGCTTCATATGAAGATTGAATTTTTCGTACCTCTTGGATTTCCAGACTTTTTTCTTCTTCCATACTTGTTAAATCTCTTTCTTCCTGTAGATAGTCATCCCATATTTTCATGAACGATCTACTCCTACAGCCTGAAAAGCGCTGCCTAATTCCACATCTTTCGCTGCAAATGCTTGTGCAACACTTTGTAAATTTGCACTAGCTGTAGTTAACGCTTCTGCAATTTGTATGGTCGCATCCATCTCTGCTTGAATGGCTTCATGAGCCCTTGTATTGCCGGCTACTGTCGTTTGTTCATCTTTAGCAACCGTTACGGTCGTTGGAAGAGAAGAAACCGCTTGTTGAAGAGCTGTTGCTTTCTCTGAGGCCTGCCCTAAGTCACTCGTTATCTTTGTCACATTCAATACTCCCTTCTATAAAAAAGCGCCCTTATGACTTCCTCATAAGTGACGCATTCTTTTCATTTATTGAAGGCCAAAGTTTTGAGAAAGTTGTTGGTCTTGTTCTTCCACTGCAGTGGCCGTTTTCGTCAATTGCGCTTCAATTTGATCCATCAAATGCGCAAACTCGGTTACTTTTGGTTTTAACTGATTAAATTGATCATCAAAACGTTGGAAAGCTTGCCCTTCCCATTCACTTCTTAACTGTTCTTGTAATTGCGATAACCGTTGTAATAATTGTTCAATTTCTTGACTACTTTGTCCATAGGTTTTCGCACGTGCACGAAGCTCCTCCGGGCTCATTCTGATTTGTCCTGCCATTTTCTCATCTCCTAATCGTTTTAGTTTCTAACATGTATACAATAACACAAAATAGAATAGATGTCTGTGTCTTTTCGGTGAACATTTCTTAATTGAGGGCGTGATATTTCTTTCTACGCATTTATCATCATTATCAGAATGGAAAAGAAAAAAAATGCGTTTCTAAAAACAATAAAAACAGCTTTTGAGATGCCTTTAATTATTTAGAAGGAAAATTTATTTTTGGCATAAAATAAGCCTATTAAGCTAGTCCTATTCGATAGAATCATTCATGAGAGTTTAAATTTTCAAGCCCGTTACTTATCCATGACTAGTGAAAAAGATTCATCCCAAGAGGAGCTTTTTCGAAAGAATCCAATTCTAAATAGCATAAATACCGAATTTATGTTACTGTTAACTGAATTTACGCCTATTATGTTTGAAAGGATTGTTAAACTTGGAATTTGAAAGGCTGTTTTTAACAAGGGAAAGTGAATTTTTCAGATTTTCAGAAAACGGGAAAAATATGGGATATCTGTTACTTTTTGATACCTTTTCTAAGGCTCCAGATGCGTTTGGAGAACAATTTTTTGAAGATGACTTTGAAGCTAATGAAAACCATATAATTGTTCAGTATGCATGTAGGTCTGATTTAACAGATATGCATAGAGAATTTGTTTTGTCTTTTGTAGAAAGTTTACTAAGTTTTAAACCTAGTATTGATTATGTGGTCGATTTCTTTTATATTAAGCAAGATTTAGAATTCGATTATCCAACAAATAAGGGATTTGCAGAATTAGTAGAAAAAATTAATATGCTTTTTAACACAAACATTATTATTAACGATTTTCAATCGTTTAATAATATATTACAACAATGAAAGGGAGTTATTTTTTTGAAAAAGTTTAGCAAAATAGTTTGCGCATTTCTTGCCATTTTTTTGGTTCTTTCAATTTCGGCAAATGCGGAAGCAGCATCAAGTGCAACAGTTGACTTAGGGGATGGATATAGTGGGAGAATAGACAGACCCCATGATACAAAAACAGGGAAATGGCATGGACATGTTTATAAAAAGGGAAAACAAGTTGGAGCTAAGAATGTTGATGGAACAAAACACGATGGCAAAACTTTTAAAGATGTCCCTAAAAAAAGGTAAATAAACTAAAAGACTCTAAAAAGTGAAAACAAGCAAAGGAAAAAAAACACGAAATTAGTAAAAGAAAGAAACAAACAATCCTCATTCTCAAATTTTTTAAGCTGGCTCTCTAAGCATTCGATTTTATTGTCTATTTAAAAGTTGGTGAATGTGATGAGTAAGAAAAGAAAAGATAATACAGATGTTTTATTAATTTTATGGATTAGCTTGACACTAGCTTTTCTCCTGTTTTTTAGTAAATATTTATATGTAACCATTCAAGATATATACTCTTTAAATGCAGAAATTACGGTAATGATATGTATGCTTTTATGCTGTTTTATTGCATATGCCCTACTTATGGCATTACGATGGGGATATAAAAAAATGGTTAAATAATAACTGAGAGGGATTAGTTTTTGAAACTGATCTCTTTTAGTTTAAGAAAGATTAGTTTCAAAAAAGGATTTACTATTGTTGCTCATCTTACACAAAAACATTAATACTATACTTATTAGTTTGAAATGCTTTTGGAATACCCAAATGAAAAATGAGTGTATTCATTGGCTCGATTAAAATTTGAACATTTTTGCCGGTGTATCCTGATCGAACTCGAATCAATCAAATTACTTTTTTTTAAAACGAGTGGTTAACACTTCTCCTAAAAAATCTCCTTGTTTTTGCATGGCCGTAAAGGTATGATGTTCTTCAAAAATTTTCTCTACATCTTTTGATGTTATGAGTTGATATCGTTTCTTATATTCTGTCAGAAAAGCTTCACTACTGGTCGTTTTATCTACTTCTCGAAAAGTAATATGTCTTCTACTCATTTACCTCTCTCCGGGACCTGAAGTACTAATGTTCTAACTTATTGTTTTCCTGCAACACTTCAATATTTCCGAAAATCGGCTTTCTTGTTCTTTTAATTCAGGAGCAATTGCATGTTGATCAAGAATATTTAAGATCTATTTGTTCATAGATAGTTCCGCCGCATTTGCTCGATTTTTAAGATGCGCGGCGGTCTGCTCTTTGATGTTTCTCAACTGAAAGTTTTGACTCAACTTGATACACCACTTTCAAAAATGATTTAGTCGTTTTGAAGCATCTCAGAACATATATTTTTGCTAAAAACACCCATTTTTACGGATGCTATAGCAAAGATGTATGTTCTTTTTTAGGGTGATTTTTGCTGAAGTAAAAAATCACCCTTCGTTCCGGAACGGAAAAAGAAGGAAAAAAACAAAAGAGCATAAGGGAAACCTGCAATCACTTCGTAATTGAAGTCGCAGTGCGACTTGTTTTGAAGTGATATCAAGATTAAAGGCAATTGTGCACTTTTACGCTTTTTTTGCACCTCTTTTTGGTTCGTTTTTCTATCCATTTTGTTCACTTTTTCCCTTTTGTTTCGATTTTCTCCGAAAAGTGAACCATTTTATCCTAACCAATCAAGTAGCTCTTTTTGTCTTTCTATTTTCTTAATTGTAAGTTTTAGCTCTTTCGTAGTTTATTCTAGCTTTTGAAGTTGTTCTTTTTGCGTAGCAATCCTTTCTCCTTTTGAGTGAATCGTTGATTGCATCTCTGTCTATTTTTCCTCAGTTTACTAGCTTAAATTGGATGTTAAATCTGGTTAATTTTTTCATTTGATTAACGAAAGTCCCCCCTCTTTTTCTCATTTTTTTGAAACATTTTCTGACTCGCAGCACCAAATAGATTGATCTCTTTGGCTTCATAGATTATTTTATTTTTCGCTCGACCATCGGTATATGGGCACCAGAAAAAAAGTGAGATTTTCTTTCAGCAATTCATGAAACAGCCTTTTTTTTGTATCTACTTTATTGACATCAATCCAATTAACTTTAACTATAAGAGTTTTAACAATCTACAACCAAAACTTCTTGTTATAAGGTTATTTTCAGCTTGCTTTACTCCCTAAAACTGGTTATGACCAATGAAAAGTGCTGGAACTAATTGTATGTTTGATCTCTATACTTATTCCGTAAAGAGCAAAACGCAGATTACATTTTGAATGCTTGAGATCCAATGATATAATATATCTTGCAGTAGTAAAGTGAGAAAGATGGTGGCTAACTCCTCATTAGGGGGTGATGCCTATGGTTAAAGGTTTTACTCCTAGAAAGGAATAACCGTGTCTGTGTATGAAGCACTGACGTTTGCGGTAGTTTTTGCTACCCTCGTCGTGTTGATTCTAGACTTTAACAAACCCAAAAAATAACCATCTAACCCACTTTTGACCGAGTAGTTAGAATGGTTATTTTATCGTTATTAATGAAAGGCTACCGTCTTTTTAACGGTACTACTGCGTGGAGAGTCATGTTCATGCATGGCTCTCTTTGCTTCAAGTCTAGCATTTTTCAAAATTACCGTCAACATATTTTTGTTGGCTAGCAAATCTAAAATCGCACGCCACTCGTTTTTATTATCCTTTGAAAATCACGAGAAATGGAGTCCTTTGATGGCTCATTTACGCACGTATATAAAAAACGCTTGATCTATCTCTCAAGCGTTTTTTTGATGATTGGGGTCTGTGTTTGTTTAAATAAATACTTTTCATTGGCTGTGGCTGATTAGTAGTACTTTTTAGTTACTGAGCTATAGTAGGTGAGAGCAATAACGTACCGATTATAGTTCCAACCTCCACCAGCTTTACTCGTATTACTGTGATGCCAATAGGCTGTGGAAGGTACGGATTTGTATCCTTCCGATACAACTGTATTTTTCTTGGTAAACTTGTTAATATCATATTTCTGCCAGTTTAAAACGGTCTTTGCGAATGCTTCCGGTGCGATAGTGACAGCTGTTCCCGTCAATAAAATGGTTGCTAAACCGAGCTTCCCGATGTTTTGAATCATTCTTTTTCTCATTCTTCTAGACAACTCCCTTTTCTTATTTTTGTGATCGCGTATCTTCCTTGCTAAAAGAGTTGTTTTCACCTCCTTTCCTGTCCATGCAACAGGCTAATAATCCCAAAATGATGACACATAAAAGAAGGACAATTATTCCATTTAGAAACGTAATATTCGGATTCCTACAACTTTCAGCAAGCGTCTGCGTAACAACCTGTCCCGCATTAAAATAAGTTTGCGGAAGGAAAGTCGCTACTTGATTGAAGAACTCTACTTTTCCTATAAGTAGGGGTGGTGCAATCAGGACAACTAGACTAATAAATAGCGTGGGCATCAATTTTTTTACTAGTTTACTAATGAGATCAATCATCAAAACCACAACAGCCATTGCTAGTAATTGGAGTAAAATAGTTTTCCATAATAGTGATCCTACGGTAAATAGTACGGTCTTCTCCCCGATTTCCACTACCATAGGATACTGAAGAGTTCCCCATCCTGAAAGTAGCGATGCGCTAAGAAATGCAAGGATAATCACAACTCCATAGATGATGAAAGCTAACATGAAGGCAAAGACTATCCGTTCAAACGTTTTAAAAAGAGTAGAACCCGGATAAAGTTTGCTTCGATCTAGGTCTAAAAAGAATCGATCTGTAAAGACAGTGGTAAGTGAGAAACACAGCACAACTAAAAATAGAATGGGGAAAAAACTTTTTAAAACCCGATAGAGATATGTAAACCCTTGCGTCTCCTGATTATCAAGCTCTTCCTTAATATTTAGTTTTTGCAGTTCTTGGTATTTCAAGATATCCCGATTAAATAACCTCTTGAGCTCATCTCCCCTACCCGTCGGTGCTTCCTTTTCAATTTGAAGCGAGAATTCTAATTCTTTCAATTTTAATTGATACGCTTCCGACCATTTACCTGAGGCATAAAGCTCCTTAATCTGTTGATATTGTTTGATTTGTTGTTGCGCAAATTTTTCGGTTTCTTTCAGATTTTCTTGATCTTCTTGTGTTAAGGATTGATTGTTCGCTTGGTTTTCATTAAACTTTACTCCTTCTTGATTGAGTAGTATATTTTCCTCTGAAACAGCTGCTAGATCATGCTCTTTTTCCGTCATAACGTTCATAATTAAAACGAAAAGAACGGACGCCACTAACAAAATCAGCGGAATCCAATTTCCTTTTGCGTTTAGAAACTTCTTAAAAAAGAATGTCTGTTGTCTCATGAATGCCCTCCTCTCCATCCATCTTTGGAAGACATCAATTGTTGTTGCATGATATAGATGGTTTCATCTGTAATGGCATATAACTGATCGTTAAGGTGCGAAGAAAAGATAACGGTTTTTCCCTTTTCTTTGGCTTCTTTTACGAACTGTATAAAGCGCTCTTGATTCACGGTATCTAGACCATTAGTGGGCTCATCCATTAACCAATAATCCGTATGACTGTACGCGTACATCGCTAATACAGTCTTTTGCTTCATTCCCAATGAATATTTTCGTATGGGAAGACGAACGAACTCTTCCATTTCCCAAAAATGAATAATGGAGTGAAGTTGATGAACATCGTGGTGCCACATCTTTCCAACAAATTTCAAATAATCTAAAGCCGACAAGTTTTTATCTAGCCATTCCGTCGTTTCATAATAAAATAGCCGCTGTGCAATCTCTTTTCTATTCAGACGAATTCCCTCTTGTTCAAAATAGATTTCGCCATTACGGGCAGCCGTCAATCCCGCAATGACACGCAACAATGTCGTTTTTCCAGATCCATTAGGTGCTGATAGTCCGTAAATCATCCCCTCATGAAACTGAAAGCTTCCTTTTTCGATCAGTTTTTCCCGGGTAACAATTTCTAAATCCCTAATTTGTATCATAGTATCTCCTTTTTTCTTGGTTTGTGTATTTTTCAGTTTTATATGTATAAATTTACCATAACACACCTTTTAAAAAAGCGTTAAAAAGTATATCTTTAGATACAATTCATTTCTCCTGACGTTGCCTCATCAGGAGCGACTTTAGTAAGAAACCTCTACTTTTTAGTAGTTTTTTACTTAGTAATGACAACCGCATTGACTGAACGAAAAAAAGGCTGAGTTCATCAGCCTTTTTGGGTGCTTTCTTTTTAAGAGTAACTACCTAATTTCCTTCTAAAGTTTCAACTTCCTTTTGAAGATCAATAAATCTACCTGTTCGTTTTTCCCAATCGGCTTGTAAATCTTCGACCTCTTTTTTAGCCCCGATTAACAATAGCCCAAGTAAATACAAGCGCACTTTTTCGTCTAACTGGACCATCTCTTTCTTTCCTTGTACAGCATCTATCTCTGCCAATCTAAAGCGATATTCAAGCATCATAAAAGTGTCTTGTTTCCTCATAGCCAACGCCAATCCCTCGACTAAAAGCGTCCGCGTTTCTGCCATTCGATCATGAACACGAAGTAACGTGCAGTAATTGAAGATGGCACGTATCCGTAAATGATCGGCCGCTTTATATCCTTCATATTTTTTTAACTCTCGAAAAACCCGATGAGCCATAGGGTCAATTGCTTCATTTTCAAATATGTAAAGAATATTACAAATAATGATTAATTCACTGTACGTCCAACTGTCTTTATTTGAAAGCTCTTTCCAAATCGGTTGAATCATCGACCTTTTTTCTTTTTTTCATCTTGTGTTTCAGCATATACAAGATGAGCGTGTAAAACCTGTTGCAACCTCCGATACACTTGTCCAGACTCGTTTTTTGCTTGTTTCTCTAAATAGCTTTCTAGCCTTTCCATTTTTTTGATGTTTAACGTGCTCTTCAACTTAAAAACGTGTTGAACTACTTGGTCAAATTCACTAGATTGATACTCCTTTTTGATAAACTCAAATTCGTGATAACTAATATCCCGCCTTTGTAGAATTTGAACCAATCTTTGTTGTGTAATTTCTTTTTCATCCCGTTCTACATGATACGCATACTGCGGCGAGATGACTCCCTTGTAAAACTCTTCTACGGTTTCATTCGCCATGTTTCGAAGTTTTCGCAATGTTTCGCCTGTTTTTTTCATCTCGTTTTTCTCCCCCATCTGTTCGGTAGTGTATCTAAAGATACAATTTTCTACCACAAATCAAAAAACATGTTACACTTTATTGTATGGGAGGTGATGATTCATGTTAGCTTTTGTAAATTTGTTAAGTCTAGTTATTAAACCATTTGAACACGGCGTGTTCTAAAGGAACTAGAAAACTTCCAATAGATGAAGGGCTTTCATAAATCCCAATGAAAAACCCTTCACTAAACTAACTAACTCTAGTATAACAGATTTTTTGTAAATTTACAGAATAATACATGATTATCATCCTTCCATCCTTCATGAGAGTTTTTACGCAGGATTTCGTGTTGGTTTCTATTTCCTTTTCCCATAGTCGCACGTTCCTGCTTTGGTTTGCTCTCATCATTCTCTTTTCACCCTACATCCGACTACAAGGATATAGGGTTTTTTTTTAGAATCCATTCCTTGATCTCCATAGCTTGTTAAAGTGTTTATTCCATCCTTCTAACCTATCAACTCCGTTTATTTTTTTTTCACTCTTTACTGAGAGGATTTAGAGCTTAGTTTAACCTTTCCCCTCTATAGAAAAATGCTTTAACTTGACGTGCTAATCGCTTTTCTTTTACTACAAGAAAAAGGTTTACCAGTCAAGCATCTACCTATAAATAGCCACTCACAGATTGAATGTTATATGAACTTTAGATAGGCTTGTAAACGCACTTTCCTCTCTTTATACTCCGTATCTGTGTATGGTTTAAACAAAACATTTCTTCTTTGATTTATAAGCTTAACTAGGGCATCTTAACCTTCCATCATTGGCTTTAATGAAGACGAATACTTTAAGTTTGGTTGTTCAATAGCTCCCCTATGACTCGTTAAACTCTCTTGCTTTCATTTGTTTATGCTGCTCACGAGTCTCTTCCTTCGTAGTTCTTAGTTTTAAATGAACCACAAAGCGCTTGAATGACAGTATGTGAAACATTCTCTCATTCAAGCAGATTAAGAGGATTTGGGGTCAAAACCATTGAAAAGCTAGTCAGTGCCTAGCTTCTCTCTGGGGTCAATTTTTGGCGATTTGCCAGTCATTTGCCACCCCTTTTTGACTCATTTTTTCATTTTTTTCACAAACTTGACGATTTTTCACTAATTTTTGTTCATACATTCACAGTTTTTTTTGCTTTTTGCCCTCTTTTTGCCACCCTCAAATAAAAAAAAAGAAGGAAAATGGTGGCATTTTGCCACTCCATATTCTGTTAATTGGACAAAAAAACCGCTTTTTTTAGCTTTAAAGCACATGATCTTTTAACCATAAATTTACTTTATCTTTTTATTTATCAAGTCGTATACTGCCACAATTAATTTCCCCCACTTTTAAACGCTGTCGTTCTTGCTCGCGTGGCCATACTCTTATTTAACAAATGAGTCGTTCCATACACCTACCCTTTTCCCTTTTAAGAGCTGTTCTTATTACCGATCTATCCTAGTAAATTAGAAACAAAAGATAGTCGTTTACCAAGAATAGTCACACCTCTAGGATAAAGAGCAAAAGGCAGATGATGCGACTTCGAACCCCTTATTTTCCATTCAAAATAACATGTACTTCCTCCGCAAATAAAAAGCACAAAGCCAAAATTGATCCCCGAAAAAAATTAATCGTTCAACGCATGATCCATCAAATACTACTCTGTATATAACCTGTAGTCACTATCTTGTTTTCCAAGATCAAACGAGTATCAAAAATCATAAGCAACGATCATCAGATCGTTCCCTTTTTATAAGTTTTCCTTAAGATATGCCTAAAAATTCTCAAAAATTTTCATTTCCCCAACATATAGGTTCCCCCAACTTCATTTAAAGTTTTATATACGTCTTTACTCCATGTGAGGGAGGTAAAACGAACAGCAAAAAAAGAAGTGCTGGTCAACTATTTTTACATCTTCGCTTTTGTTTGTAACCCGTCTTTTCTGTCTGATATTGCGAACAACTTACATTCCATCCCCGATTAAAGCACTCGAACTCATCCAGAAAGGTTGTCACATGATTAGAAAACATGTATATGTACAAACTAACGAGCCTTTACTCAAGCTTCACTTTGATTATTGCAGTTAGTAAGCCATAGATGGTTGTACCTTTTTCCGTATATTGGTCTTTACGTAGATGGATTTTCTTTCAAGACTGGATTAGAGCGAAGAGAAGTAGGTTTTTTTGACTCTTCCTTTTCACTCTTGTTTAACAAGTTATAGCTTTTTTGGCACGTGCTTTATTTTTATTATTTTCTATTTTTAGCTGCCTTTATTAGGTGTATCCTGACCATTTTCTCTCATAATGGTTGTCAAACCATGTAGAGAGAAAATGGTCAGGATTTTTTGCTTGCAAAAAAAGCAAATAAAGACAGCGGCCTCAGTGCTTCGGTTGATTTCGTAAAAAAAAGCACATGCCACCCCTGAAGCCTACCTATAAACCTACCTATAAGGCTACCTTGAAAAAACTCTTCTTTTATGGTTTTCTTATATCTTTTTTTTGATTTTTCATATTCAACACATGCTTTTTGCTACACAATAAACGCCGACTGTTTCAATTTCTTAATCGTATCTGGCTTGATTTTAAAGGACATGGCCTTTTGTTTTATTCTTTTATCTCCTGTCCAACTCGAACAAGTTAGGTTCACCTAACTTGATCTCTGAGTGATGATCTCCATGATTTTGATGTCTGAATAGGGGCTAACTCATTGGATGATGCGCTCCTTTATCAGCCAGATTCTCTAACCGGCTGATAAAGGAAGTGTTACTGTCTTCAATTAAAATCTTTACACCTTTGGATCATTTTGTTCTACATCAAGCAATAGTTGTGGTAAAAAAAGAATCACTTCCGGCTTTCTGTGTTGTACGGATTGTACCTAAAAAATGGAAAGATAGGTACTTCCTAGTTCATCACGAAACAAAAAAAGACTCTTTAAAACGTTCCTCTTTTTCATTCAATTCAAATATTTAGAGGACTAGAAATGTGATCTCCTCTATCTTAAAATGAACCATTTTTTTTTAAAAATAAGCCTATATAGAATAAAAATCAGCGCATTTACTGATCCAAAAAAGCCTATTAGGGCTTTTCAATTTTTTCTATCTGATACGCGTATATAGACACATATGTAGAGTTGTTTTTAAGAGATTTTGATCCTTTTTCGAACATTTGGATGTGATTTTTCTGTTTATATGTTATGCTGTAACTGTTATTAAATCTGCTTATCTAAAGCACAAACCCCCGACCTATTGCGACTAGGTTGGGGGCTTTCTGTCTGATACCTGAAGTACCTTTGATGAGACTCATGTAAGTGACAATTTACTCTATTAACATCTGATACCCGAAGTACCCTAGTATAGTTCTTAACCTTTGTACCCCATCAACTAAACTGCTCGCGTGTATCAGTGTCTTAAACCCATAGCGTTTCCGAATTCGATCTATGGTTGTATCGAGTTGCTGCTCTTGTAACTTCGTTCTAGATCTTCAAATAGATTCAGCTGTAAACCGTTTTTGGGCGTAATTGATCCACATGTGATCATGATGGACCGCACCGGTTCGTCCTGATAATACTTCCAAAACATGGTCATAAGTGTTTGCTTGATGACACGGCTGCTGTTGGTCGGTTGGATTTTCATTTGATGCCGAAATCCGCGAAGTGTACTAAATCGACTGTACCCCACATGCAAAAAAATCGTGGCCGTATCTACACCCGACGTTCGAAGTCGCATCGCAATTTCTTCGGCCATCTCCTGGATAATAATCGTCACCTCTACCGGGTCCTGGTAATCACGATCTAAGATCTGACTCTTGCCATAGCTTTTTTCAGTCGGCACATACTTCTCGTTGATTTTACTGAAGTCGAGCCCGTGCGCATGATAATACAGTTGAGAGCCGATCACACCCAGATGGTGCTTTAACAAAGATTCGGGGGCTTGACTCAAATCAAAAATATCATAAATTCCTAACGCATAAAGTCGCTTGGCCATCCGTGATCCAATCCCCCAAAAATCCGTCAACTCGTTAATTTTCCAAAGTGTTTCCGGAATATCCGCGTATCGCCATTCAGCAATCCCATCCGCTTGATGCTTGGCCGCATTATCAAGCGCAAGCTTCGCCATCAACAAATTATCGCCAATCCCTACCGTGACGTATAGCCCCAATTCATCTAGAATATCTTGCTGAATGCGTTTCGCTATGGTTAACGTATCGCCAAAGAGTGCGTGAGAGCCTGTCACATCTAAAAACGCCTCGTCAATTGAGTAGGGTAACAAGTACTCTTCGGGCACGTATCGCAGAAATATCTGTTGGATCTTCGCATGTGGTAAAATTTGATAAAACATTGATGTCAGCGATAGCAGATGGAGATTTGGAAGAAATAGTCCTAAATATAAAAGAGAACCTGTTTTTACTCCCAAGTTTTGCTGACTTTACATCTTATCCGTTATTTTTAGAAAAGAAATTCCCAGACAGCCAATTTGACAGGGTTGCTTATTTTTCAAAATTAGTTGAGCCATTAAAAAATAAATTTGATTTCATTCTAATAGATGTTCCTCCAACACTATCTACATACACCGATTCTGCCTTATATAGCTCTGACTACACTATAATTGTTCTGCAAACGCAAGAGAGGAGCTTAGTTGGTGCAGAAGCATATGTAAAATATCTACAAGAATTAATTGATAGTTATAGCGCCGATTTTGACATTTTGGGTGTTCTGCCTGTCTTATTAAAAAACAATGCAGCAGTAGACTTATCTACACTTGAAAATGCAACTGCGAGTTTTGGGGAAAGCAATATGTTTCAGACAGTTGTGAAGAACATGGAAAGACTAAAAAGATATGACTTGATTGGAATAGTGGATACAGACAAAGATCCACAAGCAGATATGCACGATAGAAGAGTTGCACAATTGTACAAAAACGTAACTAATGAACTTTTAGAACGTCTCAAAGTAAAGGAGGTCTAAAAAAAATGTCCACCAACAATGAAAAAAAGTTTGTTAAAAAGATCCCCAAAAAAAAATTGAAAGAAATCAGCAAATTGAGCCAAGTTCATCATTTTCTCGAAATCAGATTTTTACTACAACATCTGAGGAAAAACCACAATCAAAGATAGAAAAAAAACCGGAAAAAACTACTACAACTAGACTTTCATTCAGAAATAAAGATAGATTAAATGCACTAGTAAACATTAAAAGCCTTTATTCCGTAGATGAGATTCTCGATGTTTTACTTGATGAACACGAAGCAACTTTGACCCAAGATGAACGTAGGGAATTACGAACCATGATTTCCATTTATGAAAAAAAACGCAAGTAGACACGTATACATGTAGATCGATCTACATGTATACGTGTTATTAATCCACTATTAAACAAATTCAATGACATCGTGAACATGCTTCTTGATAACTATGTTAATACCAAGCTTTCAACACGCCAACTTCAAGGATATAAGGCGGTATATCAAAACTTATTTGAACAATTATAAGTAGAAGTATACTGGTATACTGGTATACCAGAAACAGCACTTTGATTTGACTCATTAAGAACAAAGGGGGCAGATATATTTGATTCCATTATCTACAACTAGCCTTGTTTTAATTCCATCTGGAAATCGTCTGGAAATAAGTGAAAATTATCATGAAGCTTTTGAAGAAGGGTATCACATTACTACAGATGACATCCAAGATCACTTAAGCGTTAAACCACGTTGGATCACATATACATTTACAGACAAAGTGAAGTACATCAAAATTAACACCACTGCCCGACAAGCCTTGCTTGCTTATCCGGATAGAAAGTGGGAACACCTTTATTCAAAGAAGAAACTTTTCAACAAAAAGGCTTATCTATTTTTTGTTATTGAGAATACCCGGTTACAAAAAAAGGGGAGGCTTCAAGCTGTCAATCAGATCCCAAAAAAACTTCTAAGCCATTCCGATATTTGCAGGGAATATAATATTCCTCCTCGAAACCTCTATCGATTGATGGATCGTTTTGATTTCGATAAATATATTGTTTTTAACATGCCACGCTATGATTCGCAACAAGTAGCTGCTATTTTCCAGGAATGGAATGAACTTCAACATAAAATAAGGATGGGGGAGTAGCATCTAGCACACAACTCCCTAGATAAAAAAGATTCATTGCATTAGAATCACTCTCTGCCACACAAAAAAAGAGCATTTTCGGTAAACAACCGGAGAATGCTCTTTTTTTGATTGTTCGGATTTAGTTGACTTTAACTGGGGGCACGTTTGCCTGCTGCAGGCTTTTTTTGAACAAAAACCCGAACGTTTTTTTTGTGGCCAACTCGTTTTCACAAGCTCTTTCTTAAATAAGAGCGAGTAGGGGGTGCGAAGGAAAAGGAATGGTCACATAGCGATTACTGCCAATGCTTTTACTTCCAACTGTCGTATCTTCCTTTAACTGATCATTTTTAGCAAACTTTAACTTCTGTTGCAACGCCTCGGAAGCTTTTCCCCGACAAGCTGCTTGCAACTCCGCTCCGGAAGATTGAAGATATTTTTGCAGCTGGTGCGTTTGCGCTTGAATCTTCTTGACTTCTTTCGCTTGAAGGTCGGTTACACGTGTTTCCATCACGGCTTTTTGACGCGTTTTCATCGTCTGTAGCTGCGCTTCTCGTTTAGCTTCATTAAGTTGAGCTTGCAACATTGGAGAAAGTGCCTGACCTTCTGCTCGGGCTGTTTGAATAGCTTGGAAGGGCGACAGGGTGGATAAATCAGTATGTGTCATCTCATCACCTCAAATCCATTTTTCGTGCAAGTTCTTCATCTAATTTCAAAAAGCTGTGCGCTAGCGTCCGAATATCTGCAATATATTCCTCAGTTTCTTTTTTGTACGTCCTATAAGCATCCCAGGATGTTTCCAGTTCGGACGGTTTATAAAAGTTTGTCCCATCAATCGCTAGTTCCTGATGAAATTCCTCCACGTCATTAGGTGTCAACTGGTCGTATTGGCCGTAACCGACAAGACTGATCATCGAATGCTTCAGCTGATCCGTTTCCGTTTTCACTCGGTCCGGAAGTTCTTCCAGTTGGCTTTTCATCTGATCCAATAGTTCTTTCGTTTCGATTTCTAAATGCCTGGCAATTTGAAGCATCGTTTCTCCACGAATCAGCAGCATCGGTGCTGAATATTCGCCAAGGCCGGAATAACTTAAGTAGTCTTGGATCTGTTGCAGCTCGGTCACCTCTAATTTCTGGCCAGTAAACAATTGAATGTGATTCCCATCGAATTGATATCGTCCTAGATCATGATCGGAGAACGTACTCAGCATGAGGTAGGATAAGCTTGGATTGATCTTTTTTAAAAAAGCATCAAATCCATTTAACCCGCCAAAACGGTCATAGGTTCGGTCCATAATCGAGAGAAAAGGATGTTCTCGAATATAGCTCTCCATGTCCTGGTGTGTCATATCAAACCTGGCTTTTGAATCCCAAATAATTCGCTGCGTACCAAAGGCCGGTTCGTCTCGATTCAGCCTGGCTAAACCGTCAGTTAAATTGATATAGTCAAAGATTTTCCCATTAAAGTAACCGGATCTCGCAAGCTCTTGTTGTTCTTTGGAGAGAGATGGATAAATATTGGGTCCTTCAAAGCTATACACTTTATTGATGGCTGTTGGGTATTGGAAAGCCACATATTTCACTTCACTGCCGCCAAGAGAGTGGCCAACTCCATTAAACTTCGCATTATAAAACTTCGTTTGCAAGTGTTTTCCCACATAATCCGCCGCAAGTTGAAAGGCATTCGATTTTCCATTATCAAAAGGCTGCTTTTTAATCAAGTATTCATAGTCTGTCCCTAACCAATCAAACAGAATTTCTCCTGTGACTTTATCAAGGCCTTCTTTTCCTCCGCCATAGTCGCGCATACGACTGGGTACACTTAAAGGCTCTGATCCACGGAAAACAACGGTGGCTTCGGTTACTTTTTCTGGGTGTCCGGCTTTCATATTATCGTAGTCTTTTTTGGTTCCTAAAGTTAACGCATTGACTCCCGCATCAATTCGATCAAGAACATAATACTTTTTTCCATCAATTTCCAAGGTGTCACTATAAAATTTCTTTATATTGTATACGTTGGATGCCAATGCAAGCATTTCTTTGTCTTCTGCCATGTTGTATTCACCTCTGACTTTTCTAATATATCTATGCTATAATAATCATACAAAATAAGGATGGAGAAAGCAATGAGGAAAATACTTATAATTAGTTTCGTATCCCTAGTATGCGTATTTTTAACAGCTTGTGTAAAAGGAGATGGGAGAATGAGTGATCAAAAAAAAGCAGAAGAATTCGCAAAAAAAAATGCAACCTAAAATCGAAGAACGAATTCATGCTGAAGATTACAATAATTATGTGAAACATATTCAATTTGATAATGTCACTATATCACCATTAGGACGAATAGACATCGAAGGTTTTGTTAATCACGAGAAAGAAGATTACTTTGTTTTTACTTTAGACCTTAATGTTGAAAAAGCAACTGACTATTCCTTCAGTAATTCTTTGGCCAAGAAAATGGGAAACTTCGATAAGGAGTCTCCTGCCCCTCTGCCAAGTGAACAAACATCAAACAATACGCAGACTAAACTATCTACACCTGAAGAAAGACAAGCCTATCTTAAAAGTTTAAAAGGCCTCAATTTAAGTGATTTATAACGATAAAAAGAGCATGCTGTTCGCCGCAGCATGCTCTCTTTTATTAATATGTAAATACGACTGCTAAATTACCTATGGTCATTGAATAAGCTCTCAGCCTTTATCTCCTAACAGGTAATCTTTCAATAGATTTATAAGCTATACTTACATAAGCGCAAGTAGACTTACATACAAGTATCATATTTTTCTAAAATCATCAAAGCGTTCTTTGACTGTTTCACCGCCAATATGCTCTAACTTTAATAGGAAGTACTTTGAAAAAGACTCTTTTTTAAGCATAAGATCAAAATAGTAAAGACATAATAATATATTAATTAAAACCTCTTTTTGCTCATTAATATTGCTAGTAACCTCATCTATATCTACGGTTGAATAGCTAGACAAAAACCTATGAGGAGTGAATATCTCGTTAGAATTCACATGAACATTTCCTGATAGATCTCTATATTTATTGATCAAACTGAGATAATTTTTACTGATTCCAGTATTGGAAAAATAGTTTTGGGTGAAAAATGTCATTTTCCCCACTTTATGAGTATCAACCATAGCTTTCAATTGCTTTAAAGAATCAGTAGCACGAAAAATATTATTGGCTTTATTATCTTTATATTCATAATATCTGGCCACACATAAAGAAAATCTCAAAAAAGATTCTATAGAAGAACGTAGTATTTTTTTACTGGCGGTATGGTAATTCATGTTTAGCAAATCAAAACAAATAATTAAGTCATTTTTTGTTTCAGAAATGAAGTTCCAAATTTTAGAATTTATATCTAAATCTTTGTATAGAAAAATTACACTAGAAAAAATATACAGTAATTCATAAAGCTCTTTTATTTCCTTTTTAAAACCTGAACTTGAAATACTCGTCCTGTTTTCGGTATAGATTATATATTCATTATAATCATTATCAAAATATTGGTCTAATGTCGACAAATTACATCACCTATTCTTTTGGATTGATTATATTACTCCAAGATTTGATGTCACTTTTTTGCTCGTTTTTTTAGTTTTTTTATTTTTTAACATCTTTTGAATCATTTTCCTTTTTATTATAAATGAATTCTAAAATACTATTAATTAATATCAACTGTTTTTCATCATTTGTCTTTAAGATGTCTCTCAAGACTCTTGCATATAGAGCATTCCTATTTTTAAAAAGATAATCTTTATACTCTTGAAATAATATATTTTTAGTAAACTCCTTTAAATCGGTATTATTTGCATAGTATTCTTTTGTAAAGATTATAATAGACAGCACTCCCGATATTATAAACAAACCTTCATCCAGCGTAGTAATAGTGTATTTTTTCTTCACAAATGTGGGGAACATATTATTCATATTCAACTCCCCTTCTTCTCATTAATTTTTCTTAAAAACTCTTCAGTCAAATCAGTGATATTATCACGAGTTGAATCCTTATCTAACATGAATGAAGACATCCTACCCGTTCGTATCCATTCCTTTTCTTTAAGAGTCTCACTAAAGGTAGGCTGATCTTCAAACTCTTCCTTAATTTTCTCACGCCCAGCTTTATTACCAGTAAGTGTAAAAATAATTCCAAGCATGTTAGGTTGAGAATCTTTCAAAGTTAAATCATCTTTCATCACCTTTTGAAGCAATGAAAAACCTAATGCTGAAAATGCATCCGGAGAAATTGGTACAATATAGTAGTCACTTGAAATTAATGATGATTGAGAATATATAGAATAAGTTGCCGGGGTATCAATTAAAATAAAATCATATTTTTTTTGATGTTTCTCCTCAATTTCCTTTATATATTCTTTAAGAATTTTTTCAGATCCTCGTCTACTGGATTCAAATGTGACAATTCCTAAGTCACCTGCAATTAAGTCTAGTGACCCAAGATTTGATTCTAAAGATTTTGCATCTTCATACAAATTTAGTATTATGTCATCAATATTATATTTAATTTCCCCCGTAACACCACCTCTTGGTGGCTGTAAAATATAATTTATCGTTTTCCCGTCATTTCTTAACTTTTCATAGAATTCTAATGATTTGAATTTTGTCATTAGTGATTGCGTTGCATTAAATTGTGGATCCATATCAATTAATAATACATTTTTTTTTAAATTTTTTTGCTAAAGTATAGGCAATATTAATTGTGATGGTAGTTTTCCCCACACCACCTTTCATATTTATAAATGAAACGGTATCTGGTCTCACATCATACACCTCTTTTCTACTAATTTAACCTTAATTATACTAAACAATTCTCCAACAGTCACTTCATTCTTACGCTTGATTTTATGCCATACATAATCTTAATCTAAACTGATATTTGTATTTTTCTATATTACCTCGCGGATTTTTTTATACAACGTAGATTTGGGCACTCCTGTCATTTTAATAATATCCGAAATAGCCAATCCATTTTCACTTCTGTTCTTCCACAAAATTACCGCTCGCTGCACTTGCTCTTCTGGTTGGCCACGACGGCCAAGTTTTTTCCCGGCTTGCATTGCGCGTATCCGGCCTTCCCCTGTTCGGTTCACAATCATATCCCGTTCGAATTCTGCAAAGGAACCCAATACATTAAACAACAAGCGCTGCATCGCATCATTTTCCGTATCTGCCCCGAAAGTCATGTTGTTGTCCAGGAACGTCACACTCACCCTTTTTTCTTTAAAACGCTGCATAATATTATTCAAATCGATAATCGAACGAGCAAGCCGATCAATTTTGGTCACATACACATGATCACCGGATCTCGATTGTTTGATAATTTTTTCTAGCTCTTCCCGATTTCGCGTGGTCGTCCCCGTTTTTTTCTCAATGAACAAATAATCGTCTTGAATGCCTTCCATTTTTAATTTTTCAACTTGTGTTTTTAAATCTTGGCCAACAGTTGAAACTCTTGCATATCCTAATTTCATATTTTCACGTCCAGACGGTCTAAATTATTTAATAATCTACACTTTGTATTATAGACTATAATCTAGACGAAAATCAAGCATTTTCCATTCCGAAAACCCGCATTCTTTCGTTGGCACTAAAAAAGTCCAGAATTTATAAATTTTGGACTTTTTTTCCTAACTCAAATAATTTGTTTTATTTTTGACTTTGCTTTCAGATTTTTATACGATATATAAAAAGGAGAATGATTACATGACAACTATCGCTTTCTCTGTAATTGCTACTTTAGTAGCGGGAATCTGTATTTATCTTTTAGATACTTTGTTAGACTCATTTATAATACTACCGTTGAAACCGCTTTAAAGTTTGATATGGACAAATTTGTTACCTGTCTACTTAAATCTATAATTTTTAACAATACTTATTTTTTTTTATAACTTCTTCACTTTTAATATTGTTGTTCAACAAAGAAAAACCAGAGCAACCTATCGCTTTTCCAGTTGCCTTATCTTTAGTGATAGGATTTTCTACTGTTCCCTCAACTATATGGGTACATAATTACTTTTTGAGTAGCACATCTATTGAACTAGAGATAACATTTGCTAATAATGAAAATCAAATAAGAGGAAGGATCAAAAAAGGGCTTACTAAAGATTCTTTTCTTATCCAAATCATAGAAACAAAAGAATGGATTATAGTGCCTCTATTTTCTGACCATTACCATAGTATAAAAGAAACACCTCGAGAATTTCTAATAGAAGAAAAATCCTTATACTTCTTTGCACAATATTTATAATACTAGTTTTTATAAAAATCGTATGCCCTGGTCATTGATACTGACATTAATATTTCTCATAACTTTTATTTTGTTAGTATTTTGGGATTCTAAAACAAATAAAATCGAAATATTATATATTTTTTCAGCACTGATTCCAGTTTTCTACTTTTTTCTTCGAATGCATTGTCTCTACTATACAATGAAAAGGGCAACAAAAAATCCGTCTTCAGATGTTAATCCTATAAAATAGGGGAAATATAGCAAAGTCAGATTTTATACGTTTGTAATAAAACGGCTTGATTTTGATAAATAACATATTTCCATGTGCTCCAATATGATGCGCAACAAGCAGAAAAGCAATTTATGAGCGCACTATATACTAAATAATTTGAGAAATGAGGATGTTTATGAAAATTAGTGAGATATATAATTTAAAACGAAAACAAAATGAATTGGATTTTGTGGATATCGATACTGAAAATGATATGCCTCTATTTTTAGACCCCTATTTTCTTTCGATAAGATCAGATAGATGGTCCATATCAGCCCATAGAACACTTGAAAATTTCTTTCAGTATATGCTAAGCCTATTCGAAAATAATCGAATAGACGAAGCTAGACAAAATTTTAGGTTTTCCGAACCACACGAAACCTGCTTAGGTCTTTCAAAGTCAGGGACAAAAGGAAAGAGTCTTGGAAATGATGACGCTACAAAATTATTCCAATATATTCTAGACAGCGGTGCTATGGACAGTGGCTTAATTTCACACGTTAATGATATAAAAATATTTGTTGATAATATTTCCCATGACAAAATCTCTGACTTGACTACTAATGTAATTAGAAAACATTTAATTGAATATACTCAAGATCAATGTGATCTGCATGGTATTGAACTTATGAAATCTATAGCTACTAGAGAATATTGGGATATACGTTCTAAATCTTGGATTAGTAGCCATGAAGATATGCTTGTAGTGAATGATAAGCCAATCTTATTGATTCCTAAGTCAATCGTATGTAGAAAACGTGGTTATGTTTATGATTCTTCTAAATATGCTAGGCATTTTGTATTAAATTTTCTTGTAAGCGAAGAACTTCGAATGAACACCAGTCTAGTAAATGTAAGCAAGCTGAAAAATGGTAGTATAAAGCGAAGCGTACGTAAGGAAGAAGTGTCCTCTAAGTATGGAGCATATAAAAAAAGATTTTTAAGGGGCTTTACCGCAGAGCACCCTCAATTTTACGAAGACTTTAAATCGAATGCAAAAAATAAAATTAGGCCTTTAACAAATGAAGAAATTCTCGAAGATTATACTGATGATTTCTATTTACAGATTATAGATAGCCTAATAGATGGATTTGGGAAAATTAAAAAAGGCACGAATGACGCTAATAAGTTCCATGAACATATTATTGCGACCATGACGTTCCTTTTTTATCCCAATCTGATGAATCCTGTTAAAGAAAAGGAAATTCATGAGGGTAGGAAACGTATTGACTTGACATTCGATAATGCAGCGGAAAGTGGATATTTCTTTAATCTTTCTACAGTAAAGGACATCTCTTCAAGTTATATTTTTGTAGAGTGCAAAAACTATTCAAAAGATATTGCAAATCCAGAACTTGATCAATTAAATGGACGTTTCTCCCTTAATCGTGGGAAAATGGGATTTATGATATTCAGAGACTGTGAAGATGAAGCCACTCTTTTTAAGCGATGTTCTGATTACTATAAGGATAATAAAAATTTAATTATTCCTTTACAAGATAAAGATTTTCTCAATGTACTTACCGTTTTAAAAGATGAGTCTGATAAAGATAGTAATATTCCACAAGAGAAGATGCTTAACACGTTAACTAAAAAAAATAATACTGTCTTAAAAAGAAAATATAAATGAGAGGATATTGTATTCTGAAGTTCCGTACAAATAAATCAAAAGATTTTATATTAGATCTATGAAAAAGCATTTATATTTTAGAAATTTGAAATTGATATAGGAAGTTAATTTTTTTAAAAGCCTGTAGCAACTGTGCTACAGGCTTTTTTTTGACCATAGTTTTGGCTTACCCTTTAACAATACTTTTACATAGTATTTAATGAATAACTATTGTATCAGATTCACTTTATCCATCTCTTTATTTTTATAAATTTGTAATAGACCATATCCAAAAAACGCAAACCAAAGATTCTTACAAAGAAACAAAGTTGAGCATCGTTTCTTGCAATGGCCTCCTACTGTTCGAAAAAATGGACACTTTCCTTTTAGTTACTAAACTGCCTCATCTACAAACACCGACTCCTAGTTCCGGATTAACTGGGAAAGGTTGAGAGATTAGCCTGGGTTCTGGTTGTAGATCTAGAATGATTGTATTGTTTTGCCACTGCGCATACGATATAGTATCTAACTGGGTCATCCAGTTAGTTCCAGGTAAAATTTCGGTCCCGTTCCATCTGGTTTTGTATTCCATCTGCTATCTGAAAGAACCTTTTCTATCTAGTTTACTGACTTTGCAGTTGGACAGAGAGACGATTGATAATTTGAAACTGGCTATTAACCGCGACCAGCTCCACCTCATCAGTCAACGATTGAATGAAGTTTCCGGCATTCGGAAGCGTAAAGCCATCCACGCCTACATCTCGCGCTTGCGTTTTCACTTCTCCATTCACCCAAAAACGAACTTTAACGACATCCGCTCCTTTCGTTCCTGCAATCACTCTGGATGTGCCCACCACAAAAGGAGGTGAGGTGAGTACGATCTCGTTTGAAATACGATCCGTTAAGGTTACTTCCTTGATACTTTCTTCAATCGTTTGATGCTTATTCCAACTACTCACGCCATAGATTTGAACAGTCTGTCCGACGGCCATTTGATCAAAATTAGGCAGATCTTTCATCCAGATCACATAACGTCCGTCTTCTTCTGCTGTCAAGTCTTGCACAAATTGACGTGGATACCCTCCTGGCGCTGTGGCGTATGCAATCCGCACCTTATCAATCGCCGTCCCCGCCTTCACTTCAATACGATATTGATTGAGTGGCATACTTGCATTTCGCAAGTTCACCAATTCAAGGGTCGTATCATAGTTTGGATCAATCGGAACCGGTAAACTTCCACGTTCGATAAATCCAGCATCAAACGCTTGGACCTCTACCTCGCTTTCAGGATCCACAATCAGATCGGTTAACTGATCAAAGCTAAAGGTCTTCGGTGGTTCTACAGGCACATCAAAGGCCACTTGCTCATTAATCCGTTTGCTGGTATTGACCGTTTGATGCACATGATCCGTTTCCACAATTTGGTTTTTCTCAGAAAGAAAGACTAAACTTTTCACAAGTTCTCCGTCCACAAGAAGATGAATCCGT
>NZ_AODF01000033.1 GCF_000525875.1 Listeria floridensis FSL S10-1187 | reverse complement strand
AAAAATCGCAACCCCGACGATCGCGACCGTCGCCGCAACATTCACCCAAAACTCCTTTTTCTGCTGTTCATCCTGAATCGACGTATACGCAAACGCGCGCGTATTCAGCATCGCCGCTCGAAAATCGTTCTCTGAAACCGCCTCATCCGGATTCAACTTCTTCCATGCCTGAAACTGGTTTTTCAACTGATCGGCGTACACATTACTCCCGCTAAACAGATCATCCATCGTCACTTCTGTTTTGGGTACTTCCCGCTGTTCCTGCGTATAGCTATTCACAAAAACCGTTTCCGTCTTCGTCGCCCCAATCCGATTTGTCGTCGTAAACTTAGAGGCATCCAAGTTCCGCATGCCTTCCACAAACCGATCTAGATCTTCAAAAAACGGCCGATCCATTTTCGTATGAACAAGTTCATCCACCCGCCCAGAAAACTGGTGCAGCACGTCAAAATCCTCAAACAGCTCTTGCAGTTCTTTCTCTGAACTTTTATGACTGAATGAAATCGCTCCATCATAATCCAAGTTCCGAATGTCTTCCTCCGCTTCATCCAAGTTCTCCGATACCTTCTTCAGCTCATCAATCGCACCTTTGCCCCAAACACCTTTCCCGATCAAGTTCCCAATGCTGTCATGCGCACGATCAAAATCATCTTCCTTATAATCAACCTCTTTCACGCTGCACACTCACCTCTTTGTTGTATTCTATTTTTACATTTCCAAGTATAGCATACAATCAAAGAAGTGCTGCAATGCTTTAAAATGTTAAGCCTTGCACAGTGCTCTAACATTAAGTAGATAAATTAAAACAAGCCAACCCTCAGATGGAAAACTGAGGGTTGGCTTGTTTATTATTCTTTAATTAATTTCCCAAGTAAATTGGCGAGTAGTTCTGCGTTAATTGTGATTTTCGGCGGGCGGTCATAGACATCATCGTTCACGCGCTCCACCATCGTCAAGAGAATCACACTGTTTAAAACAAGTGCCACGGTTTCAGACTGCTCGGGCTGAACTTTTTCATCCATAAACGTTTTAATCTTCGCATTTACTTGTTCGTATAAATACTCCACAACTGTCGGATTGATAAATTCCATATCTTTGCTACCCATTTCTTTGACAGATATTACCATGAACGCTCGATATCTATCGTATAATTCTAAAATGAACTGACTTACTTCACGAAGGAAAAGTCGGCTTTCAGTCATTTCTTTAGCAAAAAATTCGTCAATCTCTGTTTTGATCATCTCAAACTGAAATTCCAGCGTCATGTGAATCAAGTTATCTTTGTTTTTGAATTTCTTGAAAATCGTCGCCTCATTGATGCCTGCCGCTTCGGCAAGTTGACGTGTCGTCGAAGCTTTAATACCATTTTTTGCCACCATCTCAAGCGTAGCTTCCATTATCGATTCATTCGTAATCACTCTTCCGCTCCTCTCACCGCATAAAGCAAGTACTTACTTAAAAACAGTATAACAGAGCAATACCTATAGTTCAAGCCGTTATATTTCACATTTTAGCAAACAAGTGTGGCAAATTTATGAATTATTATGTATGATAATGAATTGTAACATTTTCGACATAGCAAAGTCGTTAGAAACATGCAATAATGGAGAAGATGATGATATCTGTGAAAATAATTTAAAAAAAGAGGTGAGCGATCGTGAATTTAAGTAGAAAAGAGAGAATCGAAGCCGCAAAACACCATGAAAAACAATCGCCTAAGAGAAGTGTGCTAAAAAAAGGAGTTAAATTGGCAAGTTTTACAGCAGCAGCGAGTACAGTTATCGTCCCTGCTTATGCTACGCCGGCGAGTGCAGATGAAATCGCATCGAACAATCAGGATCAAGGGGATAAGGTCCTTGCAAAACCCGCGGGAAATCAAGCAAAAAATGTGGAAGCGTCTTCTGTCGCTAAGCCCTTGTCTAGCTATTCCGCAGCAGCTACATACAGCAATGTCGAAAAAAACAACCATGCGTTCAAACGCAACTGTTCAAGGTTTTATTAACCAAATCAGCAACAGCGCATCCCAAATTGCCGGAGCAAATGACTTATACGCCTCTGTTATGATAGCGCAAGCAATCCTTGAAAGCGCCTATGGAACGAGCATGTTAGGCTCTGCACCAAACTTCAACCTATTTGGCATTAAAGGTTCGTACAATGGGCAATCGGTATTGAAACAAACCTATGAGGATGACGGAAAAGGAAATCTTTATTTAGTCAATGCTTATTTCCGAAAGTATCCAACCTACCACCAATCGCTTGAAGATTATGCCCGTGTCATTAAAGGCGGACCTTCTTGGAACTCAAACTATTATGCAGGCGTTTGGAAAAGCAACACAAAATCATATTTGGATGCCACTAAGGCGTTAACGGGAACTTATGCAACCGATACAAGCTATTCGGTCAAGCTCAATAATTTGATCAAAACATACAACCTTACTCAATTCGACACTCCAGGAAGCGGTTCAGTACCTGGTTCCGGCTCCTCTGCCAATACATATTATACTGTTGTGAAGGGTGACACATTATGGCGCATTGCAACGCGTTACGGTGTTTCCGTTGCCACACTTAAATCGATGAACAACCTAAGTTCGGATACTATTTACGTCGGTCAAAAGCTGATCGTAAAAAAAGGGCCAACCCTGACCCCGCCTCCTTCTGGTGGATCAAACTCTGGAAGCGGTTCTGGAAATTCTGGCGGTTCTTCTGCTGCGCAAACTTATCAAGTTGTTGCCGGTGATTCGTTGTGGCGTATTTCAAACAAATTCGGTGTTTCCATTGCCAACTTGAAAACTTGGAACGGCTTGAAGTCCGATTTGATTCACCCAGGTCA
Source organism: Listeria floridensis FSL S10-1187 (assembly GCF_000525875.1). Classification (GTDB taxonomy): domain Bacteria; phylum Bacillota; class Bacilli; order Lactobacillales; family Listeriaceae; genus Listeria; species Listeria floridensis. The sequence goes on along the minus strand of NZ_AODF01000033.1, from coordinate 21,390 downwards.
AACGTTAAAAGTCTCTGCCGGAAATACTGCACCTGCTCCAAATCCCGGCGACAGTAGCCAAGCCTCTTACTATACCGTTAAAAAAGGCGATACGTTATGGGGTGTTTCATCTCGAAACGGCACATCTGTTGCGAGTCTTAAAGCATTAAACAACCTAACAAGCAATACCATTTACGTTGGTCAAAAGTTGCGCATAAAATAAACTGAACAGAAAACCCCTTGGAGGTTCTAAATGACTTCAAGGGGTTTCTTTTGATTTATTCACGATCTTCATTTTTCTTGCGTGATTTTCTTCCAAGTAAGAATACAAGGATTAAGAGCACTACGAGTAAAGCAATCCCGCCAATAATGTACCACATTGTGTAATCTTTCTCTAGTTCAACTGCCTTATCATTCAGCTTATCTGCTTCATCTTTTTTAATTTCAAAATCCTTCGTAAATGTCCATTTCTTGCCGCTGCCCCATGCCGTTAATTTCAACGTGTACTTTCCGGGCTTGAACTCTTGGTTATCCCAGTTAATCCCAAAATTGAAATTGGAATTTGGTGCCATCCGCATGTTATCTTTTTTCGCTTGATGCAGCACTTTGCTACTGCCTTTTTTTTGTAACTGACGCCTCAACCTTCAAATCTTTAATCATCGTTTGTTCCGTGTTTTGCAAGTTTGCCTTCAAAACATTACGGTAATTAACTTGCGAAGGTGTGATCGCATTTAGCTTCATGTCTGGTGCAACCTCTTTATCTGTTTCACGTAGCATGACGCCAATCACATAAGCATAGCGGTTTTCAATTTGAACCCCTTTATTCGCTTCGTCTGCTTTTTTGTCATCTTCTTTTTCCTTAAAATGAAGTCCGCCAAGAATGATTCCGTCAAAGAACTCTTTTGGCATCGTCACCTTAATCTTAATACTTTTTTGGCTTTTAGCAGGAATCGTAGTGGTTTCTTCGACTTCTGCAATTTTTGAAAATGGGTATTTCAACGTTTTATCGAATTTTGGATTTGTCCGGCTATAGTCGACAATTCCATTATCATTTGTTATCGCTGTGTTGGCGTTGTTTTCAATAATAATATCTTGATTTTGCGAATTTGTAACTACTACTTCAAGTTCTTGAACCTGACCTGGCTCCATCTGCAAGTCAAAGTAAGTTTTCGTCTTATCAATTTGATTCTCAGGAATATTCGAAATGACCGAGAATCCCATCGAAGTTCCAGCTTTTGCTGTTGTTGGTACTAGTAAAATAATTAACATACTCATCAAAAAGAATGGGAGTATGAGCCATCTTTTCTTCATATTGAATCTCCTTCCACACATAAAATAGGTGCGGGGACAAAAATTTGTTTTCATCCCCGCAGCCCATCTGCTAAAACATCGGCTTAAGGCGCCGAACTAAGCGTCCACGTTAGCGTTGACGTATAAGTTTCTCCCGCCACCTTAACCGTTTCAGCTGGAACATGAAGCGAAATATTAGAGTTGAAAGAACTGCTGTTAAGTCCTTCTGCATCTCCAAATGCTACTGTCCAAACTGACATCCCCTCATTCGCTGAAGCTGTAACAACCGATTCTGGAGTTGATCCGATTGCAACCCGCGAGTTGATTAGGCTAGGTTTAAATTTTTGATCCATTTTTGAATTCACAGTTGTGCCGCTTAAGATCAATTCTGCACCGGTTAAAACCTTGTCTGATGTACTTTTAAATTCCGTACCGCTTACCATGAGTTCCCAACCTTGATTTAAACCCGTATTATCTGTAATCTGCACATACTGAGGAACATATTTAGTGATCGTACCATCTGAAACTGGCTTAACTTGCGTATAAAGCGGATGATAAGTGGTATCTTTCCCGTAAATCTTTTGCGTACCAAACGAAATGTTTGAAGCAAAATCAATTCGCAAGGCCCCAGATGTTGGTGTAACAGGATCTGTTGGATTTACTTCTTCAGTTGGATCGACAGGGTTTACTGGCTGCGTCGTTCCATCATCATCACCAACAAATTGAACGCTCGAGTCACTGCTGTCTCCCGCTGCCAAAACTGTCTGAGTGCCGGCAAAGAAAAACATCATCGCAAGCATTGCCAGTGTGAAAAATTTTCCCGCCTTCATACTTAAAAGCTCCTTTTAATCAGTCAGGTGTATCTGCAAGAGTCCAAGTTAGAGTTGTTACATATTTTCCAGCTACTTTCGCAGTATCCCCTGGTACTGTTAGTGAGATACTAGTTGCGCCTGCCGTTTCATCAGCACCAAAAGTATCAAACCAAGTACCCATACCTTGTTGGTCTTGCGCCACAATTGCATCAGAAGAAGTTGTTCCGTCTGGAGTTAGTGTAATTGCGCTTGCAGTTGGTGTATTACCAGCTGTTTTTTTGCTTGATTTCATTGTTGGGTTCTCAAGTTTAAGAATTGCACCAGTAAGTTCACTTGCACCGTTTTTAAATTGAGCATCTTGAACAACAGTCAGCTTCCAGCCAGCATTCGAACCGCGATTATCCGTGATTTGGATGTAGTTCGGTTTGTTAACGATTGTTCCCGATGGAATTTCTTCAAGTTTATCGAGCTCTGCATAGTAAACCTCGTTGTTACCCGAGATTTTTTGTGTTCCGAAGTGAAGCGTCGAAACATAATCAATACTTAATGGTCCAGCCGTTGGAGTCGGTGTATCAGGATCTGTTGGATTGATCGGCTTATCCGTATCCGGATCTTTTGGTCCAGTTGGATCTGTATTCGTTTCGAAAATGATATCTCCTTTTGAAGTTGTCGAGCCGCCATCAGCCGCTAAAGCTGTTGTGCTCATGCCTGATACTCCTAAAATTGTTACTAAACCTAGTGCTGTAATTTTAAATGTTTTGTTCATTTCAATATCTCCCTTAATTATATTAGTATGGTGAATCTATTAATTCCCAAGTTAACGAAGTCGTGTAGTTGCCTGCCACTTTCTTCGTTTCATTTGGAAGTACTACCTGTACACTTTTTCGTGCCTGTGCATCTGTCCCCCCGAATGCGTTGACCCATGTTCCCGGACCTGTTCCAAACTTTGCGATAATGACATCGCTTGAACTATCACCATTTGGATCAAGTGCGATCACATTTACACTTTGTGGATACTTCTTGCTACCGGCACTTTTTAACGTGCTATTTAAAAACTTGATTTCAGCCCCTTTTAATACATTTGAGCCGCTCTTTAATTGACCATTTTGCTTCACTGTCAGGCGATAGCCGCTTAATGTTCCACGATTATCTGTCACTTGAACATAGTTGGGAACTTTTTTTGTGATGCCTGTCTTTTTAACAGTAACGCTGGTCAGTTCTGCAAAATAAGTTTCCGTCTTTCCGCTGATTTCATGCTTGCCAAATTGAATGTTCGATGCAAAATCAATACTTAGCGGGCCAGGTGTCCCCGGCATAATCGGCTGATCTGAATGCGGTACAACTTCATTACCTGGGTCATTCGGATCAACCGGATTAGTGCTGTCAAAATTGCTAGCATAATAGATATCTGCCTTTGAAGAAGTACTGCTTTTAGCTGCCACTTTTTCACTAATCGGAAAAAGCGATATTGCTAAGATAACTGCTAACATGGCTCCGACCTTTGCTTTGGAGTGTTTGCGTTTTTTTCTTTTCAGCAGCCAGAAAGCAATTAATCCTGTTAAAAGAACAGCCCCGCATAGCGGATAAAGTAGTTCTGACTGATCGCCTGTGTGTGGTAATATGCCAGACTGTTTCACTTTGTCATCTGCATTTGGGTCTTCAATCGGCTGAGGTTTATGAACATTAGGAGGGTTTTGACTAGGCTTTGGTTCCTTTTGTTCACCCGTCAGCGTTAAACCGACTTGTGAATCGTAGCTTGACGCCTGAATCATTTTTTGCGGAAACAAACTCAGAAACATGGCCAATACGAGCAGGCTGGTTAGTAAAAACTTTTTCATCACCAAACCCCTTTTCATGGCGAGTTTTCAAGCGTCCAGACAATCTTTGTCTGATAGCTTCTGCCGCTTCTGATATTTCCTGGTAAAAGGTCAAGCATCAATCCCAGATCGCCGGTCGGATTTAAATCAACCTCTGTCGTTCCAAGGCTCGCAGTTTCTTTTTCAAAAACCGGAGTGGTTCCTTGGTCATTGATCGGCAGATAGCGCGTTGTTCCATCACCATTTTTCGTTGCGATTACCAAGCTGTCTTCTAGTGTGTCACTCTCAGTCGTTGTATACGGCGCATCCAAGGTAGCCGTCAGTTTCCATCCTTGCCGATCAGCACGCTGATCCTCGACAATCACCTTCGTAGCACTTTCAGGCTTGATACGCTGTTCATAAGAACGAATTTTTTGCGTGCCAAATGAAATATCATCGGGAATCTGTTTGATGCTTAACGTCCCAGGCATAACAACCACAACAATCTTCGCTTTCACATCACGGATTTGAATTTCGATTTCATCATAAAGATTTGCGCTATTTGTTAGCCCGCCTCGGTTTGTAACTATAATTTCATCTGTAATATCAACTCCACTTGGAATTTCCCAAGCTTGTGCAAGCGATCGCTCGATAATGAACTTATCAAGTTCCGCCTCATCTGTTGGCACTTCACTTTCTGCTGCAAAAAATCCTTCCGAACGAAGTAAAACAGTATCTGAAAGAGATGAACTGTCATCTTCTACAAAAACCGGAATGATAACCACTGTAGAGTTTCCAGCTTTATCTGTAATCATAATCTCAGCAGTTGAATAACCCACTTTATCCATTCTTGGATTTTTGGTAAACACAAGCGTCAAATTCGTATCATCTGTTCCTGCATTGTCCTTAAGATCCGTCAATAATGCTCGCGGATCCGTCTCAAATGATGAGTTAATTTCAACGATTTGGGTCTTAGGATTAGCACTTGGTGCCGTTGTGTCGCTCACTGTCTGCACATCTGATTTTTCACTAATATTTGATGCCGCATCCGTTGAAACTGCATAATAACTGATGTAAGGCTCAAGCGGTTTTTGTGTATCCGATAGTGTGACAGTGTACTTGCCATCAGCTCCTGCTGTTACCGTTTCAAAAACAGTGTCATCATCTGCACGATGAATCGTTACTGTGCTATTCGCTTCCGCTGATCCAGTAATAACAGCATCAACATCCTTGATCGCATCTAAGGTTGGTTTATCAGGCGCTGTTTCATCTACTACAGTCGATTCAACCACATGACTTTTACCATCTAAATAAGCATAGGCAACGACTTTGTTTCCCCCCGTTAGATATTCTCCATCAGGAAGTGTGAAAGCATATTCCCCAGTTACATCATCAGCTTTCACATGGTATTTCTTCGTATCTGATTCTGCTTGTGCATCGATTGTTCCTTCTGGAATTGCACTATCACCTGTTAAATAAATCCATGCACCTGGATTTGAAATCCCCCTAATAACATGACTATTTTGATCAGATTGTTTATCCGTCAGGTTATTAATTGTTACATCTACATCTGGTATCCATTCAAACAGCACACGTTTAAAGTTTTGCGTTCGATAAAAGTCTCCAAAATCTTTTGCCGTTTCATTCAAAATACTTCCGCCAGTCGCTGATGTCACATTTCCATTTGCATAAATAACTGACATATCGTACATTGGATACCAATCATACGAAGGTTTCTCGACTGCTGCATCCGCTACCAACCATGCCTTCACACGCTGAATAGACGCTGTAAATGTTCCGTTCGTTGTCATATAGATAAGACGCGTATTGGCATGTGTATTTCTTCTTGCATCTAAATCAATTTCTTCTGCATCTGCAAAATTAAATGTTGAGGTTGCCCCGATTGAGACCAAATTTTTAGCAGCTGTACCATCTGTAGAAAGATGGAAGCTCCCTTTTCTTCCGATTTCAAACTTACTTTTTGATCCCGTCTTCACAAGACTCCCTGTACTTGTTCCTTGATTATTCGCTACAATCGATAGTTTCGCTCCACTCGCAACAGTGAATTCGCCGCCCGTTCCAACAACAATAGGGTTTTTATCGTAAGCATCTGTAAACGGTCCATTCATTTCCATGCTAAGCGTCGCCCCATCAAGGAGTTCCACTTTGGAGTTCGATCCCATCGAAATTCCGCCACGAGTTGAATTGTCTGGGGAAGTAATTTTCACTTCCGCATTTTTGTTAACGATGAGATTTCCATTCATTTCAATATTAGTCCAAGCGCCTTCTCCTGAAAGCCCGTTTCCGCCGCCCTCAAGATTAAGTTTCGCACCTTCTTCAACGATTGCACTTCCTGTTGCCCCACCTGTACCAAGTCGTAGAACCGTTCCGTTTTCCGTCGTTCCAGTGTAACTTGAACCTGCTTTAAAGATGATATTCGTAATCTCAAGATTAGACTGATTTGCCTGCGCGTTATAAATTTTACCGTCAATCGGGCTTGTGTATGAATTCACAGAACGATTGACGATCGTTCCTTTAATGGTCATATCTGCTTCAATAGAGTACGTATACTGGGCTCCGATGTAAGTCATATTATCAATGACATATTGAGACTTTGCCGATACATTACCGGATAAGCGAAATGGGCCCCAGTAGTTTTGCCCGTATATAGCGATATCTCGAACTTCTAAATTAACTGTCGTTGTACTGAAATTCATCCTATAGCCACGCCGTCTAAAATCGACTTTTATATCAGGTGTATTGCCGCGAACAAGTAAATCTCGCGCCGGTACAACCAAGTTGGCCTCACCCGCTGCTGTACTCGTATATTGCGTAAAAGCAAAATCATTCATCACGACGATCTCGCCGATATTGGCATCTTTCATCGCTTCTTCCAATTCATCTGCATTCGTTACATAAGCCGTTGTTCCTACACGGGCAGCTTTTGTCAGGATAGATTCCTTTTGTTTCACAGACTGACCATCATTTTGCTTCTCTTCATTAACTATTTCTGTAGTTGGCTGATCCTCTTCCGAAGTGACCGCTTCCTCTCGTTCAATAACCATAAACTTCAGAGAGTTGGAATAAACAGTTTCTTCAGTAGATTCTTTCGATAAAACTAAATCATACGTACCGATTTTTTCTGATTTAAAGAAAAGATTAGCCTTGTCTCCCTTGAATGCTTTAGCTGGAATTGTCAATTCGTTCGTAGTTTCATCAAATGTGACAGCTTCACTTTCATTTTCACGTGAAGTCTCTTCACTTAAGAAAGCAACATCTTCAGGAAGTACCATTTTAAGCTCTTCTTCATCTGCTAGTTCTTCATCGCTGACCGTCAGCTGAAAAGTTTCGTTTTGAAACGCGTACTCCTTTTCAGAAGCTAATGTGATTTTTTTTTGAGGCATACGCTCGGTCTAGAAGTCCACTAATCCCATTTGTTCCAAGCGGAAGGGCGAGTCCCAATATCAAAACAAAGCAGCCGATTAAAAAGCAATAAGAGATTGTCCTTTTACTCAAATTCTCACCTCACTTTGAAATAAGATAGTGCTTACCTCACCAAGTAATTCTGTTGCCATTTTCTTAATAAATCCGATACCACGCTGCCTTAAAAATAGAGTTTAATTTATTATTTTTAGAATAGTATGAGGATTCTATTACTTTTTTAGCATAGATTACTGAGAGGACTGAATTTACTATCTTCTATTAGAAATGGAATCTAAAAGATTTACTTGCGATGATAAAAAAACAGTATTATTACACTGTTCCTTGTAAGCACCTTTATTATACCATGAGAATTTTGTAAAAAAATAGCCTTTCAGAGCTTTATCTTCTATCTTTTTTTTAAAATTGTCACGAAATAGTCACATAAAAAAACTTGACAAAAATATTTTTTTGTCAAGTTTTCCATTTTTTTTATCATATTTTACAAAATTTCCAATTTAAAAATGATGGAAACTTTCTACTGGCATCACGAAAACCGTTGCACCGCCTACTTGTACCTCAATTGGGTAAGGTACGTAGGTGTCAACTGTTACACCAAGCGAAGCAGAAGGAGTCATCATTTGTTCGCGAGCTTTGCAATTATCACGAATAATATCTAAGGCATCGTCCACACGCTCATCTTCCACCCCGATAATAAACGTTGTATTCCCAGCTTTCAAAAATCCACCCGTTGTTGCAAGCTTTGTTGCTCCAAAATTATCCTTCATCAGTGCATCTGAAAGTCGATTGCTGTCTTGATCTTGCACAATTGCGAAAATCAGTTTCATTTCTATCATCCCCTTCAAAAGTACCTTTTCCCTATTATAGCAAAACATCACATTATTTCCTTACTAATTTGCACCCACTTTTTCACAATGCTTTCATTCCGTGTCAGCTATCGTGTCCAAAATATCCATTAAGATAGTATCCGTGATCTCCTCCGGTGACCGCGTACCATCAACCCGCACGAAGCGATCAGGGAACATCGCGATAATTTCTTCGTATCCTTGCTGTACCTTATCATGGAAGCTGACATCTTCTTTGTCGAGCCGATTAACTTCGCGTCCCTTATTCGCCGCAATCCGTGCAAGACCAATCTCAGCCGGCACATCAAGATAATACGTTTTATCCGGAAACGTGTCCTCGATGGCGAACAAATTGATGTCAAGCACTTCCTTGATGCCGATGCCGCGCCCAGCACCCTGATAGGCAAGCGAGCTGTCCACAAATCGGTCGCAAAGAACATGTTGACCTGCTTCAAGCGCAGGACGAATTTTTTCAACCACATGCTGCCTGCGAGCCCCCGCTATCAAAAGCGTTTCTGTACGCGGGTCCATTTCTTCATTGCCGATACCGAGTACAATATCTCGCACCTTCTCAGAAATCGGACTGCCGCCCGGTTCGCGTGTTTTAATAAAATCAAGCCCCGCCGCTTCCATTTTCTCGATCAAAAGCGCGAGTGCTGTAGTCTTCCCTGAACCATCCGGCCCTTCAAGACTGATGAAAATCGCCATTCCTTCCACTCCTTCATCAATATCCACACCCGATTATATCATAAAAAGACTTCGATAAAACCTTCTTTTAACCTTTTCCCCCCGTGGAAATGTCTGCTTTGAACTTGCTTCAAATACAAAATCTCCCTTTCAGATAACTTTTCTCCCCTTAATACACCAGGAATTCCAGGCGGATAGAGCGCCACATTTTCTGCCGCGACAGCTCCCGCTGCTTCGCCAAGCGGCACAAACCCCGTCTCCCGCGCCGCCATATCTTGATAGGAAATCGCAAGTTTCGATACGCGCGGGACGGCCAAGTTCGGCATTTCCATTTCCGCTTGCTCGGGCTTGTGCCAGCGTATCTTCCCGATTGGTGCAAAGTCCATTCCCTTCGCCATCAGCGGCAAGATCAAAAGCACTTGGCGGGCATCCGCGAGTTCGGGATAGAATCCAAATTTTTCAAGCTCGCTCGCGATAGCGTATCCGGAATAACCCGTTTTCCGCACGATCAGCTTCAAAGGATCATCCGGCAAGATAAGCGAAAGCTCTTGTTTCTCCAAAAAACGTAGCCACTTCGCACGCATCTTCCAAAATGCTTTGAAATCTTCATCCGAATAGAGCGCCACATAGCGCCTTGCCACATCAAGCGATGCCATCACGAGGTAAGATGGGCTACTCGATTGCAGCATCTCAAGGTAGTGACGCACATGCGCTAGTTTCTTATTGTTGATATGTAAGTAAGCGCCCATCGTGAGTGCCGGAAGAGTCTTATGCGCCGACTGCACAACCGCATCTGCCCCCGCGCGAAGTGCTTCGCGCGGGAATTCATCGCTTGCGATAAAGTGCGCGCCATGTGCTTCATCAACGAGGGCAAAGGCGCCAAATTGATGGGCAAGTGCCACGATTCGATCGAGCTGAAAAGTCGTTCCGTAGTAGCTTGGATAGGTCACGATTACTGCCCGAACATTTTCATTTTCGCGTAACACTTGTTCGAGCAAAACAGGGTCAATCCCAGATGCGGTTCCGGTTTCTGGATCAAGCCGCGCTTCAAGAAAAATCGGTTCGGCTCCAGCTAATTCGAGTCCGTGGATAACTGACTTATGCGCGTCTCGTGCCACAACAACTTTGTCACCGCGAGTCACAGCAGCAAGAATCATCGCTAAGTTGCCGCTTGTTGAACCTCCTACAAGAAAAAAAACTTTCTTCTGCTCCGTAAGCTTCTCGCAGCAACTCTTTTGCTTCAAGAATCACACTTTCTGGGTGATGCAGATCATCCATTCCACTGATTTCTGTTAGGTCGTATTTTAATATTTCCTGCCATTTGCCCGCATAAAGCAAGCCGTTCTTATGTCCGGGTACATGAAGCGATACTGGGTTTTGTGCGACGTGTTTTTCGATGGCTTCAAGTAGCGGCGCTTTTGTTTGTTTCTCCATGACAAGGCCTCCCTTTTCCTTCCTCATTGTACCACTTCAAGCGCTTAAAACGAACTATGAAAGCAATTTCAAAAAAAAACGTTTCAATGACACTCAGTTCGGGAATTTCCTAGTGTAATGTATGTTCATTCTAAGGAGGAGTAGGGCTGATGAAAAAAATTATCAATGCTGCTGATCAAGTTGTTGAACAAATGGTGGAAGGTCTCGCAAAGTCGCATCCTGATCTGGTTGAACGTGTTCCGGATACTCGTGTTCTCGCTCGTGTCGATAAGCGTCCCGGAAAAGTCGGGCTCGTGAGCGGCGGCGGATCGGGTCATGAACCGGCTCATGCTGGCTATGTTGGAAATGGAATGCTTTCTGCGGCAGTTTGCGGAGATGTTTTTACTTCCCCAACGCCAGATCAAATTCACGCAGGGATTAAGGCTGCCGATCAAGGCAAAGGAGTACTTTTAATTGTCAAAAATTATACCGGCGATGTGATGAACTTTGATATGGCGAAGGAACTCGCGGAAATGGATGATATTCAAGTAGAACAAATTATTGTCAATGATGATATCGCGGTGGAAGACAGTACGTTTACGACTGGACGGCGCGGGGTTGCTGGGACAGTGCTTGTACACAAGATTGTCGGAGCAGCGGCAGAAGCCGGAGCAAGTCTTGAGGAGCTTAAAGCGCTGGGCGAAAAAGTAACCGCTTCCATTAAGACGATCGGGGTGGCGCTGTCGCCTTGTACGGTTCCTGAGGTCGGGCATCCCGGATTCGAGCTTGGGCCGGATGAAATTGAGCTTGGGATTGGGATTCACGGGGAACCGGGATTCAGCCGTGAAAAGATTATGCCCTCTCAAGATTTAGCGAAACAACTGCTCGAACGTATCGATAATGAGCATCATTTTGCGGCTGGTGATAAGCTCGTCGTGCTTGTAAATGGTATGGGTGCAACTCCGCTTATGGAGCAATATGTATTTGCAAATGATGTTCATGAATGGTTAGGAGCAAAGGGCACGTCGGTTGAAAAAACGCTTGTCGGCGACTATATGACTTCGCTCGAAATGGCCGGAGTTTCGCTTACGGTGCTTAAGCTTGCGGACGAAAAATGGCTAGATATGTTGAATTATCCGGTTCGAACGATAGCTTGGAATTAATGTTGGGGAGGAAAACAGCATGGGTTTTGATAAAAAATGGGCGATCCGTTTTCTTGATGATTTTGCGGATCGCGTAATTGAAAATAAACAGTTGCTCAGTGATCTCGATCAAGCGATTGGAGATGGTGATCACGGTGTCAATATGGCGCGTGGATTAACGGAGCTTAAAAAGGTACTTGCGGAAAAAGAACCAGCCACATTAGCGGACGTCTTTAAGACGACAGCCATGACTCTGCTTAGCAAAGTCGGCGGCGCATCTGGCCCGCTTTATGGTTCGGCTTTTCTCGGAATGAGCAAGGCCGTAAATGCTGATACACTTAGTCCGGATACGCTTCCGGATGTGTTTGAAGCCGGCTTAAATGGCATCGAAAATCGCGGGAAGTCGCATGCAGGCGAAAAAACGATGATTGATGTGTGGGAACCGGTGATCAATGCGATGCGGCAAAATGAATTCACAAGTGATGCAATCGAAGCAGCGCTGCAAAAAACGAAAGATATGAAAGCGACAAAGGGTCGGGCATCTTATCTCGGCGAACGGTCAATTGGCCATCTTGATCCTGGCGCGTACTCCTCAGCTTTGCTATTTCAAGCGCTGCTTAAAGCGGAAGGGGAATAATAAAAATGAAACCATTTGGGATTGTAGTGATTTCGCATTCAAAGGATGTTGCAAAAGGCGTTCATGATATCATCAGTCAAGTTGCGGCAGATGTTTCGATTACTTATGCAGGCGGAACGGATGACGGTGGGATTGGCACAAGTTTCGACAAGGTGAATCAAGCGTTTCTGGATAATGCGGCGGACAAGGTTTATGCATTTTACGACCTTGGCAGCGCCAAAATGAACATCGAGACGGTGAAGGAGCTTTCGGATAAGGAAATTATTCTATATGATGCTCCCATTTTAGAGGGCGCATATGCGACTGCCGCACAGGTTCAAATTGATGAAAAGCAAGAAGTAATTGAAGCCAATTTGAAATCAATCGTGATTAAATAACGAACAGCCGGATAGATTTCGCCAAGCGACTATCCGGCTTTTTTTCGTGCAACCGCGGCAGGTTTTTGTTATCCTAAAAGTGGAAACGTGAGATGGAGGGAAGAATGATGAAGGCTTTTACGGATAATTTGAAGCTGAATAATGGGATTTTAATGCCACGGCACGGTTTTGGCGCTTATAAATTGGTTGATGAAGGGGAGCTGCATCGTTCGCTTGAAACGGCGGTAGAAACGGGATACCGGCTATTTGATACGGCGCAGTTTTATCATAATGAGAAATATATTGGTGATTTTTTTTCGCTCCTCTGGGCTAAAGCGTGAGGATTATTTTATTACGACGAAGGTTTGGAATACGGATCAAGGTTACGACAAGACGCTTAAGGCGTTTGAAGCGTCGCTTAAGAAATTGAAGCTCGATTATATTGATTTGTATTTGGTGCACTGGCCAAAGGTGGATACTTTTTTTGAAACGTGGAAAGCGCTTGAACGGCTTTACGATAAGGGGCTTGTTCGAGCGATTGGGGTTTCAAATTTTGAAGCGCACCACTTGGATCGGTTGATGACGAAAGCCAATGTTTTGCCAGCTGTTGATCAGCTGGAGTCCCACCCCCATTTTCCAAACAGCCTCTTGCACCGCTATCTCGAGGAGTTGCACATTGTTCATCAAGCTTGGAGTCCGCTCGGGCGCGCGACGGTTTTGAAGGAGCCTGTGCTAAAGAAAATCGGGAAGAAATACGGGAAAACTCCGGCTCAGGTTGTGTTGCGCTGGCATATTCAAAACGATGTCAGCATTATTCCGAAATCTGAAAAACCAGAGCGTATTCGCGAAAATGCCGCTATTTATGATTTTGAACTGACACGTGAGGAAATGCTTTTGATTAAGCAACTTAATCGAGGTGAGCGAGTCAGTCACGCACCTGATGTGGTTTATGTGAGGACGGAACCAGAAGAATTTTGATTTAAAAAAAGAGATTTGCGCCTTTTCCGGCGGCAAATCTCTTTTTTGCTACTTTTTCATTTAATTGTATCTACTAGTTCAAATGATTGGCATATCAAAATCAAATCTGGCGTAAATGTCATTCCGTATTCTTTCATCTCTCGCTTGAAGAACTTTTCATGTTCTGTATACCAATAATCGTAGCTCAAATCACCCTCGCCTTCAGAGCGCGCAAACTCTAGGGATACTTCATTCATCGGCATTTCTTCAACAGTTGTATATTTGATGATCGCTACTGGATCGCCGTCGCCGTTTAAGATGATATCATATTGTCCGACAACGGGTATCGATTCGTTTTCAAAATCATAGCTGACTTTAGCTCCACATGTTCCGGTCTTTTTACCCGAAAGTACTAGCGCTACCAGTTCATCGGCCATTTTTTTACTGCCGTCGCCAAACATCCAATAACTTGGTACCTGTGTGTCTAATTTATTTTCATTTGCATATTTTACCCAGTATTCTTCCGTTTTCTTATTCACGTTTTACCTACCTCCCTCTTTGGTACTTCATTTTCAATGAACCTCTGTGAAGCTAAAATAAATGGGCTGTCAGATACTTTCCAACAACCCTAAATCGAAATAGAAGGCTTTTGCCGCAAAAAGTTTCCCTTTTGTAATCAAGTGCCTTTTTTACTATACAATTTTTACTTTCTTTTGCCGCTTACTTGGCGGTGTCTTGCTTCTTTAAACAAGTAGAAATATTTAGCTTCCGCTTTTTTCGCCTCAAATTCAAGCCGCGGATCATATTCAAAACTTTTTCGCACGAGCATTTTTTTGTTGGTGCCAATTTTCCTGCGTAATTTCGATTAATTCCATCAAATACGCATCATAATTCTTATGCAGTTTGCCTATTTTTTTTCGGTTTTTTATGTCCGCCGTGACGGTCACTTCTTGATTCCATCGTTTTCCACCTCTAAAATTGTTAAACTTCCCGTCTGCCTTCGAGTGCTTTTGAAAGTGTTACTTCATCCGCATACTCTAAATCGCCGCCTACTGGAAGGCCATGCGCAATTCGGGTTACTTTAATGCCGCTTGGTTTAACTAGCCGGGAAATGTACATGGCGGTTGCTTCACCCTCGACATTCGGATTAGTCGCTAAGATGACCTCTTCGACTTCTTCATTTTGTAGCCGCTTAATTAGATCAGCTATGTTGATATCTTCTGGCCCAACGCCGTCCATTGGCGAAATCGTCCCATGAAGCACGTGATACAAACCGTGATAATCGCGCATTTTTTCCATCGCAATAACATCACGCGGTTCTTCCACGACACAAATTACACTGCGGTCACGACTCGTATCTGAACAAATATAGCACGGGTCTTGATCGGTAATGTGTCCGCAAACGGAGCAAAATGTTAAATTCCGTTTGGCGTCAACAAGCGCCTTGGCAAAGCCCAGCACGTCATCTTCTTTCATATCTAAGACGAAAAAAGCAAGCCGCGCCGCCGATTTCGGTCCAATCCCAGGCAGCTTCATAAAGCTGTCTATTAACTTCGTGATCGGCTCTGGATAATGCATATATACATCGCTCACTTTCAAAAAAGCAGGCAGGACAACTTCGGTCCTGCCGCCGTAAACTTTATTATAGTCCTGGAATGTTCATTCCTTGTGTAAATTTGCCCATCTTTTGCGAAGTCGTTTCTTCAAGCTGCTTTAATGCATCGTTCGTTGCCGCGAGCACAAGATCTTGTAGCATTTCGACATCTTCCGGATCGACTACTTCTTCTTTAATGACTACGTCTAATACTTGACGTTTTCCGTCGATTTTAATCGTAACCATTTCACCGCCTGCTGTTCCTGTGAACTCAGAAGCTTCCAGTTCAGCTTGTGCCTTTGCCATTTCCTTTTGCATTTTCTGCATTTGTTTCATCATACCTTGCATATTACCCATTCCACGCATAAATAATTCTCCTCTTCTTCATTCTTATTTATTCTTTTACTTCTAGTAAATCTTCTCCAACTAGTTTAGCTGCTTCACTGACAAAACTGTCTTCCGGTTCGGGTTCACCTGTTTGCGGTGCCCCTTCGCCTTCAGTATGTTCCTCGTCACCAGCCGCGTGCGTTTTAATAAAATTTTCGCGCACGTCATGCCACTGATCTTCTGGGATACCGATGAATGAATAGTTCGTTTGCGTCAGTTTTGAAATATTAGCTTCCACCGTTTCAACAAACGACGTATTATCCATCGCCATTTGACAGTGAATCTCATGCTTAAATTTTAACACAAAAGTGTCATCAGAGGCAGCTACAGGTTCTGCATCGTTTAAAAGTGCGGCTTGCGAAGCCATTAACATCGACATTAAGTCGCTCCAGACACTCCTGATCATTTGCAAATCTTTTTTCTTTGCAACGCCAAGCACATGATTGATCTTGCCGACTGGTGCTTTAAAGCCTTTGCTGTTGTTTAAGGTAGCTTTCTTTGAACGGCTTGGTTTTTCAGCCGATGATTCGGCTGCTTTTACACCATTTTTTTTTCAAAGATTCTATTTCAGAACGGAGAGCGCGTACTTCGGATTGAAGCATCGTCACAGCTTCTGAATCTGTGGTCGCTTCTGTAGAACCAGTTCCGACAGCCACCCTGCTTTTCGTTTGCGTTAACTGTACAACAGCAACTTCAACGTAAATCCCCGGATGGTTGGAAAATCGCATTTGCTGCTGTGCTTTATTAAGCAGATCGACTGAATCGTAAATCCGGCTGGCATCCGCCTTCTTCGCCAGAGCTTGAAAAGGTTCATCCGCAACAGCTCGTTCCAAAGTTTCTTCAAGTTGCGGCGCTTTTTGATAAAGCAGTATGTCGCGGAAAAAAAACAAGCAAATCTTCAACAAGTCTGACTGGATCTTTTCCTTCTGCAAGTAGCTCGGCCAGTTTCTGGATAGCCGCTTCGGCATCGCTTTCCATGATGCTGTTAACGAGTTCCGTAAGCAGATTTTGGGAAACGGAGCCAGTGATCTCAAGCGCGTCGGTCACAGTGACTTCCTCAGACCCATATGAAATGACCTGATCAAGCAAACTTAGAGCATCGCGCATGCCGCCCTCAGCCGCTCGAGCAATAATCGTCAAAGCCTTTTCATCAAAAGCAATTTTTTCTTCGTTTAAAATATAAGCCATCCGCTCCGTGATATCCTGCGTTGTAATTCGTTTGAAGTCAAAACGCTGAACCCGCGAAATGATTGTAAGCGGCAGTTTATGCGGCTCAGTTGTTGCTAAAATAAAAATGACATGTTTCGGTGGTTCTTCAAGTGTCTTAAGGAGCGCATTGAAAGCCCCAGTTGAAAGCATGTGAACTTCATCAATAATGTAGATTTTATATTTAGAAACTGTTGGTGCATATTTTACTTTTTTCCCGAATATCTCGAATTTCTTCAACCCCATTATTGCTCGCAGCATCAATTTCAAGAACATCTGGATTTGTACCTTCTGTAATCGATTTGCACGTTTCACACTCATTGCAAGGTTCGCCGTTTTCGCCTCGTTCGCAGTTGATTGCTTTTGCAAAGATTTTCGCCGCGCTGGTTTTTCCCGTTCCACGAGGTCCGCTAAACAAATAAGCGTGCGATGTTTTATTTTGAGTGATTGCGTTTTGAAGCGTCCGAGTGACATGGCCTTGCCCGACAACATCATCAAACGACTGCGGCCTGAATACACGATATAATGCTTGATATGCCATCTTTCACTCTCCCTAAAAGCTTTAGTAGTTACATTATAGCTTACTTCGCTTCGTTTGATAAGGAGAAACTTATTTTTTAGAGCTAAAAAAAAGCATGCACTAAGTAGCAGTGAATGCTTTCGTTTTTTCAGAAATTTAACCTTCAATTTTTGCTTCAGTTTCCGCTTTGGTTTTCTTCGCTTTACTTTCATTGATGACAGATTGCTCGATCGCTCTAAGCAAGTTTCGCGCGCGTTTTTTGCGGAAAAAGCCGAATAAGAAACCAACGATCATATCGTTTAACTTCCGCATCGTTTTATCGGATTCCATTTTCTCATTATAGGTAACCTCACACGTTGTTTCGCTGGTTGCGACGATAGAATAGGTTGTGATGTGTTTATTTACGCTAGTAGCTGTTTCAAATTGATAAACCTCGTTTGGCGTTACTTCGCTAATCGTGGTTGTTGTTCTTACCCCGTTCGCCATCGTCCGTTGATAAGAAAACCCTTGAAGCTGGCGAAGTTGTTTGGCTTTCCCAGTTGATTTTTTAATATCATAAATAACCGATCGAATAATAGCGTCAAAACATTCCTTCTGGGAAATAAAAAGCTTTTGCGAGACATTCATTTCTTATCCCCTCCCTGTCCTTTATTTTTTTTAATGCCGGTCACAACTAAAAGGACTCCGATTGCGACGATAATGAGCCCAGTGACCATCATCGGAGTACTTGCCGCGCCATCTTTTCCAAACGACGGGCTAAACATAATAACCATTAAACCTATACAAACAATAAAAAGACTATTTGCGATTTTCATAAATGATCCCTACCATTCCTAGATCGTATCAAATAAATGTGCCGCCTCAAGGAGCTTCTTTTGTAACCTGCGAGACCGCTTCTTATTTATTTTACCGTTATGCTCGTGGCGTTGCAATACGAAATCTTAATATTTTATACAATCAGGCTTATCAAAATGACTAAAAAAGTGACTTCTTCTTCCTTCTTTATAATGCAATTATCGTGCCAACCTAAAAATTCGCACCCCTTACTGTAAGCCCGATGCCGCATTAAAATTTTATACACGCTTGCTTTTCAAGTGTGTATTTTCTACACTGAAAAATTCGATGATTGTGGTATAATCAAACTAAGAAATCGAGGTGAGCCGAATGGCATTAAAATCTGATATGCCAGAAGAAAGCAGAAACAGCAAAGTGATCAAACGTGATACATTTTCGATTGTATTTCCTGATGATAAAATGGCAAAAAAAGATGACCAAGATAAGTCGTCCCCGCAAAAAAATGACTTGGAAACTGATGATTGATTCAGTTTCTTTTTTTATCCCGGTTAATCGAGAGTCGGAATCATAATTTCTACCCCTAATTTTTATTGATTCGTTATATATTCCAAAAAACACGTATTACCAGTATGCCATAAGCTTTTATTTTCAGTTGTTTCTTTTCCGTAATTTTTCGCTTGAGTACATATTTTTAGCTTCTTTTTTTTCTTAATAAACGTGCGCTCTGATGGCATACCACCTCCGGAAAAGACAAACGGCAAAAGTTTGAGCTTTTGCCGTTTCTACTAATCTTCCCTTACAGCATCCCAAAGTGGGCAGTGATATTCCACTGGTTCGTTATTTGAGATACGTTTACGATTTTATAAAATCATCATTTGAAATAAGAATGCAAACTCTCTATATGCATTCCAGAAATTACTAAATTCACTTTTACCCGAAACCGACGCCCATTCCCCTGATACGTATACCTCAAAGAAATTTTGCGCTTTTCGATTCTCACCTGATATTCTTGTCTGTTATTATCCTTTCCTTCAAAAATACTATAGCACAAAGAAGAATAACCGAGTGTCTTTATATCTTTTTGTAACATTTCCTGATCGTCTTTTGTTTCTTTGTTCCTTTTAGTTTATCTCCTTTAGCAATCCTAATTTTTTGCACTATGTTTAGACTTTCTATTAAATTCAATCTCAATTTCTGGTAACTTATTAAGATCACCAATAGTCCCATTAGCTTTCTTGGGGCTGTATATTAATTCTAGATGTAGAAAAAGAAACGACCAAGTTCAATCGCTTCTTTTCCCAAAAATAATTTTTCACAATAAATACAGCTAGCTTTTTGTTAGCTACTAACAACTTGATTAGTAAGTTTAGGCTTACTAGTCAAAGCTTTATCACTTGATTACCAGTCTCGTGATAAAGTGCCTTTTTTATTATTTAATTATTTTCCCCAAAAAATGATACTGTATCCTTAAGGACTTTTTTAATAGTAATTTTTTCGCAAACTATCTCCATTGTCATGATTGATAAGTCAAAAAAATTTTATAAACTCATCACCGTTATCATATTTAGAGACAGATACATCTTGCATAAAGTAACCTAATTGCCCTTTGTTCATATCACATACTTTCATATTACTATCTAGAGTAAAATTATTTTCATATGACACTTTATAACAATGTATAAATTCAAGGATATATACATCTGTTTCTTCACCTTCAAATATCACTTGAATCTCATCCCCAAAACACAATGATTTCAAATCAAGTACTCTGGCATCCCAATACTCTATATCTTCTATTATTTTTTTGTTTTTCCATATCTCCTCCTAATTTCCGAATGGAATATGTGCATCTTTACTTTTCCAACCCACAGTATTTCCATTATTGTCAAATAAGTGTACATGATCGTACTTAGTATTTTTATCTGGTGGATCTATCTTCATTCTGACTTTACCAGTCGAATCTCTAACATGTATAAATCTATTATTTTCTGTATACTTCCACCCATCAGGCAGACTACGCAAAATTTCATTTTTTGACATTTTCGATATATCGGGGAATTTATTATTTTTAAAATCTAGTTTATCTCCACTGGCTTTCTTGGGGCGGGAGACTTATCATTTTAGCATGTAAAGTTGGCATTGATAATCCCACCTTTTTAATTTTTATAGAACTAATTACAATTCAATTTAAACATCAATAATTTTTCATTGTGAGGATATGCTTCTCCATTTAATTTCTTTACATACAAAACTTGTCACAGTTTCATCTTCAATATCTTCGCTAGTATACCAATAAAACCCATCTTCTTGCTTAGTAAAACGAGCACCTAATATATCTAAAGTCAAATCCAAGTCATTGTTTATATGAAATTTACTAACTCCTCTTAAACATAATTCTATATTTGTCATAAACTCTGATTGTCTTTGTATCAATAAATTCACTACTGGTTCTGTATTCATTATCATCGAATATTCCTCATCTACATAGGTACCACTTGAATACGTCAAACTTTTTATACAACTATCATGAAAATTATTGATCAATTGCATTAATTTATCAATATCTGCTTGAGTTTCTAATTCTTCCCATTCCATTAATTATCTCCCCTTATTTCAATCTTTTTGGTTTATTAGGATTTGTCCAATCCCACTTGTGTCTATGTGGAAATTCATGTGTTCCATCATCTGAATGATTAAAATCTATATCTTCTTTTGCCCTACCTTTGTCATCATAATATCTTCTTTGCTTTACGCTTCCGTCAGGATTAAGAATATCTGCTGAAGAATTTGGTTTTCCATCTCTTGGTAACCCCCCCTTTTCCACAACCTTATGATTCAACATTTTTTCGCCTTTTTTAATAATATTTCTAAAATCAGCTCCACTAGATTTCTCCATTATACCATCTGCCTTACTTCCCCCGCCAAGATTCACATCAAACCGCTGCAACGTAGCCTGCCATTTTTCTGTCTGCGCGAGCACCTTCGAACTACCAGAAGCATCCAGTCCACCAATATCCGCCATCGCTAACTGCTGCCGCGGCGGTAAGTTCAAACTATTCTCCCATTTCGCTCCGATGTTCCCGATCGTATCCAAACCGTGTGTCAACTTGTCCACTCCGCTATGCGCCGCCCCTTTCAAACTTCTTACCCGCATCTCCGCTTGATTCTTCCCGATCCGAACCAAATCCTCTGCTTTCGACACCGCTGTTTGCTTTCCGCGCATCACCAGCCGACTAAGTTCCGCTAAGTGTCCCGTTTCCCCGAGCACTCGTGTCCCGCCAGACATCGCCTTTACGCCCGGAACTAGGTCAAACAGCGAAAATGCTCCACGTAATGCGCGTTCCGACGTATCCATCTCACGCCCCGTCAGCCAATCTTTTCCCGTCACTGCCGCACTCATTTCTAGACTGCCATAAGCCGCCCCAAGCACGAGACCAGCAGGCGGACAAAAAATCGCAACCCCGACGATCGCGACCGTCCGCCGCAACATTCACCCAAAACTCCTTTTTCTGCTGTTCATCCTGAATCGACGA
>NZ_AODF01000032.1 GCF_000525875.1 Listeria floridensis FSL S10-1187 | reverse complement strand
GCAAATCATTTTTAGGATTATTTTAAAGTCAAAAGCTGCTAGATTCGCTTTTCGAATCTAGCAGCTTTTTCTCTTTTAAAAAAAAACCGCGCAAACGCGCGGTTTTTTTTGTTTAATCATTATTTGCATCAACGAGATAAATCATTTCCTTTAAGAAGTCTTTATAGTAATTGCGTTCAAATGTCGTATAGGAATGACCTTGTGGATAGAAAATATCGCCCATATATTTTTTGCTGGAGAAATCGATGACGCGCGCATTTGGCAAGATAGATAGTACAAAATTGTTCAGGCGATCCCAAAAATATTGTTCATGCTGAATGCCCATTTTATTACGATAGTTTGCAACTTTTCGTCCAGCATCCAAATAGGTGAGTGTTGTTCCACCGCGATTCAAAATAATGCGTTCTTCTGGCACGATTTCCACTAATTTGGCTAGAAATGATCGAGCAGCTCGGCGCCACTCTTTATAGTAAGCATCGTTGTTTTGATGCGACACAAGCCGATCAAATGACAACTGGTCAGCTAATCCACTTTCTTCTACAGCTTTTGAGTAGCTGAGTGCAGATTTATCATTCAGCCACAGAACTGGGCGACAAACATCAGCAAACAAATCTAAAAGTAGATAATCTGGCTTCGCCTCACGTAACCTGGCAAAGAAATCTTTCTCGATATCGTGACGAACATGTTCCCAGTCTTGCTCGGAAGTTTCTGCAGCACGTGATGCTGATAGAGCTGAGCTTGCTTGATATTTTTCCGACATCACAGAAATCAGCGATGTATTTTTTTGAACAAAAACAATATCAAAAAATGCAGGAGCGTTTGGATTGAAATAAACGCCTGTATCAAAAGCTGCATCACTGACAGAACCGAAAATGGCTAATTTTTTTGCAGATGTTTGCTTAGAACTAGGAGAAGCCACAATATGGAAGCTAAGGTTGCTTAGCATGGTTTTTTGAGTGCGAAGCTGATATTTGCCGCCGGAGATAGCTTTGTAATCCGACATAACATCAACCTGGTTTGGAACAAATACTGGAAAGTCTGGTCGACCGTCTGAACGGACAAAAGCATCCCAGATTTCACTTGGTTGAAAAGTATGAAGTGGATAAAACTCGCTTTTGAAGATTTCTGCACTGTAACTACGCAATCCTTTTTTTATGGCAAATTCAGTTTCCAGTGTATATTCTGATGTTGAGAATTTTTTATCGCGCCGTTTTAAAATGAGTCGCGGATTAGCAAGCGCTTCTTTAAAGAAAAAACTAAGATGGAACAGGTCTTTTTCTTCTTTTAGTTGGGTCAGTTGAGCTTCTTTTGCAAGTTCTTTTCGGAAATAAAAGGAAAGCCGATTAGATCCGGTCACATAAGATTCAAGCGAAGTGAAAGGCTTGCTCTTGATAAAGATTTTTTTGCTTGCCGTTTGCTTTGCAGCGTCGCTGATTTCAATAAACACTTTTTTCGAGAGGCTCGTTTGATTTTTAAAGCGGAAAAACGCGTCAAGCGTATTGGAATTATCAACGAGGAAAAGGGTTTTTAAATCCGCTAACGGCAAACTGAACGAAATTGTTCGACTTTCATCAGCTCGAGCTGGAACTTGGAAAATTTGTTCCTGTTCAAAATATAAGTAAAGTTGCGGGTTGGAACGTCGTGCAAGAATCAGTTCGCTTTCATGTGAACTCAAGTCGAAATCTGCATTTACTTCTAGTGAGATTTGGATCGTCTCTTCGTCAAGTGAAAAATCAATAAGTGAGGCGGTAAACTCTTTAGGCTCAGCCACAAGAGTCAAAATGCCTTCTGGGAATTCAAAACGATACTGGTAAAGGTCGCTTTGAAGGTTCAACGTTTTGTATTGTAGCGGACCGTCTGTGTGAATAGAAAAAGTTTCTTGTTTGCTTCGTCCGCCAAAGCGCCAGTTTGTGTTGGTCTCGCTAAGCGATGATCCGGCAATTAAATCTTGCGGCACCACAACTTGATAAAAGTCTGCTTCTTCTTGGAAGGTAAGGGGATATTTGACTGCTGGATATATAATATCATCGTCATTTTCTTTATAAAAAAATAAAAAAATTCATCAAAAACGGTTTCTTTTGGAATTGCAATCATCCACTCATTTTTAGCAGTATCCACCGTTATTTTCTTTGCTAAAATTTTCATACATATTCTCCTTGCTCTCTGTAATGATCAGCTTTTTAAAGCTCTATTCTGCTTTATTGTAGCATAGATAGAGGGATTATGCCGAACGATTTGCGGATGTATTAGAAGTTACCTAGCCCTTTTGTCCAGATATGAAAAATTCTTTTTAGGTGTTTTATCACAGTTACCACGCAAAAAGTTTCATTTTTGTAATGTTACTGAATTGTAACACTTACAATCTGTGCGATTTGTTACAATTGATATATAACACAATTTAGGGAGTGGTTGAATACAATGAGAAAAAGAAAGACGCTGAATATTGCGGTGACTGGACTTCTTCTAACCAGCAGTTTCACAGTCGTCTCTTCTGCATCACCAATACTAGGAGAAAGAGTTTATGCGGAGACACAAGCGCTGAGTGCAAATCAAGTTTTTATTAACACGCTTGCACCACTTGCGCAAGCTAGTCAGGAGCGCTATGGTGTATTATCAAGTATCACACTTGCGCAAGGTATTTTGGAATCCGGCTGGGGTAAATCTGAACTCACCAAAAAAGGAAACAATCTATTCGGAATGAAAGGCCGGTATAATGGCAACTACGTCACTATGCCGACGCTTGAATATGTCAACGGAAAATGGATTACGATCAATGCAGAGTTCCGTAAATATGCTAACTGGCAGGAATCTGTTCATGATCACAGTTTGCTATTTGTGAATGGTGTTTCTTGGGATAAAGATCATTATAAAAAGGTTCTTGATGCACCAAATTATAAAGTAGCTGCACAGGAATTACAAAATGCAGGCTATGCGACTGACCCAGGCTACGCTTCAAAACTGATCAATATTGTTGAAACCTATAACTTGCAGCAATATGATGAACTTTACGACTCAGTTTCATCTGAATCAGCTGTATCCGGTTATGCAAAAGTGACCACAGTCTCGGGAAATGCTGTTTGGTCGCTACCTTATAAAGTAAAAGGGACAAAACTTGTCGGACCAGCAAGCAATTATACAAACCAAGATATTCAGCTTGTTCGGAAGGCTACGACAAAACGTGGAACGTATTATCAGTTCAAGCAAAACGGCAAAGTTGTCGGATGGATTGACCAAAAAGCCTTGACACTTTACGATACTGAGGAATATAACAAAGGCTTTGTCGCACGCGCAGCGATTACGACAACTGCAGGCCATACAGTTTGGACAAAACCATATAATGTTTATGGGCGTACCCAAGTTGGAGCGGCAGCCAATTATCAAAAACAAGAAGTGAAAATTGAACGTGAAGCAAAAACAGCGCGCGGCATTTACTACCAGTTTAGTATTAATGAGAAAGTAATCGGCTGGCTAGATAAACGCGCTTTTACAGTGTATGAATATGATTCGGTTGTGAATGAACAAAAAGTCAGTGTGGATGCTCAAGTGGCAGAAACAGATGGACATGCGGTTTGGAGCAATGCGTATAAACTTCAAGGGATCACACGAGTTAATGCAGCATCAAGCTACGCGAATAAAGATGTCAAGCTGGATTACAAACGTAAAACACAGCATGGCAGCTATTACCGATTTGCTGTAAGCGGCAAAACTGTGGGGTGGCTTGATGAAAAAGCTTTCAAAATGTATGACACAGTCGAGTATAATAAAGCGGTAAACTTGGATGCGAAAATCACTAAACCAACTAGTAATGCCTTTTGGTCAGCACCTTACTATTCAAGTGGATCAAAATGGGTAACAAGTGCTTCAACCTATGCGAACCGTGATGTGAAGTTGATTCGCGAAGCAAAAACGAAACGCGGAACGTATTACCAAGTACAAATTGATGGTAAAATCATTGGTTGGCTAGATAAGCGCGCGTTCAAGTTTTATAATCAGCTGTCAAGCAATGTTGTATATAGCTACCCGGCAATTATTACCACAACAGCCGGACATGCAATCTGGAGCGCACCGTATGAAATAGTTGGAACAACACTTGTCGGTCAAGCAGCGCCGTATCACAATAAGCAAGTCCAGCTTTTAAGAAAAGCGGTGACGGATCGTAGTACCTACTATCAATTCAGCGTGAATGGCAAGACAACAGGATGGTTAGATACACGGGCATTTGATGTCTATGATAACCTAGAAACGAATAAAGCTGTGCATTTAACCGGGACAGTGAAGAACGTAACTGGTAATGCTGTTTGGTCGTTACCATATAAAACGATTGGAACGAAGTTTGTGAGTCAAGCAGCACCATACTTAAACAAGCAAGCCGTAATCACGCGAGAGGCAAAAACTTCGCGGGCAACTTATTACTTGTTTAGTATTTCTGGGAAAGAAATCGGCTGGTTGGATAAAAGAGCTTTCGCAAACATAAAATAGTTAGATAAACCATTTTCTTTGTGTGTAAAACGAAGAAAATGGTTTTTTTTAATAGAAATTTATTGATTCAATTTAGTAAATAGGATATGCTAGTAATATTGTTTATGATTGAGGAGTGCTGTTTAAATGAAAAAGCCTTTTTTGACAATTGTTGTCCCTTGTTATAACGAGGAAGAAGTTTTGGACGAGACTACGAAACAGCTGACGCAGATGATGGAAAGCATGCTAGAGAGAGATTTGATTTCTGATGACAGTAAAATTTTATATGTTGATGATGGTAGTAAAGATGCAACGTGGTCGTTAATTAGCGAAAAGACAGCAGATAATCGGTGGGTAACAGGTGTGAAATTAAGCCGTAATTTTGGTCATCAAGGGGCTTTGTTAGCTGGATTAAATGCGGCTTACGAGAAATCAGATTGCATTGTCTCAATTGATGCCGATTTGCAGGATGATGTCCGTGTGATTGCTGATTTTCTTGAAAAGTTTCGTGAAGGCTATGATGTGGTTTACGGAGTTCGAGGAAAACGGGATACAGATACTTTCTTTAAACGTAATACAGCCTTAGCTTTTTACCGCTTTATGGAAAGAATTGGTGTTAAGTTAGTCCCTAACCATGCAGATTATCGCTTGCTTAGCAAACGTGCACTAAAAGAATTCTTGAATTATAAAGAAGAAAACATGTTTATTCGTGGTATCATTCCATTACTTGGATTTAAATCGACAAAAGTGTACTATGACCGTAACGAACGCTTCGCAGGAGAATCGAAATATCCACTTAAAAAGATGATCTCTTTTGCTGTTGATGGAATTACTTCTTTTAGTATTGCTCCTATACGAATGCTCCTTGCTCTTGGTTTTGTGATGTTCGCTGTAGGAATTGGTATAGGAATTTATGCACTTGTTCAAAAAATCATGGGACAAGTTACGGCTGGCTGGACATCACTGATGATTTCAGTATGGATTGTTGGCGGCATTCAGCTTCTTGCAATTGGTGTTCTCGGTGAATACATAGGAAAGATTTTCAAAGAAGTAAAAGGTCGACCGCGCTATACGATCGAAGAAAATCTATATGCTGAAAAAGTGGCTAAAGAAGAGGTACGTGAAACTAAAATCAGTTCCATTCAATAAGAAAAAGCGTTTCGCAAATCAAGTTTTGCGAAACGCTTTTTTTTATATTTATTTTTTTGGTTTTTTTTATCGCTAGCATGAATTTCTTGATAAAGCTCATCAATTAAAAGACGGACATCGTCTTTAATTTCAGGATGTTCTAAAGCAAATTTCATCGTTGTTTCAATGAAACCGTATTTATCGCCGACATCATAGCGTGTGCCTTCAAAATCATAAGCGAAAACGCGCTGGATTTCATTAAGACGATTAATCGCATCCGTCAGTTGAATTTCGCCACCAGCACCTGGTTCCTGAGTCGATAGGTAATCAAAAATTTGTGGTGTCAATAAGTAACGGCCAAGAATTGCAAGATCAGAAGGCGCGTCATTTGGATCTGGCTTTTCAACGAAACCTTTTACGTTATAGAGGCGATCGCTCAATTTGTCTGCTGGGTTGATAATGCCGTATCGGTAAGTTTCCTTATGTGGCACAGTTTGAACGCCAATTACTGAACTATGAGTTCGTTCATATTGATCAATCAGTTGTTTAGCGCAAGGGACTTTCGAGCGAACGATGTCATCGCCGAGCATGACAACAAACGGTTCATTTCCAACAAAACCTTTTGCTTGCAAAATAGCGTCACCAAGCCCTTTAGGTTTCGATTGACGAATGAAATGTAAGTTAATATTGGTGGTTTCTTCTACCAGATGTAAAAGTTCCATTTTGTTTTTGGCGATTAAGTTAGCTTCAAGTTCAGGAACCGAATCAAAGTGATCTTCAATCGCACGTTTGCCTTTTCCCGTTACAATCAGAATATCTTCAATGCCAGATGCCATCGCTTCCTCAACAATAAATTGAATAGTTGGTTTATCTACAATGGGTAAAATTTCTTTCGGCATTGCTTTAGTTGCAGGGAGAAAACGTGTTCCAAGCCCCGCTGCAGGAATTACTGCCTTTTTGACTTTCATAAACTTAGACCTCCGATAAAATGCTATAGTGTACTAACCTCAATTATACGGGAAGGAAGTAGGAGAGGCAAGCGAACATGATAAATCTGCCCAGCAAATTTATTCTTCTTTCTAAGCCTTGGTAAATAAAAGAAAATAGTGGTAAATCCGCCTAGTAAAGCCATTTCCAGCTAGGGAGCAGCATCCGATATACCGGCTTATTCAAACCGCTAAATTGTGACAAATTTAAGGATTTTTCATAAATCCGCAAAAAAACTATCCATGCCGAGACAAGCAAATCCGGCTGTTCTGTCATGAACTTCATTGACAGGGCATAGCATTATCGCTAAAATTGAAATGATATGGATATGTAGTGAGGAGAATTTATAGACATGACTAATTCTTTAGAAGAAAAAAGAGAGATAGGAATCAGTATTATCGTCCCGCTTTATAATGTAGCTGAAATTGTTGGTGAAACGCTGAAAAGTATAGACGAACAAGATTTTTCAAATTATGAAGTTTTACTTATTGATGACGGTTCATCGGATGATACCGTTCAAATTGTCCGCTCTTTTATTCAAGGAAAAGATAAATTTCAATTGATTGAACAGCCGAATGCCGGCCCGGCAGCTGCACGGAATCATGGATTACGTCTTGCCAAAGGGGAATACATTTTGTTCGTTGATAGTGATGACTTAATTCCAGATTTTGCCCTTTCACTGATGTATAATGCGGCCGTTTCGCATCAAGCTGAACTTGTAACTGGGGCAACCAAGCGTTTTAACTCTGAACGCGAATGGTTTATCCCATCTCACTTGCGCTATAACATCGCAAAGCCAGGTGAAAAAACAATTATCGAAAATCCGGAACTATTTTATTCAATTGGCCCTTGTGCCAAGCTTTACCATCACGAACTAGTAAAAGATCAGTTTTTCCCTGAAAGCATTCGTTACGGGGAAGATCAGCCGTTCGTTCTTCATACACTTTTGAACGCCTCGAAGATTTTCACCGTTGAAAAAGTTGTTTATTATTACCGTTTACGTGACGGAGAAGAACAATCGCTAACCCAATCTGTTGGCAAGGACCCAATGCGGATTTTGCAGTCGGTTTTTGATGTCTTTGACTTTGGCGAAAAAGAAATTGCACGAAGCAACACACCGGAAGAAGTAGCGCTTGAGTATTACAAACGGGTTTCAGATATCGAATTTTGGGCTTCACTTAAAGCAATCGTTGAAAGTAAAGATAGCGAGATTCAAAAAAAACGGCTTTACGATGATTTTAAATTGGTTTAAATCAAAACCCGATTATTTCCTAAACGTGATTCCTTCGTTCCGTTATTACTTACTCTACAGTGTGATCGACCGGGCTAACTTCATTCAAAAATCGGCACGTGTAGCTTACCGGGAGCTGATTACCCACCTTTACGAGCGCCAAACAAAAGAAGCAAAGGCGGCCTTTTCAAAATCTTACCCGATTTATAGCCGCGCTTCGCTCGCCATTATTGAAGAAGATAATTGGAAAAACGCAAAGAAACTTTCGCGCATCTTTATTTGGCGTACGAAGCTGAAAACACCTCGGCTTGTGAACGGTTTTGCTCGGAAAATTTTGTTCAAAGTGGCATCTTGGCTACCGAAAAAAGATTTTCTTGTCCTCGCAACGGAGCGTAGCACTGTTCTGGAAGGGAACTTGCTGTCGATTTACGATTATATGTTCCAACATGACCGCGAAGAGCGCATCTATGTCTTCTTACGCAAACAACGTAGCTGGATTGAAGTCCTACAGCTTTATTACGTCTTAGCGCGCGCAAAAACCATTGTGCTGGACGACTACTACAACAAAATTTACGGCTTGAAATTCAGCAGAAGAGCTCACGTCATCCAGTCGTGGCATGCAACTGGCGCTTTCAAAAAATTTGGTTTCAGCGCGCTTGAGTCGGGCGATTCCAATACAGAAGAATTCGAGTCGCGCGCTCACTCGCCGTATTCCGATGTGCTTGTGAGTTCAAAAGCGATTATCCCGCAGTATGCCGAAGCGTTTGCGAAGACACCGGAACAAATTAAGCCAATTGGTGTACCACGTACTGATAAGTTTTTTGATCAAGACTATAAGAACTATATCATTGAAGTTTACCGTAAAAGATACCCGGTTTTGCGGCATAAAAAAGCCATCCTTTATGCGCCGACATTCCGCGGTGGCCCAGATGAACGAAAAAACTACAGCGTTGTACTCGACTTGAAAAAAATGAAACAAGAACTAGGAGACGAGTATGTCTTGATCTTGAAATTCCATCCGATGATCAAAAATATTTCGATGGATATTGAAGAAGACGATCCGTTTATTTTACGAATGGGCTCTGGGAGCGATGTGAACGATCTAATGTTCCTAAGCGACATCTTAATCACCGATTACTCATCCGTTATATTTGAATATAGCATTATGAACCGTCCGATGTTTTTCTTTTCCTATGACGTTGAAAACTACTTTGATGAACGCGGTTTTTATTTCAATTATGAAGAAATGATTCCCGGTTTGATTTACAAAACAACCGATACGCTGATTGATGCGATCAAAGCAGAACAGTACGATTATGAGAAACTGGCGCAGTTCCGTGAGAAATTCATGGATGCGATTGATGGTCACTCGACCGAACGCTTTATTGAAACTTATGTGGACAAGGGGGGGAGAAAATGAAGTTCATTCCAGTAGCTCAAGCCGAAACAATGACGACCGATCAAATAGAAGAACTGCTCGCTCAAACCGAAGCCGAGTTTATCGTTTTCCAAACCGTCGAAAGCAAAACTACGCAAAACCAAATGAAGCTGTTTTATGAAAAATATCCAGCTGAATTTACGAGCGAAGACATCTTTTATTTCCTTGCCAACCCAGTTTACACTAGGTTTCTAAGAAAGCAGGAAAACAAGGAACCATTTCTTACCGAAGGAGAATTCCAGTTTATTGATGATATCAAAATCAGCATTACGACATATTTAGAACGTGATCCGTTTCTAGTTCTTGCTGAAAATTACAGCCAGATCATGTTACGCCGCAGTATGGTACTTGATAAAATACACAGTTTAGAACAACCAGTGACGTTTGAACAAATGATGTTTGACATCTTCCAAACAACTGATTCGATTATGAAGGAACGGATTCTCGAGGTAGAAGTGCTGCCGAAAGCAGAAAGCTTTGAAACACTGGATTTAGATGCAATTTTTGCGCTGTATGAACGCTGGCACCGAGTACAAAGCACTTATAGCTCCATTCCGCTTTTGAATCGGGAATTTGATATCAACTTATTGAATTACTTGATCAACACACGGATTGGACCTGCTTTTCAAGCCGAAGTCGAGCAAGGCAGAACCGAAAACGCTCGCCAGATTCTCACTCGGCTTTTAAGCGAGCTGCATAAATTTGAAAAGGTGATTGTGTCGGAGTTAGTCTCACTTGGCTATTATTTCGTTCAAATTCCAATCGAATATTATGGAACAGTGAAGGATGATCAGGCATTTATGAAGGCCTACATGGAGTTTTCAAGCTTTTTGTTCAGCCAAATGCACTTTAACTCGCGGCAGTATTATTTGAGGTACTACCGCCAAGCGACTAATGCGCTTTATAAGGCTGTTCGCGCAGAATCCGAAAAACCGCTTCAAAAATGTTACGATTTATACTTTGCTGAAAAGTAAGATATCACAGATTTTATAAGGGAAAAGAAGATTCTTAGCTTCTTTTCTCTTTCTTGTGTTACAATACATGTATATTAGCTTTCAATCTTTAGAGATAAAGGAGACTAAAACAAATGATCTATGCTGAAATTCTTGCTGGAGGCAAAGGGACTCGAATGGGTAACGTTAGCATGCCGAAGCAGTACTTGCCGCTTAATGGCAAACCAGTAATCGTTCACACGGTTGAAAAATTTATTTTAAATGCACGATTTGATAAAATTTTGGTAGCTTCGCCGAAAGAATGGATTAATCACACAGAAGACGTCTTGAAAAAACATATTCACGATGATCGCGTGGTTGTAATCGAAGGCGGAAGCGACCGCAATGAAACCATCATGAACGGCATTCGCTACGTCGAACAAAACTTCGGGTTAAATGATGATGATATCGTCATTACACACGATGCTGTTCGACCATTTTTGACGCATCGCATCATTGAAGAAAATATTGATGCCGCATTAAAATATGGCACAGTAGACACCGTGATTACAGCAACCGATACGATTGTTGAATCGACGAACCATGAATTTATTACAGATATTCCTGTCCGCGATGTGATGTACCAAGGACAGACACCGCAAAGCTTTAACATGAAGATGATTTATGGGCATTACAATGCTCTTTCAAGCGAACAAAAAGAAATTTTAACAGATGCATGTAAAATCTGCTTGCTAGCTGGCGAAAAAGTCAGCCTCGTAAAAGGCGAGATCTTCAATATTAAGATTACAACGCCTTACGATTTGCAAGTAGCAAATGCGATTATACAGGAGCGGATCAGCCATGATTAATCAAGTATATCGTCTCGTTTCCGAGCGTCAATTTGAAGTGGCCAATGTGGATGAAACACTGACAGAGGATGTCGTGGTTGTTCGCCCGACTTATTTGTCAATTTGTGCAGCAGATCAGCGCTATTACACTGGTTCTCGCGGTAAAGAAATCCTTGCGAAAAAATTGCCAATGGCTTTGATTCATGAAGGCGTCGGCGAAGTGGTTTACGATGCCAAAAAACAGTTTCCGATCGGCACAAAAGTCGTGATGATTCCGAATACACCATTTGAAAAAGATCCTGTCATCGCTGAAAACTACTTGCGTTCAAGCAAGTTTCGTTCAAGCGGATTTGACGGCTTAATGCAGGATAATGTCTTCATGCGTCGCGACCGCCTTGTTGTTTTGCCTGATGATCTTGATATGAGCGTTGCTGCCTTTTCAGAACTGATTTCTGTAGCCGTTCACGCGCTGCTTCGATTCGATTCTCGTGCGGATCAAAATCGTTCGTCATTCGGTGTTTGGGGCGACGGTAATCTCGGCTTTATCATGAGCTTACTTTTGAAGAACAAATATCCAGATGCAAAAGTTTATATCTTTGGTAAAACGCCGTATAAACTCGACTTCTTCTCTTTCGTAGATGCGGCTTACAATATTGACAGTATCCCAGAAGGACTTGAAATTGATCAAGCATTTGAATGTGCAGGCGGGCGAGGAAGCCAATATGCGGTGGATCAAATTATTGATTTGATTAAACCAGAAGGAACCATATCGCTTCTCGGTGTTTCCGAATATCCGATTGAAGTGAATACACGGATGGTACTTGAAAAAGGCATTACCATGTATGGCAGCAGCCGCAGTGGTCGTGTGGATTTTGAAGAAACCGTCAAATTCCTATCTGAAAATCGCCGTGCAGTTGAATACCTTGCCAACCTTGTTGGTGAAATACATGATGTGAGAAGTATCCAAGATGTGATCGAAGCATTTGAAGCAGATCTTCGCAGTCCTTGGGGCAAGACCGTTATGTCATGGAATATCTAATTTGAAATGAACGGAGGTGCCGCGCCCGCGCGGCACCTTTTGCTACATAATGAGGAGTGAATCTCAAAATGAAACGACTAGTAGCCTCGCTTTATTTAACCTTGCTGCGTGTTGTGGCGGCTTTGTTCCGTCCTTTGAAAGTTCAAACTAAAGTCGTGATGCTCGCAACCTTCCAAGACAATCCAGAAGCGATCCTAAAGAAAATGGCAGAGCTGCGCGTCAATCCAGAAACCATTTTATTTTACGATCCGCGAATTGATGAAACGAAGCTCGCGCAAAATTTTGTCCGTGCTATTCCGATGAGCATCAAGACGATTGTGAAACGAATCTACCACATGAGTACCGCTAAAGTTGTCATCGTAGATAACTATTTCCCAGAACTTGCGATCATGAAATTCAGCGGTAAAACAGACTGCATCCAAATTTGGCATGCAAACGGCGCGCTTAAGAAGTTTGCTTGGGAAGACAAAAGTGTTTCAAACCGCGCCGCCAACGAGCAAAAACGCTTCAAGGCCGTTTACGAACGATTCAGTCAGATTGTAATTGGTTCAGATGAAATGGGTGAAATTTTCAAAAGGTCCTTCTTGGCTAGCGATAACCGCTTGCTGAAAACAGGCGTACCAAGTACCGATTATTTTTATGATACAGATCAGATTGCGCGTATCAAACAAAGCTATCAAGCCGAATATCAAAAGAAGACCATCCTCTATGCGCCGACATTTCGCGACGGGGAACTTGACCAAGCGCGTATCTTGCTTGACCTTAAGCAGATGAAAGAACAGCTTGCGAATGAGTATGTTCTTCTGCTTAAACTTCACCCGTCAGTCGCAGCAAATGCAGACGTAAAAGAAGATGATTTTGTACACATATTTCCAAAGCAAAAATCAATGCGTGAAGCCTTAGCTGGGGCAGATATTCTTATCACCGATTATTCTTCCTCGCCGTTTGAATTTTCACTTTTGAAGCGATCCATTTATTTTTTCACACCCGACATGGAAAGTTATGACACCGAACGCGGGCTTGTGACCGGGTTTAGCGAGATTATTCCAGGAAAAGCCTATCAGACGACAGAAGCGCTCGCGCGTGGTATTCTAATGGAAGAAGCTGACCTTGCAGAAATCGCAGCGTTCAGCAAAACGTGGAATAAATATTCAACCGGTTCTTCGGCCGAAAATCTGGTGAACTTTATTCAAAAAAAACTTTGAAAGTGAGTGGCGAGATGAAAAAAGTCTTGACTTACGGGACATTCGACTTGCTGCACTGGGGTCATATTGAGCTACTTCGGCGGGCAAAAGAAATGGGGGATTACCTCGTAGTCGGTTTATCGACCGATGCATTCAACCGAATTAAGCACAAAGAAGCGTACCACAGTTACCAGCACCGCAAGCTGATCCTTGAAGCGATTCGCTACGTTGATGAAGTCATTCCCGAAGAAAACTGGGATCAAAAGATTGATGATGTAAAAAACAACCAAATTGATGTGTTTGTGATGGGCGACGACTGGCTTGGCGAATTCGATTTCCTCAAGCCTTACTGTGAAGTGGTTTACTTGCCGCGTACGGATGGTATATCAACAACACAAATTAAAGATGACTTGAGCTGAGCGGTATCTGCTTGGTTTCAAGCTAGATTAAAGTTTCTCAGATGTAAAAATTATGCTATGATAAAATTAGTGGTCATTGAACAGCCTAATTTGCAGGCTAAAACAAGGATTGGAGCAAACAGACTTATGACAAACTTATATCGAGATGACAGTTTAACTTTACATACTGATTTGTATCAGTTGAACATGATGAAATCATATTTTGATGATGGGATTCATGAGCGCAAGAGTATTTTTGAAGTTTTCTTCCGTAATATGCCATTTAATTCGGGCTATGTCGTTTTTGCTGGACTTGAGCGCATCGTGGATTATATGCAAAATCTCCATTTCTCAGAAACCGATATCGCTTATTTGCAAGAAGAGCTCGGCTTTGACGGACCGTTTTTGGAATACTTGAGAAACTTTAAGTTTAAAGGTACAATCCGCTCAGTACGCGAAGGTGAATTTGTTTTTAAAACAGAACCCATCCTACAAGTTGAAGCAAGTCTCGCAGAAGCTCAACTAATCGAGACGGCGTTATTAAATATTGTGAACTTCCAAACGCTGATTGCAACAAAAGCAGCTCGAATTCGGTCGGTAATTGACGATGAAGCACTTGCAGAATTTGGAACGCGACGGGCGCAGGAAATGGATGCAGCAATTTGGGGAACACGTGCGGCTTATATTGGCGGCTGTGATTCAACAAGCAATGTCCGTGCTGGTAAAATCTTCGGGATTCCGGTTTCCGGCACGATGGCGCATGCAATGGTGCAAGCCTATCGCGATGAGTATCAAGCGTTTAAGAGCTATGCGAAGACACATAAAAATGCCATTTTCCTAGTCGACACGTATGATACACTCAAATCCGGTGTGCCAAATGCCATTAAAGTGGCACAAGAAATGGGCGATGCGATCAGCTTTATCGGTATCCGACTTGATAGCGGCGACATGGCTTTCCTTTCGAAAAAAGCGCGTCAAATGCTTGATGAAGCAGGTTTTCCGGATGCGAAAATTTTTGCATCTAGTGATCTTGATGAGCATACGATTATGTCGCTTAAAGCGCAAAAAGCAAAAATTGATTCGTGGGGCGTTGGTACGAAGTTGATTACGGCTTACGATCAGCCGGCACTCGGAGCTGTATACAAAATGGCATCAATTGCAGATGAGAATGGCGTACTTCATGATTCAATCAAACTTTCAAGTAATACCGAGAAG
This sequence comes from Listeria floridensis FSL S10-1187, assembly GCF_000525875.1. Taxonomy (GTDB): domain Bacteria; phylum Bacillota; class Bacilli; order Lactobacillales; family Listeriaceae; genus Listeria; species Listeria floridensis. The sequence continues at coordinate 81,322 of NZ_AODF01000032.1, read as the reverse complement.
GTCTCGACACCGGGTAATAAACGCGTGTACCGAATTATTACAAGCGATGAAGGCTTGAAGGCTGAAGGCGATTATATTGCAATGGCGGATGAATCCATGGAAGCAGTAGATGAACTAACAATGTTCCATCCGGTGCATACGTATATCACAAAAACAGTGACAAACTTTACGGCGAAGGAACTTTTGATTCCAATTTTTGAAGCTGGCGAGCTCGTTTATGAACTGCCGTCGCTTGAAGACATTAAAGCCTATAAAGAACAAAACTTGGCGCTACTTTGGGATGAATATAAACGTACAGTTCGTCCAGAGCAATATCCAGTGGACTTAAGCGTCAAATGCTGGAAAAACAAAATGCGTAACATCGAAATGGTCAGAAAGAGTGTGCAACTGCACTCTCCAGTTGATCTAGATTTTCCATTATAAAAAAATGACAGCGGCTTGTTTTTCGGATGTGAACTCGGAAGAGCAAGCCGCTATTTTGATAGGAGGATTTGCGGATGGATGTGAGAGAACAAATACTTGCTGAAATGAAAGTAAAACCTGAAATTGATCCGAAGCAAGAAATTAGAAATAGCATTGAGCTACTAAAGGAATACTTGAAGAAAAATCGTTTTTTGAAAAGCTTGGTACTTGGGATTTCCGGCGGACAGGATTCAACGTTAACTGGGAAACTCGCTCAGATGGCTATTACTGAACTGCGGAAGGAAACGGGGAAGGACTACCAGTTTATTGCCGTTAGTTTGCCCTATGGGGATCAGCTTGATGAATCGGATCGTCAGGATGCGCTTCAGTTTATAAGTCCAGATCAGATCGTTACAATTAATATCAAAGCGGCGGTTGATGCCAGTGCAGCTACACTCAAAGCGGCTGGAGTCCAACTATCCGATTTTGCTAAAGGAAACGAAAAAGCACGCGAGCGGATGAAAGCCCAGTATTCGATCGCGGCGATGAATAGCGGTGTTGTGGTTGGAACGGATCATTCGGCAGAAGCTGTGACGGGTTTTTATACAAAATATGGTGATGGCGGAACCGACATCAATCCGATTTTTAGATTGAATAAACGGCAAGGGAAGGCGCTTCTTAAAGAGCTTGGATGCCCAGAACATCTTTATCTTAAGAAGCCGACAGCAGATTTAGAAGATGATAAACCGGCGCTTCCGGATGAAGTTGCACTCGGTGTAACGTATGATGAAATTGATGATTATTTGGAAGGAAAACCAGTTTCGGATGAAGCCGCAGCGAAGATTGAAAGCTGGTATTTGAAGTCGCAGCACAAACGCCACATGGCAATCACTATTTTTGATGATTTTTGGAAATAAGGAGGAGAAGGAAGATGAAAGTAGGATATGGATTAATTACGACGTTTCATGCGCATGAAGGGCAGCAAAATGAGCTAGCGAAAATTTTACTTGCGGGAGCAGAAGTCTTAGAAGATTTCCCTTCTTGCCTCGAATATATTGTTGGCACGTCGGAACAAGATGAGGACACGGTTTATGTACTCGAAATGTGGACGGATGAAGGACGTCACCGGGCGTCGCTTGATAACCCGGATGTGAAGGAAGTTATTGAACGGGCAATGCCACTTATTAAAAGTGTAGAGCGCAATAAAGAGCTTGATCTTTTAGGCGGAAAAGGTCTATAAATGCAGACGCTGATGATTGTTTGTGCCGGCGGAGCCACTTCAGGCTGATGGCGCAGTACATGGTGAAAGAGGCCAATTCACAAGGATTTGACGCGGTTTTGCAGTTCCCAGAAGAGGTTGCGCGTAACGAGAATTACCTTGCGGAAAACAGCGATCGAGATTTAGTTGTCTTTATGGGACCAATTGGCGCAGTGACAACCGGGAAGTTCAAGGGCTATACCGGCAAAGTCGATGCAGTACTTGTGGCGCCGCAAGCGGCTTATCTGTTTAATGAAGCAGAAAAAATCCTAACAGAGCTGGATGTTCCCGTTGAAAAAATGGATTCACTGGCATTTGGCCGAATGGAAGCTGCCAAGATTTTAACACAAGGTCTCGAATTAATGAAGAAAAATTCATGAACAGGGTTGCAACTTTACCTTGATGACGTTAAAATGTAAGAAGAATGGAAAGGACAAGCAATTGTCCTTTTCTGCTATTTTATGAGCGAGCCGATTTTAGTCGGCTTAATTTTATAGATAAGGGGTTTTGGACAAAACGATGAAAGAATTTACCGAGCAAGAAAAAATTATCGTTCTAGATTTTGGAAGCCAGTACAACCAGCTAATCACACGGCGCATTCGTGAATTTGGCGTATACAGCGAGCTTCACCCGCATACGATCACAGTAGAAGAAATGAAAGCTTTGAACCCAACTGGAATTATCTTTTCAGGTGGTCCAAACAGCGTATATGATGAAGGCGCGTTCCGCTGCGACGAAGGTTTATTTGAGATGGGAATTCCGATTTTAGGAATTTGTTACGGCATGCAGCTGATGACCTTGCATTTCGGTGGAAAAGTAGAACCGGCGAAAGATCGCGAATACGGTAAAGCCAATGTTCATCTAGAAATTCCAAACCATTTATTTGCTGGTATCCCAACTGACCAAACCGTTTGGATGAGCCACGGGGACTTAGTAGTAGAAGCACCACAAGGCTTCGAAGTAGTTGGCACAAGCAAGTCCTGCCCAGTTGCAGCGATTGCAGATGAAGAGCGCAAAATGTACGGCGTTCAGTTCCATCCAGAAGTACGCCACTCTGAATACGGCAATGACCTTCTGAAAAACTTTGCGTTAAACATTTGCGGCTGCAAAGGCGACTGGTCGATGGAAAACTTTATCGATGTAGAAATCAAAAAAATCCAAGATACTGTAGGCGATAAAAAAGTCTTGCTGGCACTTTCCGGTGGAGTAGATTCTTCTGTTGTCGGAGTGTTGATCCACAAAGCAATTGGTGATCAATTGACTTGTATCTTTGTTGATCATGGTCTATTGCGTAAAGGCGAAGCGGATCAAGTAATGGAAACACTCCAAGGCGAATTCAATATGAATATCATCAAAGTGGATGCAAAAGAGCGCTTCATGTCGAAACTAAAAGGCGTATCTGATCCGGAACAAAAACGGAAAATCATTGGAAACGAATTTATCTACGTATTTGATGATGAGGCGAGCAAACTTGATGGTGTTGAGTTTCTTGCGCAAGGAACACTTTATACAGACATTATCGAAAGCGGTACGGCGACTGCACAAACGATCAAATCGCATCATAACGTGGGCGGGCTTCCAGAAAATATGCAGTTTAAATTGATTGAACCGCTGAATACGCTCTTTAAAGATGAAGTGCGGGCGCTCGGCACAGAACTTGGCATGCCAGAAGCAATCGTGTGGCGCCAACCGTTCCCAGGTCCTGGACTTGGCATCCGTGTGCTAGGCGAAGTGACAGAGGAGAAATTGGAAATTGTTCGCGACTCGGACTATATTTTACGAGAAGAGATTAAAGCAGCAGGACTTGAGCGCGAGATCTGGCAATATTTCACAGCACTGCCTAACATTCGTAGCGTTGGGGTGATGGGCGACGGTCGGACGTATGATCATACAGTTGTATTGCGTGCCGTGACAAGTATCGACGGGATGACAGCTGATTGGGCGCGGATTCCATGGGATGTGCTTGAGAAGATTTCTGTTAGAATCGTGAATGAAGTGAAACACGTGAACCGCGTTGTGTATGATGTGACGAGTAAGCCACCTGCGACGGTGGAGTGGGAATAAAATGAACAAAAACAAACAAAATATAAAGTAATGAAATGCGCTAAATTGGCTTAATTACAACTGAGTTAGCATGAGTTGAACTGAGTTAAAATGAGTAGTCGAGTACTAAAAAAAGTACCAAGTAGTTAATTAATAGACTACTTGGTACTTTTTATAAATTAGTCTAGTTTTTTATTATTCTTTAGAGAAGGAAGGTTTTGATTTATTATGATGCACAATATATTTATAGCTTGTGACCTTTGCGATGAAAATATTAATTTTCGCATCCAAATGGGATACTACGATATTCCATTTAATATCCATTGCCCTAGTTGCGAGACCTCTATTACAGGGACTATTTTATTAGATAATGACTATGGTATGAATATTTTTGAAGGTAAATCTATATTACGTCTTCATAATGCTCATGAAATTAATGCTGATGATACTATTAATAATATCTACAGTGTAGAATTATCAGCCGAATTCCCTACTAAAAAAATGAATAAACGAAATATGAATATTCCTGATTTGACTCCATTTATGAGAAATATATCTAATCAAGATTCAACATATGATGCTATGAAATTCATTATTTATCATAGAGAGTACTTTAATGAAATTCATACTTATTTCAATCTATTCTTTAATGATAAAAACGAATTACTTCAAACCAAATTAAATAAAGCATTAATCAGATTACCTAAAATTACATCTTTTAAAGAAGTTAATAATCGGTTAGAAGCATATATGTTACTGCATCAACTTCTAATGACATTAACAGGTACACCATATGCTTTAGAAGATAATCTTTTAGTTTCTTATACTGAATTAGGTAAAAAGATTGGATTAAACGAAAAACTTGAAAAAATGATTGAATACCTTCCAATAATTAAACCGAGATTTGATTTCATTGAAAAAAAAGTACTTGAATTGATGGAAGACTTCGGTAATATATACTCAATTAATTCCTATTGTAGTACTTAGAAATTCAAATGGATTTCAAGATTTAGATAAAAACGAGTTTGGCTTAATGACTGCGAATTTCGAAGAATTATCTGATTTTTACGCTAAAAGCTACGAATTTATTTTAAATAATATTGACATTATTATTGCTCTTAATAATATTGAAGAAAGAAATAGCTATAACATTTGTAAAAATGGTAAGAGCTATGATGACATTTCTCAAATAAAATCTAAAATCAAAAGATTAGAACTTTTAGATAAAAATGAAATATACTCAAAAAATACTACTTTTTTTAAAAAAATAGAATTCGTAATTCAATACAGCACTACGATCATAGTATAGATTACTTCTCTCAAGAGATAACATTTACTGATAATTATGGTGGAAAAACAAGAGAAGAAAAATTATACTTAATAGATTTTGGATTACTTTGTTTAGAAAATTTCTCATTAATTATTTATATTTTTGAATTGGTTTATAATCTAAGAAAAATAAATTTTTTAACTGAAGGTCTATATTTTCATCCAAACTCGTTAGTAACAGATGAGAGTCCTGCTATTAATAATCTGAAAAAAAGTACTAAAATAAATAAAAAAATAGGAAGAAACGAGCCCTGTCCTTGTGGAAGTGGAATTAAATATAAAAAATGTTGTGGTAACTAATATTTGATAAAATGTTGTATATATCACTTTTTATCAAATATACAGCTAATAAAAATAGTATCATCGAATAAACTAACATAATACGAATAGGGAATGCTGATAAATCAACGTTTTTCAACTTATGAAATACTTGGTTTTCATAAAAATGATATGGTTACCTACCAAAGTTCCCTGTCAAGCAATCACTTGGCAGGGAATTTTTGTGTGATTCTACTTTTTAAAATATAGATAACTTCACAAACACATATTTTCAATTTATTGATGGAATTGTTCAATTTTATATTTATATAAGACTGCCTTAACTATCAAAGTTGTTGCCATATCGATTCGAGCCTATTCTTGGTCTTCATCAGAAAGATTATTGTTGTAACCAACATAATATTTTTCTTTACTTTCAAAGACTAATTCTTGATGCTTTTCAGCATCACTATGGATTAATTATTCAATGGATTCTTTCTGTTGTAGAATTTCAAAAGTGAGAATTATGCTTAAAATGTCCAGATCAAGCATCATTGCCATGATTAATCAATGCTTTTAATAACCACATTAAATTTATTTCTGGTAAGTCTTCAAAATAATAATAGTATGAATTTACATATTCACTTTTTGGATAATTAGGAAATAGCTTAAGAAATGTGCTTTTAGGATGTACTGCAATGTTTCGAGTTTCATCAATATAATGTGTTAAAACTCTAAAAGTATCGTTTGATGATACTTTACCCTTAAAATATGCCATGAACTTCTCACATTAGTATGCATCAATGCGAAAAGTAGTGTACTCAAATCTTCATTTTCAGGGTCATCATAAAATTCAATTGTATATTCAGAAATTTTTTCATAGAACCATGACATCCCTTCATAACTATTTTTCATTTTTATCGAAGAGTCAGTATCCTTGATATAATTAAATACTCCTTCCTTTAGATAAGGGATTACGCCAAATCTAATTTTTCGACATCCTGAATTTCAGCTTGTTTATTGATTGAAGTATTTTTCGCACCTTTTTCGAACATAAATTTGATTAGGGTATACACCTTGATATTTCTTTAAGATTTATGCACTACTAAAATATCTAATTCTGTACCAACTCCATTGGTTATTGTTCTTAACGCCAACGCTGGAATATAATCTCCTGCCCGTTTCTTACTGTTTATAAAATCGAGACAATTCTCCTGATTCCACCTACCTAGATACTTTTCAACTCCTATAATTTTAACAGGATTATCGGATATTCCCATTATTAAATAGGTTTCACGATTACTCAGATTGTTTGCGATGCATATTATGTCATGTAGTAAATCATTTTTTTTATTTATCTCAGCCTTGTCTTGACCTACATAAAAAATAAGGAAACTCCTTTCGAAGAACAAAAGGTAGGGGTATATTCTCCTTGTAATATCTTCATCCCGCCGTTACTCTTTTACTTTAGCGTTGTTTTGGGCGGGTGGTTCTGGTACAATGTTGGTAATTTCTTGGTTCGACTATTTCCGATAAGGGGAAGCGGTTACATAGGATTATTTTGGAGGATAAAACATGAATTCAACAGTTACTTTCTATATTACTCGACATGGGGAAACATTACTTAACTATTTACATAAAGCACAAGGTTGGGTAGATTCCCCATTAACTGAAAGAGGAATCCAAGCAGCCTCACAATTAGGAATGCGACTGAAAAATGTCCAATTTTCGGCTGCATTTTCCAGTGATACATCCAGAGCTTTACAGACTGGAAAAACCATATTAACTGCGCAGGGGCAAAATGAACTGCAAGTTATTACTGATAAAAGGCTTCGTGAGTGGTGTTTGGGCTGCTGGGAAGCAGAAAATAATGATAAGTTTATTTCCAGTATGATGAATGAATTACAGATACAAAATGATTTTTCAGAACTTAATTTCCGTCTGCCGGAAGTTCATGAAATTATTTATAAATCCGACACAACAGGTATGGTTGAACCTTTTCATATGATTTCGGATAGATTGGAAAGTTTTCTCAAAGATACAGGTGATAATCTTATTCACTTGAATAATCCAAACGTCCTGATTGTTACTCATGCTTTTGCTATTAAAACATTGCTGTATTCATTTTCAAAAGAAATGTTGCGAAAAAAGCCTAAAATCAAAAATGTCGATATTATTACTATTAAATGGGATGGTAAAAGTTTTTCTATCCTTACATGAATATGTTTAAAACTAACAAGTTTTTGAAAGCTCAAATGTTATATTTATTAATGAAAGATTGATTTATAAACAGACTGCTTTGCAAGATTTTGGGTGTATTGGTTTCTGGTGGTGGATAGAAATAATTATTTCCTCTGGAGTTTTTGAATTAAATAGTGATTTGGTGAAAAAAGGTTAAAAAAGTATATTCCAGCTTTGAACTTCTACCAGATACAAAAAAACAAACTACTGGAACTGGTTCGTAAGTCCCGAAGAAGACTAACCTTCATAAGAGGTGTATAATTTTACTATACCTACTGGGATAAAAAAGGAGGTTTGCACTTTGGAAAACATGATTATTTTCGATCTAGAAACGCAATCTTTTCCCGTTGAATCCGGTATCTATGAGGTGGCTTGCCTCGCGATTGAAAACTACGAAATTGTTGATAAGCTTTATCTTGGGATACCCATCGAAGGCTATCAAGGTTCCACTCGGTTTGGATACGGTTTTCGCGATATAAGTTTAAATCAAGGCGCTATCCGTGAATTTCAGGAGTTTACGGGACGCTATAGATACCCGCTTGTTGCACATAATTGTCCGTTCGATAAGAAATTTTTGGAGTACTATCACTGGGCAACTAAGGAGCTTGAGTTTTACTGTAGTATGCGCGCAATTAAACATCAGGCGCCAGGGCTTGATAGTTACTCACTTGGGAAATTGATTCGCCATTTTGGAGTCGGAAGTGATGCTAGCCACACGGCGTTCGAAGATGTGACAAGTTTGCTAGCGGTACTCAGATTGGTTAAGCCTGAAACTTGGTTTAAGGTCGGTGAAAGCAGAAGAGGTTTTAGTAACACTTCTACGCCGATTGATATTGAAAATTTGAAGAGTAAGTATAATTTTTCGGCGGTTTTACAGGGTGAAGTGATTTGTTTTACTGGGAAAAGTACATTTACAAGGAAAAAAAATGCAGGAAACTGCGATTATTAATGGAGCGAATGTTTCAAGCAATATCGAAAGCAACACAACGATGCTTGTGGTCGGAGAACGGGCAGGCAGTAAACTCGATCGGGCTCAAAAACAAGGTATTGCAATTGTTTCGGATGAGGATTTTATGGCGATTGTCGGGAGTCATGTGGTGCATAAAGAAAAATGAAGGATCTGGATTTTTCTTCTGTATAAATAGAAAAAGAAATGGATGCTTAGTTTTATAGCAATCCATTTCTTTTTTATGGCACAATAAAGGAAAGTTCAATCGAAAAAAAGCTCTGGCCGCGAAAGCGGCCAGAGCTTTTTAAAAATCATCTAATCGAGAAGGGAAGTGCCATAAGAGTTGTCAATTGCGCACAGCCAGTTATGATCGACTTGTTTAAAAATATAAGTAGCACGACGTTCCATCGAAAAATCCGATTGTTTGACGGCTTTTTCGCTAGCTTCAATAAAGGTTTGTGCTAAAACTAGAACAGTATCGCCCGCAATGATCATTTTCATTTCACCTTCAACAGGTTTGATACTGTTATCGAAATACTGAGCGATCTTGGCGAAAGCAGTTTTGATCTCCGCTTTTCCGCGCGCCTCTATTCCTGGTTTTACTACTAAAACAGCATCTTCCGTGTAATATTCTACTAACTCGTTAAATTTTTCATCTTGAATCAGCTGATCGCAAGAGGCAATCACTTGCTTGATTTCTTTCATTATTTGTTCCATCGTTATGTCCTCCAAGAAGTATTTGCGTCATTTTTGATGGTAGGTGAGAGCGTCTCCGATAAAAAGCTTTAATTCTTTTTTAGGAAGAGGTTGCGCTGGATTTAAAACTACCGCACGATTTTTGGAAAAAGTAAGTGTATCTCCAAGAATTTCACGATAATCTTCAATTAAGCTGGTCTGACAGTGTACGAAAATCGCGACTTGATCATCTTCAAACCGATCAATGCGAATCGGAGTGCCACTTTTAGAAGCCAAGGTAGAATAAGTTGGCTGTCCCCATTTTAAACTTTCCGTAAGCGGCTCAGAAGAACCAATCTCAATAGAAGTTTCGTAAATTAAATTGCGAAGTTCGAGCAAAGTTTTCTGAAACGGTTCCGGATATTGATCAAAAACTGCTTGTACATTTTTATCTTTAAACTAAAGCAATACCTTCACCTCCAACTCTTTTCTCCAGTATAACATGATCAGGTCAAAAAATAAGTGAATGCGGATAATATTAAGAGGTAGGCGTACGGTAAATGAATGAAACATCGAAAACTTAAGTTTTTCTGGCTCAAAAGCAAAATTGCTTAGTCATGCAATCCTTTTCCAGCAAGAATCCGAGGAATAAGCTTGTCAATTCTTGATTCACGTGTTTTGGCTTGTTTAGCTCCGCCGAAATGATACAAATAAGCTTTTCTCCGACCGGGAGTTAAACTTTCAAACGCTTCTTTAAGCGCCATATTTTCCTCTAATCGCCGAGAAAATTCGATTGGCATTTCTACAGTAGACGTATGTTCCGCTTTCTCTACTTTTAAACCCGCTTGTTCAATGGCAATAGCCTGCTCAATATAAGCTTTTATCACAGCGCGGTTTGATCGAATTTGTTCGGCATCTGTAAACTGCAATTGTCGCCCAACGCGCGTATTTTCCCCAGTTTTCTTTAATAAACCAGCCGTATCTTCCATCAAAACCCCTTTAAAAAAAAAGAAGCGCACAATGTGCCTTAAATCCTTGAATAATGACGACATTTTTTCCATCTAACGCATAACATGGTTTATTCCATTTAAATTCTTCTGACAGTCCTGTTTCAAGAATGATCGAACGAAGTAATTCCGTTTCCACTTGCCATTTTGTTAGGTCATTCAAATATTCTTCCACTTTCGGATTAAATTTTCCCATCTCAAAAAGCTCCTATTCATTTTATTGTGGCATTATTATAGCATATCCACTTGAAAAATCTTACAAAAAATCAAAAAAAACGCCAAATTTCGCCAAGTAAGAACTGGATTTGGAAAGATCATTTGGAAACTGGTTTTTCAAAAAGAATTTTGACACAATGTACCATGCCAACCTATAATAATGAGGAAGGAAAGGGGAGGGCGTATTTGACGAGCGAAAGTCATAGTTTTATCATTCAAACCGCGCTTTTGACGGGGAAAATTTTGCTCGAAAATGGGGCAGAAACCGCGCGGGTTGAGGATACGATGGAGCGCATTATGCGAAAAAGTTTAGGTGTTCAAGCAGCCAAAAGCTACTATACATATGTCACGCTTTCCGGTGTTTTCGTAAAAACAGGACTTGAAGAAAATAGTTTTTTGCGGATAGATAGCCGTGGTTATAACCTTGAAAAAGTGGTGAAAGTCAACCAAATTTCACGAGACTTCACCGAAGATAAAATCAGCCTTGCTGAAATGAAAACGAACTTAGAAGCTATTGACTATGATGATCGTAAGGATGCGATGTGGAAACAACTACTATTTACGGGGCTTTTAAGTGGCTCGATTGTGCTGATATTCGGAGGAAGCTTTGATGATGTGCCAAGCAGCATCGTCGGCGGGATTGCAGCTTATTTCATTTTCCAAAAACTCACAAACTTGGCCGATTATCCATTTATTTTTGAATTTTTGTCCACTTTTGCTGGAGGACTTTGCGGTTACTTTGTTAATCAACTGGTCGGCTCAGAAATCAATTTAACGATGATTGGGACTGTAGTTCCGCTAGTTCCAGGAATCGGGATTACAAATGCGATTCGCGATTTGATGGCGCGACATTATATTTCCGGAATCATTCGTTTATTTGAAAGTTTATTTATTGCAGCAGCACTTGGATGCGGCGTGGCACTGGTAATTCTATTATTCAATTAAAAGGGGCTTTTTAGAATGATTTTTGAGCTTTTCTACCATTTTATTTTTAGTTTCATTGCTTCATGCGCTTTTGGCTTCCTCTGCCGTATTCCGAATAAAACCATCATTGCAGGAGGTATCGTTGGCGGCGCGGGCTGGATTGGTTATCATTTCCTAAGTGAAAATGGGTTTAATGTGTTTATCACAAGTTTTTGCTGTTCGCTGATTTTAAGCACACTGAGTTATACATACAGCTATATTCGCAAATATCCATCAACTGTTTATTTTATTCCGGGTCTTGTTCCTGTTGTTCCGGGAATTACATTTTATGAAGTGTTTAAAGAGCTTTTCATCGGTCATACCGGCATCGCACAAGTGACATTTTTTAACGTAATTGCTTCTGCTGTCGCACTTGCATGCGGAATTATAATCGGCAACATTATTTTCCTCATTTTGATTAAACCGTTCCTGAAACGCACAAAAGCCGTTCTCCGCTAAGAGAACGACTTTCCTTATTCGACTGCTGTTTCAAGCAGCTTAAATGTTCGGTTTTCTGGGGAAAGTTCAGCCATTCGTCCGTAAGGAAGGGTGATTTTCGGTTCATTGTGACCAAAACTAGCATTGAAAAAAACGGGGAGTTCGGCTAAACCGAATTCATTTAAAACTTTGACAACCAGTGCCCGGTAATCGTCATAGTATTTTCCGCTTTGCGGCTTCCCAAAAATCATGCCGTTTACTCGGTTTAATAGTCCTTGTGCACCGTAATTACGCAAAGTATCTTCAAACCACCAAGGGGGCGGCATTTCTTCCGAAGTTTCAAGGAAAAGAATGGCATCGTCAAAATCGCTTGGTTGCGGGAAAAGTGCGGTTCCTTTTGCCATCTCAAGCACTTCTAAGCAACCGCCGAGTAGAGGACCGGAAACCGTATGTTCACCTTGAACAACCTCATAACCATCCATGTTAGGCGTAAACTTACGTGCGATATCGCGATTTTCAATCAGCCACGGCAAAAATTCAGCTGTATATTCATCCGAAACATCAAATGTAAGCGGTGCTTTTGCTTCAAAGGCCAGTGCCCAAAAATAATCGGCAGTAAATGTTGGAAGCTGAATGTTTTCTGCCCAGTCAGATAAAATTGCTGGACCGTAAAAACTTGAAATTCCTGCTTTCAAACATGCCAAGTGAGTAATTGTAGAATCGGAATATCCAACAAAAATTTTCGGATTCGCCCGCATCAACTCAAAATCAAGAAACGGCAGCATCCGGATGCTGTCGTTGCCGCCAATACAAGAAAAAATCGCTTTAATTGACGGATCAGCAAAGGCAGTCATTAAATCGGCTGCTCGCTTTTCAGGATGTTCATAAACGGTTTCAGAACCAGCAAGCGTATGCGGCATTGCTACAACTTCAAGATCATAAAGATCTCTGAGGCGTCTACTTCCTTGTTCATAGCGCCAAAGAAATTCGGTATCGCCGGCTCCGCCCCAAGATAAACTTACCGTTGCCACTTTATCGCCGCGCTTTAGAGCTGACGGTTTTGTCAAATTAAGCATCAAGGTCACCTCAAATCTTATTTCTTCAATCATAGCAAAATGATTTCAATAAAGCGAGAACGGGAATAACAATAACAAAAAAGGAGGGTGTTTAACATGAAAAAAGATTTTTTTGCTGAACGGGGAGATTTTCCATTTTATAACGGCAAACCAGAATGGTTAAGTCCGGCTAAATGGCTATTTATCAGTATTATGATTGGGGGAAGTTTTTTTTCTGCTTACCACTTATACGAGTTGGGGAGCTATTTTTCCGCCCTTTTTAGCGATGTATACTGGACCGATTGTAATGCTGTTATTTATTTTTGCTGGACTTGGTTTTACAATGAAACAAAATCTTACCCTGCTTTTTAAAAAGATTCATTTGAAAGATGTTTGGCTGATTATTTGGCTTACGATTGTGACGATTATTGTATCCAATACACTAGCTGTGATTGCAGCCAAATTTACGAGCTTGGCGAGCAATCCTTCTGTGATACCGGATTCATCCGCTCATCCAGCTGCGGAGTATTTTCTCAACTTCAGCACCGATATTTTCCAACTTTTGGGCGAAGAGTTCTATGCAATTATCCCGTTTTTACTGCTATTACAATGGTTTACGCATACGTTTGGCTGGAGTCGCAAAAAAGCAATTCTCGTTGCATGGCTTCTGTCTTCGCTGCTTTTTGGGGCAATGCATCTTTCCACCTATAACTGGAATCTCCTGCAAAGTTTGATGGTTATTGGCGTAACTCGGCTGTTCCTAACTTATGCATACTTGAAAACCAAGAACATTTGGGTTTCCTATATCGTTCATTTACTCTATGACAGTATTTTGTTTGCTTTACCTCTTTTAGGGTTGTAAGTATACAGTTGACCCTCACACTCTGTCACACTTTATAATAGAAGAAAGGGGAATAAAGATGTTTCGCATTGGAGATTTTTCAAGACTCGCTCAGGTGAGTATCCGGATGCTTCGTCATTACGACAAGCTCGACTTGCTGAAACCAGTAAGCATTGATCCAGACAGCAGTTATCGATACTATGAAGCCAAACAACTTCACGATGTAAAACAAATTCAGCTGCTGCAATCCATGGGTTTTGAGCTAAAAGAAATCAAAATTATTTTAGCAAGTCGAAATGAAGCGGCAGAATTAGTCCAAATTTATGAAAAACGATACCAAAACCTGTTACAACAAGCTGAAAAAATTCGTTCGCAACTGGTTCGCCTTCAAGAAGCCAAGCCGTTTTTTGAAACGACGGATGACTATTTGGTGGAAGTAAAAACACTGCCGGCACGAAAAGTAGCAAGCTGCCGCGGCAAAATTCCGACTTACCAAGCCGAAGAACAACTCTGGCAGCAGCTGTATGAAGCTTTGCAACGTGATGCTGTCAAACCCTCATCCACGCTACAGCTCGATATTGCTGTTTTTCATGATGAAACGTATCAAGATGCATTTCCAGATATCGAAGTCCAAACGGTTATTAGCGACCTTGGAACATCAGATCAAACCATTACATATAAAAAAAGCACCTGAGCAAGAAATCGCTTCTGTCACATTCAGCGGCTCCTATGAGAAAATGCCAGCTGTAACTGAGGCTGCTGCAAACTGGCTTGAAGCAAATGCCTATCGCTTAAACGGTCCGATGTTCAACATCTATCATGTTTCCCCAGCCGCTGATCCAGATCCAGAAAAGTGGCTAACCGAAGCTTGTTTTCCAATCACGAAAGGAGCAGAATAACTATGAAATACGAATGGCGCAAAGAAGAAAAAGAATTGTATTTACCGAAGAAAAAACCAATGTACATCGAGGTTCCTGAATTCAGCTACCTCACAATCAACGGAAAAGGCGATCCCAATCAACCCGAGTTTGAAGAACGCATCGGCGCCTTATATACAGCCGCCTACACAATTCGAATGCTTCCGAAAAAAGATATCATCCCAGATGGTTATTTTGAGTACACTGTCTATCCACTAGAAGGCTACTGGACAACAGATCAGCGTGATGACGGACCGCTTGATAAATCTCAATTTGTCTATAAAGTGATGATACGTCAGCCGGAATTTGTTACCCCCAAACTTTTCCGCCAAATTTTGCCGATGCTTGAAAAAAAGCTATCTGCCGAGTTAATAGCTGAGCTAAAACTGGAAAGGATCACTGACGGGCCGTCCGTTCAAATGATGCACATCGGTTCCTATGATTCCGAACCTGCGAGCTTTGAGCTGATGGAAAAATATGCGGCCGAAAATGGGCTTACGCGAAGTTCAAAAAATCACAAGGAAATTTATTTGTCTGACCCGCGTCGCGTAGCCGAAGAAAATAGAAAAACCGTTCTTCGATTTGCAGTTGATCAAAAAGTTTGATCTATTTTGATCAAAGGTATATAATAAGCTTGTAGGTAAGAAAATATAAGTTTTAGGAGTGATGAATGATGAGTAACTTACCACAAATGCATCGCAACGACTTCTTTGACTTTTTCCCATCTTTGTTTGATGGAAACGAGCCTCTCTGGGGTCGTGACCAAATGAAAGTGGATATTTCAGAAACCGACCAAGCCTATCAAGTAAAAGCTGATTTACCTGGTTTAACAAAAGAGGATATCCAAGTTGATTTCAACAATGGTATTTTGACAATCGGAGGAAGCCACGAAAATCAGGCTGACGTAAAAGACGAAGCAGGCAATTACATTCGCCGCGAACGTTCAAGAGGTACATTCAGCCGGAGCTTTGCACTTCAAAATGTCGATCCAAATGCGATTGAAGCAGCTTTCCACGACGGAGTTTTAACTGTGACATTAAACAAGGTGGCAGATAAAAGCCAAAGTCGCATCCCAATCAATTAATTCTAACCTTTCAAACCGCGGAACTTCTGTTCCGCGGTTTTTGCATTTTTGATAGACAAACTATACTAGAACAGGTATCCTAAAGTATAGGGGATTTCACGCTTTAAAGGAGTTTGAATATGGAAAAATTAGTGAGCATCATTGTTCCTTTATATAATGTAGAAAAAGATTTGATGCGTTGTGTCGATTCTATCCTTGCACAAACTTATCCGCATCTCGAAATTTTGTTGATTGACGATGGTTCCACCGACTCATCAGGACGGTTGATTGATCAATTGACTGATCCGCGAGTAAGGCAAGTTCATCAACCAAACAGCGGTCAAGCCGGCGCACGCAACAAAGGGCTTGATCTTGCAACTGGAGATTATATCATTATGGTAGATAGCGATGACTGGATTCGCGCGGATCTTGTGGAAATGTGTTTACATACGGCAGAAGAAACCGGTGCCGATTTAGTTTTATTTACTTCGTATAATGTCAATCAAGCTGGCGAAAAGCAATATGTAAACCGGAATAGCGGACATCTTTTAACGGATGCAGGAAGCGTTCCTTGGAATAAGTTTTATGCAGCTAAGCTACTCTCAGATATTCGCTTTCCACTTGGATACTGGTATGAGGATTTAGGGATGATACCGGCAGTCGTTTTGCGTGCGGAAAATCCAGTGAAACTTAATGAAGCATTGTACTTTTACCAAACCGACCGGATCGATTCGCAGTCCAATCTTGTACAAGATACAAAGTTTTTAGAAGTTATTCCAATGCTTGAACATGTGGTAAGTGAAGCGAAGCGACTTTCGGTTTATAATGGAAATGAACAAGAGATCGAATGGCTCTATATGGAGCACTTGGTTTATCGAACGGTTCTTCGGAAGATTATCGATTTGAAGGATCATCAATTACGCAAGCAAGCTCTTTTGGAGGTTCGGGAAACGATGCAAAAGACTTTCCCAAAATGGAAACGTAACGGATATATGTCTGGGAGCGGTCTTACGGCGTGCTTGAAAAAAATAGCAGTGCGGCTTTATCTTGCCGGTTTTATCCGACTGGGCGACTTGGTCTGGAAAATTCCATTTGAAAAAAGACGCCAGCAAACGGGCTTTTAAAAGGAGAGAATTATGAAAGTTAGTGTAATTATTCCGGCTTACAACGTCAGTGAATACATTGAAGCCTGTATTGAATCAGTCATGACACAATCGTATCCGGATTTAGAAGTGATCGTTATTGACGATGGTTCAACCGATGATACTTTAGAAAAATTAGAAAAATTAAAAGAACAATTTCCGCATTTAACGATTTATCATAAGGAAAACGGCGGCTTGTCTGCTGCACGTAATGACGGGGTAAAATATGCTACCGGCACCTATTTAGCATTTGTTGACAGTGATGATGTTATTGACCGGACGATGTATGAAAAAATGGTGCAAAGTCTTGAAAAACAAGATGCTGAAATCGTAACGATCGGCGTGAGCAGACTGCGCGGTGAGGATGTTTATCCTTCTGTTTTACATGAGCACTTTATGAAAGAAACGAAAATCGGAACAAATTTGCATGAGTCACATGAGTTGCTCTATGATACAACCAGCTGGAATAAATTATATAAACGTAGTTTTTGGGAAGAAAATCAATTTGCTTTTCCTGTTGGCAAAACGTTTGAAGACATTCCAGTTACGCTACCGGCTTATTTAAAAGCTGAGCATGTCAACTTGCTGCCTTGCGTTGGCTATTACTGGAGGTATCGTACTTCAAAAAGCCGCTCCATCACGCAACAGAAAAATAATCTGCGAATGGTTAATGACCGCTTAGATGCTCTCTGTGTGTGTGATGCTGCATTTGAAAGCTCAGGGGACAGTGAACTGATAGAAGCTAAAACCTATAAGTTCCTTGAGATTGATTTATTTTCAATGATTGAATGGCTGTTTACTGCACCCAAATCGGATTTTAAAGCGATTCGTGAACGCGTTATTGCCTATTTAAATCAAACAGATAGCAGTAAAGTATTTTCAAAACTACCTTTGCGCAAGCAAAAGATGTTTACCGCTTTGCTAAAAAATCGTACGGTAGCATTTAAATATCAAAGCAGGATGTATTTTCTTGAAAAAGCATTTCGACGTATTTTCGGACAGTCGAAAAACAAATAAATTGACAATCAAACGACCTGTAACTATAATAGTTACAAAGAGGTGAGGAAATGGCCATTTCTACGCGTTTTAGTGTTGCGGTTCATATTTTAGTGCTGATTGACAGCGAGCGCAGCAAGCAAATAACCTCTGATCATATTGCGGCAAGTGTTGGAACGAATCCGGTTGTGATTAGACGGATTATGAGTCTGTTAAAAAAAGCCGGTATTTTGCACTCAAGCCCAGGTTTAAGTGCTACTTATTTGACGCGTTCGCCTGCTGAAATTTCGCTTTATCAGATTTACACAGCCGTCGAAGGTTCAAAACAGTTGTTTGATATGCATAAAAATCCTAATCCGAACTGCTTTGTCGGAGCAAATATTCAAGCAGCACTTGATGAAACCTTTATCGCGGCACAAAGCAAAATGGAAGCAGAATTGAAAGATGTTAGTTTAGAGGATATTATTCATAATATGCCAAGTAAGACGAATCTATGATTCGTCTTACATAAAGAATAATTTGTAACTAATATAGTTACATATAAGGAGGAAATGGAAATGAAAGTAGCAATTATTGGAGCATCGGGAAAAGCAGGACATTTAATTATGGAGGAAGCTTTATCACGTGGTATCGAGGTTACAGCAATTGTCCGTAACAAAGAAAAAATCACGAATCCGAAAGTAGCAGTTTTAGAGAAAGATTTATTTGATTTAACTTTTGATGATATAAAAGATGAAGATATTGTCGTAGATGCCTTTAACGCACCGATCGGCAAAGAAGAGATGCATCAAACTTCTCTTGCACATTTGGTTGATCTTTTGAAAGGACATGAAGAGATTCGTTTGATGGTTGTTGGCGGAGCAGGTAGCCTATATGTTGATCCTGCAAAAACAACGCGCTTAATGGATACACCAGACTTTCCGGATGCTTTTTTACCGACTGCAAGCAATATGGGCGAAGGTTTGAAGAAGCTTGAGCAAGAAAGTGCACTCAACTGGACATATATTAGTCCGTCAGCATTTTTCAACCCTGAGGGGGAAAGAACCGGCGAATATCAACTTGGAAACGACAATCTCCTAGCCAATTCGGCTGGCGAAAGCGAAATTAGTTATGCTGATTACGCACTTGGCTTCGTAGATGAAATGGTGAATGCCAAGCATTTACGTGAACGTATTACATTGGGTATGAAATAAAGGATAAAAAATCCCCATCAGCTTTCTGATGAGGGATTTTTTATTTAGTGAAGACTTAACATCAAAAGTTGCTCAGATGACACATAAAGCTTTATCCATTTAAAGCATGTTGTAGAGGAGAGTTAGAAGTGCTTTTTCTACATCTACTTAGAAACGAAATATTGAAAAGTTCACAAAACATTCATCAAATTGTCGAGAATTCTAAACAGAATTAGCAAAGGGGAGATGATAAAATTTATGATGAAAACGTTAACAAAAAAGGAGATGGAAAAAATGAAAAAAGCAGCAGCAATTGTTTTATTCAGCTTAAGTTTAATCTTTATCGTACCAAGCTTGGCAAATGCAATGGATGTTCAGTTAGGGGATCAAATTTACAGTTCCAACTTGCCGCAGTTTAATCCAAATGAAATGACATTTTTTTAAATCGAGTTTAGTAGCAAAGGGACATTATAAAGGCGAAGTAGGATCGTTTGAGTGGACTGCCTATGACAGCTATGACCATGTTGTTGGAAGTAAAAAAACAGAACTGTCATGGAAAGACACAGAATCCGATTATACGATTACAGAATATGCTATCTCATTTAAAAAACCAAGCGCATATGTGGTTGGTACACTTAAAAGTAAAACAGGAGCTATACTTGATAAAGGCATCCAGTTGATGGATAAATCTTCCTTTACACCAGCTGAAACACCGCCCATTCTTTATTTATATGATGAAACAATCCAGGTCAAAAAAAGGTTCAGACTTTTGGGCGTATGCCACTGATTTTGCAGGGAATAAAGCACCAAACTTAAAATACATATACGCTTATTCGTATAATGAGTCACTTTGGCCGGGAGTTGGAGGAAATCAACTTACAGCCTCACCAGACTATGTCGCGAATGTTCAAGCCAATTTTGATACGCATTATTCCTACACAGATCGATTCGGAATCAGTACAACCGTAACTATGCATGTGCAAGTAAAATAAATTCGTTCATCTCGTTTTAACGCGCAAAAACTCGCAGAAATTGTTAATTATCACACTGCTGCGAGTTTTTTGTGCAAGAAATAGTAGACGGGAAAGAAAAGCTTAAGATTTGTCCATGAAATGTAAAATTAGGCGCAAGGCGGATTGATTTCTGTCTGTTTTTCCAGTATCGTTAAGCTATAGCAGACAGAAGGAGATGCTTATTTGAAAAAAAATGACGAAAAAGAAAAAAAAGACGCATCTATATGTTAGCTGGAATTTGCGTGGCCGTCGTCTTAGTGTTTATCGTAGCTGCCATGCTTAGAAATGTTTACTTGGAGTATACGGCGCCAGATCCTGCTTACGGAAATAAAGAACAACGCTTTATCAATCAGCTTTTGCCGCGCGCTCAGGAAATTCAAAAAGAACATAATATTTTAACAAGCGTCACACTTGCTCAAGCTATTCTCGAGTCAAATTGGGGCGAAAGTGCGCTTGCCCAAAAAGGAAATAATCTATTCGGTGTGAAGGCTTCTGCCGGAGCTCCAATCGTTAACATGACGACTAAGGAATTTCAAGATGGAAAATGGATTGAAATAAAAGCCAACTTCCGCAAGTACCAAAGCTGGAATGAATCGCTCGATGATCATGCTGCTTTATTTTTAAACGGGACTTCTTGGGCAAAAGACAAGTACCGTTCGGTTATTGAAGCAAAGGATTATAAAGCTGCGGCTCAAGCGATTATGGATGCGGGTTATGCGACCGATCCGACGTATGCGTCAAAGCTAACATCATTGATCGAAACTTATGATTTGACGAGTTATGATCAGGTTGGGGCAAAATGGCTCACGAATAAGCGTGTTTCATATCAAGCAAGGGTTAAAAAAGATGCAGATGGAACCGTTTATGGTATGCCTTATGGCCTTCCTGGCGCAACAAAAAATGAATCGCTTGCCTATTATGCGCGCGATACCATAACCGTGATTCGAAAAGCCACAACAAGCACCGGAAAATGGCTTCAATTTACTGTTGGAGAAAAGACAGCAGGTTGGGTCAAAGCGGAGCTTATTCAAGGTAATTAACTTAAAAAGGATTAAAAACAGCGCTTTTTAGTTGTCTTATTGATAGTTCAATAGACCCAAAAAGGTGCGTTTTGATCCTTTTTTTTAATTTTTTTTTCGTTTTTGGAAAGCTTGAAACCAGAAGGAGTTTCATATTGTTGTAATTTTTGTAATATAAAAGAAATCTATATTACAGGCAAGTTTTGTTAGAATGAAATGGTTGCTATGAAAGAACACATGTTTTTATACGCCAAAAGGGTATAAAAAATTTATTAAAAAAGGATGTGCAAAAATCATTATGTTTTCAATTGCAAAGAAGCACTTGCTTAAGATAGGTCTCGTGAGCCTTTCGTTCTCGATGATCGCTCTTCCTATGCAAGCAAAAGCGGACGATTCATTTCGTTTAACTTCCACGCAACAAGCTTTCATTAATGAGATTGCGCCGCACGCCAAAAAAGTTCAAAAGGAACATGGGATTTTAGCGAGCATTACGATTTCTCAAGCGATCCTCGAATCAAATTGGGGAAAGAGTCAGCTTGCGAAAAAGGGGAACAATCTATTCGGCATTAAAGGAGCGTACAATGGACGTACAATTTATTTGCCGACAAAAGAACACAATGGAGCTTCCTTCGTTGGAACGGCTGCCGGCTTTAAAGCGTATCCGTCGTGGTACGAATCACTGGCTGATCATGCTGAGCTGTTTGCAAACGGTCCAAGCTGGAATCCAAATCTCTATCAGGATTTAGTCGATCAATCCGATTATCGTCTTGCTGCGAAAGCACTTGATTCTACGGGTTATTCTTCTGATCCGAATTATTCGGTGAAACTGATTGCGATTATTGAGAAATTTGGCTTAAGTACTTACGATAAAGAAAGCCAAGTTTCGGAAACACAACCTCTTGGTACTCAAACTTATGCGGTCGGTCGAATGAAAGAAAATTACATTTTAAATGTTTGGAATTCGCCAAATGACAGTCATGCAAAATTATTGGCACGTTTTTCGAGCGATTTTAACCCTAAAATTGAAATCTTGCGCGAAGCAAAAATCGCGAATAATAAAATTTGGTATCAAATTGAGTTTGGCAATGATTCTGGATGGGTGAATAGTGATGCCGTTGAAATCATGTATGCATCAACTGGAAAATCACCTTTTAAAAATCAAAGCCTCGGACTCATGACTGGCGGCTCAACGTGGCATCAAGAATTAATTGGCCATGAAGGCTTTCGTCGTGAATTTGCTCTCGGAGATTCAAAAAGCAAATCACCTTCTTTTTATCAACGCTTTGCTGTAATGAGCACAATTACACTTGTGACGAATACAAAACTGCAGATCAATTTATAAGAAAAAAGCTGAAAATTAGCGGATAAATATTATTCCTAATTTTCAGCTTTTGTGCATTTTAAGAGGCTTCTGAGGATTTTTCTGCTATAATGATGAAGGCAGAAGAATGGGAGGGTTTGAAATGGACGAAGGATTAAAAATGTTAAAAGATTTAACAGATGCGAAAGGCATTGCCGGAAATGAACGCGAAGTACGGCAAGTGTTCGAATCATACATAAAAGATTCAGCTGATGAACTTGTGAGAGATGGCCTTGGTAGTAGTATTGCCATTAAAAAAGGGCAGGAAGACGGCCCCAAAATTATGATTGCCGGTCACTTGGATGAGGTTGGTTTTATGGTTACTCAAATCGACGAAAATGGTTTCGTGAAATTCCAAACTGTTGGCGGCTGGGTGCCTCATGTTATGCTCTCACAAAAAGTAACGATCGTCACTCGTTCTGGTGAAGAAATAACAGGTGTGATTGGCTCGAAACCGCCTCATTTGATGACGGCTGCAGAACGGCAAAAATCATTTGAAATCAAATCGATGTTTATTGATGTCGGTTCTACTGACAAAGCAGAAACAGAAAGTTTTGGAATTCGCCCTGGCGATATGATTGTTCCTGCTTTTGATTTTACGGTAATGAAAAACGAGAAGTTCCTCCTTGCGAAAGCTTGGGATAATCGGATTGGTCTGGCGATTGCGATCGAAGTGTTGAAAAACTTGAAGAAAGAAAATCATCCTAATACTGTCTTCGGCGTTGGAGCAGTGCAAGAAGAAGTCGGCTTGCGTGGTTCTAAAACAGCGGCTCATTTCGTGAAACCAGATATTGGGTTTGCAGTTGATGTTGGGATTGCCGGCGACACTCCTGGAATTCGGCCGGAAGAAGCACAAAGCAAAATGGGGAAAGGACCGCAAATTGTTTTGTATGATGCTTCCATGGTAAGCCATCCTGGTTTGCGAAATTTTGTCACGGATGTAGCCGATGAACTGGGTATTCCTTATCAATTTGAAGCTATTCCAAACGGCGGTACAGATGCAGGTTCGATTCATCTTACTGGTAATGGTATCCCATCGCTTCCGGTTACCATTGCAACGAGATACATCCACTCTCATTCTTCAATTTTGCATCGTGATGATTTTGATGCAGCAGTGAAACTTTTGACGGAAGTGATCAAACGCTTGGATGCTGAAACGGTAAAACAAATTACGTTCGGCTGATAAATACGGCGAAAAGAAGTGTCCATCAATTGGGCGCTTCTTTTTTACAATTGCATTTTCATTGATTTCTTTTTACAATAGAACCATTCCAATAAAAGGAGCGATTGCATTGGAAAATATTTTTGTGACGAGCGGAACGAGTGTGCTTGGGTTTCAAACGATTACACTACTGTCAAAAAACGGCTACTCTGTTCATTCGATCTCAAAACCGCCGCTTCAAGAAAAACTGCTTAAACTTTCTTTGGAAAATCATTGCTTTGGTGATTTTACAGGCTTGTCGGACGCAGAGGTTATACGTTGGTTAAGAGGTATGGATACGGTGTTTTATACTTCCACACTCAGCTCGGATACGATCGCACCAAAACCGGCTCAGGAATTCTTTTTTCGAGAAAATGTGGAGCCGCTTGAACGCTTGATGAAACTTGCTAAGGAAGCCGGTGTAAGACGGTTTATATTATTTACTTCGTTTTATAATGCTTTATCGCGAAAATGGCCGGAACTTGAACTTAGTGAAGTACATCCGTTTATTCATTCGACGCTTGAACAAGAAAAGCTGGCAGATGAACTTACAGCACGCGATTTTCAAGTAGTGGTTTTGCTCACTCCTTTCCTTTTACTCGATGATCCTGATCAAACCACTTCTTTTGCACACCATTTTAAACAGATTCGCCAAACCAGCGAAGCTTCATTGTTTCAAGCAGAACCTATTCGTTGGACATTTTTGACGGAGGCAGGGCTTTCGCGGGCGCTTCAAACGGTGCTTACTGATGATAGGCTCGGCTCTGGAAGTTATCTGCTTGGATCTGGGGATATGGAAGCGCTACGCGTTTATGAGCTTCTTCAAGCGGAGGCGAAGTTTCCTTTTGAAATAAAGCTTGTCACTGCTGCTGACTTGGAAAAACAAGGTATGGCAGAGCGGCAAAGGTTGCGCGAGGATGCTTCTGAAGCTGGACTTGCCTCAATCGAACGTGCTAAATTAAAGCAAAGATCGCTTGTTTTGGATGAAAATCAGTTGGATTCTCGCTTTTATCAAGATGAGCCAGGGCTTGAGGATGCTGTCAGGGCAAGGCTTGCGCAACTTCAATAGGTCTTTTGGCACCTGTTTATCACTGGTAATAACTATGAATTAAAAATAAAAGTTCGATTTAGATTACAAAAATGTTACAAAGGAGAACTATTATGGATTGTATTCGATCTACGAAGAATGAGCGCGTCAAAAAGTGGAAGAAATTAAAGACAAAAAAAGGGAAGACTGGAACATCGCACGTATTTAATTGAAGGTTTTCATTTGGTTGAAGAGGCGTTAGCTCAAGATGGTCTTGTTCGTGAACTTATAATAGAAGAAAAAAATCCTGCTGTTGATAGTTTTCTTGGCGGAGAAGTTTCTGTAACACTTATCAGTGAAGAGGTCAGTTCGGTTTTAAGCGAAACCAAAACAGAGCAAGGGATCTTTGCAGTTGTAGAAATGACTGAACCGGAACTTCTTTTTCTTGTCGGGAAAAAGTTTTTGCTGATGGACGCGGTGCAAGATCCGGGAAATGTAGGAACGATTATTCGAACAGCAGATGCTGCTGGATTTGATGCGGTTATTCTCGGACGCGGTTCTGCGGATTTATACAATCCGAAAGTTATTCGCAGTACGCAAGGAAGCCATTTTCATATTGCAGTCATCGAAGCGGATTTATCGGAATGGCTTTTCCGTCTTCATGATGAAGAAATTCCTGTTTACGGGGCGTTTTTAGATGAAACAGCAGCAAGCTATGATCAAATTTCGCGTAAAGATTCGTTCGCCATCATGGTGGGGAATGAAGGAAACGGTATTTCAAAAGACTTGGAGCAGCATATTCAGCATAAAGTTTATATTCCGATTTATGGTAAAAGTGAATCGTTAAATGTAGCGGTAGCTGCCGGTATTTTAATGTACGCGCTACGCAAATAAAAAATAGAACAAACTTCTGGAAGTTTGTTCTATTTGGAATTAATTTGGAAATGATTCTAAGTCTATTTCATTGATCAGAACAGGTTTCAAGGCCTTTTGAACCGTTTTTAAATAGCTGTTGGCTGCACCCCAGTCGATATTGAATAACAGACCATCTGAGCTTCCGGTTGAAATGACTGTAACTTCGGATTCACCATGAAAATTATTGATATTGATGAATAAGGCAGCTCGGTTGGAGGCTCGAAAATAATATTTTTCATAAGCTAGAGTTGCCAGCTTTTTATTGTCGCCAAAATCTCGTAATTCTTCAAAGACGGGTGTGCTTGCTGATTGCGATAGTTTAATCATATCAATCGTTTCCTCAACGCTACTCTTAACGATGTAACGACGACTAGGCATCGATTTCACTCCTTCCATGAACGCTACTTTTATTGTAAGCCCACGAGCAAAATTTGGCAATTTATCCAATCGCTTTTAAAAAATAAGCAACATGAAATTAATTAGTTACTTTCTATTTGGATTTATGGTATAATAACTCGTGAGGTGAGAGTTATGACTGAAACACACAAAGTATGTCCAAAGTTTGAGTCCGCATTTCAACTTCTTGGAAAACGATGGACGGGACTGATCATCAATGTTTTACTTACGGGTCCAAAACGTTTCAAACAGGTTGCAGGAGAGATCCCGCAAATGAGCGACCGCGTTCTTGCTGAACGTCTAAAAGAGTTAGAAGAGATGGAAATCGTTGTCAGACAAGTCTATCCAGAGACCCCTGTTCGAATTGAATATACCCTTACGGAAAAGGGCAGAGATCTTAAAGAAGTGATGGAGCAAGTTCAGTGTTGGGCCGATAAATGGATTCCGCTTGAACAAGTTGCACAGTGATGCGATAATAAAAAACATGGCAGAGCGTTTGCCGTGTTTTTTATTTTGGTGAAAAAGGGGATGGATAGTTATGAAGAAAAGAACGTTCTTTGCGATTTTCTTACTACTTTTTGTTGTCTTATCAGCTTGTTCAGCTCCGCAAAAGGAAGTATCAAGCGATAAGTCCAGTGATATCAGTGTGATGATCAATGTGACGAAAAATAATGGTAAAGAAGAAGTGAAGA
Organism: Listeria floridensis FSL S10-1187; assembly: GCF_000525875.1. Taxonomy (GTDB): domain Bacteria; phylum Bacillota; class Bacilli; order Lactobacillales; family Listeriaceae; genus Listeria; species Listeria floridensis. The sequence goes on along the minus strand of NZ_AODF01000032.1, from coordinate 54,734 downwards.
CGAAAAAGGTGAAGGCGAAATCTGGATCGACGCTTTATCAAATGATGAAAGCAAATTTTGAGATTAAAGATGATGACGGCTTTATTACGTCTATTGAAGGCGTATCGCAAAATCAAGCTAAAAATCTTTATTGGATGTATGAAATTAACGGCAAATATGCTACAAAAGGTGCGAAAGAAACTAAGCCGAAAAATGGCGATAAAGTGAGCTTCGATTTGCATGAAGCCAAATAAATTCTCTCTTTTTCCGCTAAAAGATCCCAAAACTTTGGCTCTGCTTGCAGTTCTTTCAGCTCTGGCTGTTGCTGGTCGGATTTTGTTCGTTTTTATTCCGAATGTGCAACCGGTGACGTCGCTTGTCATCATGTTGACACTGGTTGCGGGGCTTCGTTTTGGTGCGCTGTTTGCGACGCTCACATTGATGCTGTCCAATCTTATTTTAGGAATGGGGTTTTGGACGATTGGCCAGATTCTTGGCTTTCTCGTGATTGTGCTGTTGACGGGATTTTTCATTCGTCCGTTTCAAAATAAACTGCCCCTTGTTTGGCTAGCCCTTTTTAGCGGGTTTTGCGGATTCGTTTATGGTTTTATTCAAGCGCTGTTTATTGCTCCACTCTACGGTTTTTCGTATTTTTGGGCGTATTATTTGGCGGGGCTTTCGTTTGATGCGCTCCACGCTATCGGTAACATCGCTTTTTATTTGGTGCTTGCTCCGATACTTTTGCCGCTTCTTAGACGACTTTTTCGTGAATATACTTGCTAAAACGTGCGAACCTGTTATAATGAAGGCATAACGAAATAATGCAAAAGACGATGACGGAGGCAAGTAATGGAGAGATTCCTTTTGAGGGAGAAGCGGTCGCTGACTGAAAGCCGCTTTACTGGATACTTCATGAAAATTTCAACTCTAACAGTCGCTGCCGGGAGATAAATTCGAAAGGCAGATCGGTGAAACACCGTTATTTTAATGAAGTGAAAGCAGCAGAGCTGTTTTTATTAGGGTGGTACCGCGAGCAAAACCTCGTCCCTTGTGGATGAAGGTTTTTTTATTTTGTAGAAAAGGAGAGTGATTCTTGTGCTAAAGGAATTAGAAAGTTTAGAAACAGAGGCTGTCTTGCAAATTGATGCAGCTGAAGACTTAAAAGATTTAAATGATCTTCGAGTGAAGTATCTCGGAAAAAAAAGGTCCGATGACAGAAATCATGAAACAAATGGGGAAATTATCGAATGAAGAAAAGCCGCTTGTTGGTGCGAAAGCCAATGAAGTGCGCACACTTCTTGCGGCAAAAATCAAAGAAAAGCAAGATCATCTTGAAAAGGAAGCACTTACGGCACAGCTTGAAGCAGAGTCGCTTGATGTTACTCTTCCAGGAACTGCTGTTCAGGCAGGGGCACCTCACCTTTTAACGCAAGTTGTCGAAGAACTGGAAAATATGTTTATCGGGATGGGGTATCAGATTGCCGAAGGCCCGGAAGTTGAACTTGATTACTATAATTTTGAAGCGCTAAATTTGCCGAAAGGGCATCCGGCACGCGATATGCAAGATAGTTTTTATATTACGGAAAACACACTGCTTCGTACGCAGACCTCTCCGGTACAGGCGCGTACGATGGAAAAACATGATTTTAAAAATGGCCCGATCAAGATCATTTGTCCTGGTAAGGTTTACCGCCGCGATAACGATGATGCCACGCATTCTCATCAATTTACGCAAATTGAAGGGCTTGTGGTTGGAGAAAATATCACGTTTGCTGATCTTAAGGGGACGCTTACGATTCTAGCGAAGCGTATGTTTGGTGAGGAACGTGAAATTCGACTTCGCCCAAGTTTCTTCCCGTTTACTGAACCCTCTGTTGAGATGGATATTTCTTGTTTTGCATGTGGCGGAGAAGGGTGTCGAACTTGCAAGGGAACTGGTTGGATTGAAATTCTTGGGGCTGGACTTGTTCACCCGCGTGTTCTTGAAATGTCTGGCATTGATTCAACGCGCTACAGCGGCTTTGCTTTTGGGCTTGGACCTGAACGGGTTGCGATGTTGAAATATGGGGTTGACGATATCAGACATTTGTATACGAATGATCTGCGCTTTTCGAAGCAATTTGTTGCCAAAGAAATGGGGGAAGTGTAAATGTTAGTTTCTTATAACTGGGTCAAAAAATTCTTCCCGAATCTTAAGCTGGATGCGGATCAGCTTGCTGAAGCAATTACGCGAACGGGAATTGAAATTGAAGGTGTCGACCATTTAGATGAAAATTTGAAAAATATTGTTATCGGAGAAGTTCTGACGTGTGAACAGCATCCGAGCGCGGATAAGCTCAAGAAAACAACGGTTCGTGTGGATAATGATGAAGTGGTTCAAATTATTTGCGGCGCGCCGAATGTGGATGCTGGTCAAAAGGTTGTGGTTGCTCGCGTCGGAGCAAGGCTTCCAGGCGGAATTAAAATTAAACGGGCGAAGCTTCGCGGCGAAGTCTCGGAAGGAATGATTTGTTCGCTGCAAGAGCTTGGTTTTGATAGTAGTGTGGTGCCTAAGGCGTATCAAGATGGAATTTTTGTTCTTCCAGAAGACACTCAAGTTGGTTCAAGTGCGATTACGCTTCTTGGGCTAGATGATGCAGTGCTTGATATGGCGATTACACCAAACCGAGCGGATGCTCTTGGTATGACAGGGATTGCGCATGAAGTCGGTGCAATTGTTCATGAAAAACCAGCGCTTCCCGAACAGCCTGATATCTCTGAAACGGGTTCAATTGAGGGTAAAGTGACGGTTGAAATTAAGGATAAAGAGACAACACCATATTATGCGGTACGATTGATCGAAGATGTACAGGTGGCAGATTCGCCGCTTTGGCTGCAAACTTTATTGATGAAAGCCGGTATAAGACCGCACAGCAATATTGTTGATGTGACGAACTATATTAATCTTCTATATGCGCAGCCGCTCCATTCGTTCGATTATGACAAAATCGGCAGCAAGGAAATTGTGGTTCGCCTTGCGAAGCAAGGCGAAGAGATTACTACACTTGATGGGAAAGTTCGGACGCTTTCGGATCATCATACGGTGATTACGAATGGATCAAACCCGCTTGCGATTGCTGGAATTATGGGCGGCGAAAGCTCGGAGGTCACAGAAAACACAACGCAAATTTTGCTTGAAGGTGCGATCTTTGATAGCAAATATATCGGACAGGCTTCTCGTGAACTTGGAATTCGAACGGAAGCAAGTATTCGGTATGACAAAGGTAGCGACGCATTCAAGGTAGAAGAAGCGCTTGCTCATGGGGCGGCTCTGATTGCAGAGCTAGGTGGCGGAAAAATGATTTCAGGCGTGGCAGAAGAAGATAATCGTGACGAGTATCACAACGAAATTGTTACGAGTTTCTCACGGGTAAATCGATTACTTGGCACAGATGTTTCAAAAGAAGAGATGACAGAAATCTTTGATCGCTTAGGTTTTGCGGCTACTTTTGAAGAGGATGTGATCCGTGTGGATGTTCCTTCTAGACGCTGGGATATCGTGATCGAAGCGGATATTTTGGAAGAAGTGGCACGAATTTACGGGTATGACCGGATTCCTGCGACGCTTCCACTTACAGAATCGGCGGGCGGACTTACTCCTGCTCAAGCAATGCGCAGAGAAACACGCCGCTATTTGGAAGGTGCAGGATTGAATCAAGCCTTGACGTACTCGCTTACTTCGGAAAAAGAAGCGGCAAGGCTTGCCTTAGAGCCTGCAAAGCTTGTAAAACTTGCGATGCCGATGAGTGAAGAACACAGCAACTTGCGGACAAGTATTGTGCCTGGGTTGTTAAAAGCTGCGAGCTACAATACGGCACGGAAAAATACGGATATTTTCCTATTTGAAATGGGTAGCGTTTTTTACGGGACAGATGGCGATGCACTTCCGGTTGAAGAGGAACATCTTGCAGCGCTCCTCACGGGGAACTTTGTGGCTCCGGATTGGCAAAAGGAAACGAAGGCAGTCGATTTCTTCTTGTTAAAAGGAATGCTCGAAGGCTTACATGCACAACTTGGAATCAAGAACCCATTCCGCTTTGAAAAACTTGTACGAGATGACCTCCATCCAGGGAGAACAGCACGAATTTTGCTGGACGATCAAGAAATCGGTTATATCGGTGAACTCCATCCGCTTGTGCAAAAGGAATATGATTTGGCTGAAACGTATCTCTTTGAACTGAATTTCGCTAAGCTTGTCGAAGCTCTGAAAAAACCAGTGCGCTACAAAACGATTCCGCGTTATCCAGAAATGACTCGCGATATCGCGCTACTTGTTGCAAAAGAGGTAGAACATGCCGCGATTGAAACGGTGATTCGCGAAAATGGCGGAGCGCTCTTGCAAGACGTGAAACTATTTGATATTTTTGAAGGTGAAAGTATTGGTAGTGATAAAAAGTCGCTCGCATACTCGCTCACTTATTTAGATCCGGAACGGACGCTTGTTGAAGAAGAAGTAACGGCGGCAACTGAAAAAGTTGTTCAGGCACTTCGCGAACAACTTGGCGCAGAAATTCGTTAATGAATAAGGCTTGGGGGGATTTTCCTCTCAAGTCTTTTTTATACGCTTCTTCACAGAGGGAATCAGGTTCGTTATAATAAAGATAACAACTTTAAAGAAAATGAGGCTGAAACATGACTTACGTCAAACTTAATCAAGTAGTAAAGCGTTACCAAATGGGAGAAAGTGTAGTCACAGCAAATGACGGTGTTGATTTTGAAATCAATAAAGGGGAATTTGTGATCATTGTTGGACCCAGTGGTGCTGGGAAATCAACGGTACTTAATATTCTTGGGGGAATGGATACTTCTGATTCAGGTGAAGTCATCGTTGACGGGGTGGATATCGCGCAGTATTCTGCCAAACAACTGACTGGCTACCGGCGAACGGATGTCGGGTTTGTTTTTCAATTTTACAATCTCGTTCCGAACTTAACGGCAAAAGAAAATGTCGAGCTTGCTTCGCAAATTGTTCCGAATGCGCTTGATGCAGAAAAAGTGCTGGAAGATGTCGGCTTAGCGCATCGTTTAAATAATTTTCCAGCTCAGCTTTCCGGAGGGGAACAACAACGGGTTGCGATTGCTCGTGCGCTGGCGAAATCACCAAAACTGCTTTTGTGTGACGAACCGACGGGAGCACTCGATTATGAGACAGGCAAATCTGTTTTGAAGTTGTTGCAAGATACATGTGAAAATACGGGGACAACTGTTATTGTCATTACGCATAACACAGCGATTACACCGATTGCAGATCGAGTGATTGAAATAAATGATGCGAAGGTTCGGGAGATCCGAGAGAATAAACATCCCGTTTCAATTGACAGCATAGAATGGTGAGAAGGGAGACGGACTTTTGAAAAAACGTGCATTATGGAAAGATATACGGCGTGAAATTTGGCATTCCAAAAGCCGCTTCTTCTCAATTTTAGCGCTGATCATGCTTGGGGTTGCCTTTTTCGTTGGGATTAAAGCAACGGGTCCAGATATGATTGAAACGGCTGATCGCTATTACAAAGATTACAAATTAGCTGATTTTACAGTTCAATCCACCTATGGTTTGAATGGATCTGATCAAGCGGCACTTGAAAATTTGTCAGGTGTAAAGCAAGTAGATATGCAGTACACGGCGGATCTCTTGCTTGGGGATGATCGCCTCGTGATGCGGCTTTATTCGTATCAAAATAGCAGTAAGAAGCTGAATCAATATAAAGCCGCATCTGGTCGCTTACCGAAAAAATCGGGTGAAATTACGCTTGATGCGAGCAACGCGGTGAAGAAGAAAATCAAGCTTGGCGATAAGGTTACTTTTTTCGCGAAAGACGGCTCCAAGCTGACAGATACGCTGAAACGTGATACATATCGGGTTGTCGGCTTTGTGGAGAGTCCGATGTATATTGAAAAAAGCAGTCGCGGCACAAGTACGATTGGGAACGGTTCGACGGATGCGTTCGCGGTGATCCCGCAAGGGGATTTTGACCTTGAGGTCTATACGGCGGCCAATATTCAGTTTAGCAATTTGACGGCAAAAACGGCCTTCTCAGATGGTTATGAAGAGGCTGGTAAGGCGAACAAGAAAAAACTGAAAAAGCTACTTGAAGCGCAGGCGGAAAAACGTGTCGCTACGATTAAAAAAGATGGCTTTTTGAAACTCGACGAAGCAGAAGCGAAACTGAAGGAAAATGAGCAGAAGCTTGCGGAAGGCGAAACAAAATTGAAACAAGGAAAAGCTGAGCTTGATGCCGGTTTTTTAGCGTATCAAAATAAGCGCCGTGCTTATAAGGCGAAAATGGCAGAAGCCGATCGTGAAATTGCGGCAGGTGAAGCAAAACTAGCGGCTGCTAAAGAAACGATTGCCCAGTCGAAAAAGGATATTACAGAAGGAAGCGCGCAGTTAGAGCAAGCGGAGCAGCAGGCGGAAGCTGGAAAGGCACAGCTTGAGGAAGCGAAAAGAGAACTTGCGGAACGTGAAGAAGCACTTCAGACAGCAGAACAGTTTCTAAATGAAGCAAAAGCGCAGACTTTGGTTGAAACCGTGAAACTCGATCCAGAACTGACGGAACTTTATCAGATTGAAGACGGAACACTTTATGTGTCGAGCACTGTAGCGGATGAACTGCGCCAAGTATCTGAGCCTCTTTATCAGGCAATCAAAGGCGGACAAAATTTGGACGAAGCGGAAACCTTGGCAGCAGAGTTTCTAACTGAGGCAAAGCAGGAGCTTGCGACCGGAAAAGCAGCACTTGAAAAAGAAGAGGCTAAGCTTGCACAAGCGGTGAAAACGCTTGAAGCGAAAAAGGCGGAACTTGCGGCAGGAAAAGCACAACTAGCAGTCGGTGAACGCGATTATGCGGCGGGTGTGAAGCAAATCGAAGCTGCGAAAAAAGAGCGCGAGCGCGGAGCGAAGCAAGCCGAAAGTGAATTTAGTGAAGCGCTTCAAAAATTAGACGCATCAAAACAGACCTATGCGGCGAGTGAAGCGAAATTTCAAGCGGAAAAACTACAAGCAGAACAAAAAATAGCGAAAGCACGTCGTGATTTAACGGTGCAGCGTGAAAAATTAGAAACACTGGAAAAACCGAGTTATTATGTGCTTGATCGGTCTAATAATCCCGGTTACGGTGAATATAAGGAAAATGCAGATCGGCTCGCTTCCTTGTCAACGATCTTCCCAGTCTTTTTCTTCTTGATCGCGGCACTTGTATGTCTTACAACAATGACGCGAATGGTCGAAGAACAGCGGACGCAAATTGGGACGCTTAAAGCTCTTGGTTATTCAAACGGCGACATTATGAAGAAGTTTTTAGTTTACGGGTCGTTCGCGAGTATTCTTGGAACTGGGATTGGACTTTTGATTGGTTATCGTTTCTTCCCAGCCATTATTTTTGATGCTTACGGGATGATGTATCAAATGCCGCCCGTCGAATTGGTGTTCTATCCAAGCTACAGTATCATCGCGCTCGTTGTCGCGCTCATTTGTACGACCGCAACAGCATTTGCGGCTTGTACAGCAGAACTGCGTTCAAATGCGGCAACGCTTATGCGGCCAAAAGCACCGAAGCAAGGAAAACGCATTTTGCTTGAGCGCATTGGTTTTATCTGGAACCACATGAATTTCTCAAGTAAAGTAACGGCGCGAAATATTTTCAGGTATAAACAGCGGATGCTTATGACTGTAATTGGTGTGGCGGGCTGTACCGCACTCATTCTTACTGGATTCGGTTTACGTGATTCGATCAGTGATATTGCGAAGCTTCAGTATGGTAGCGTCATTAAATATGATGCGCTCGTTTCACGCGATAAAACGGCAAGCAAGACGGAAAAACTGGATTACGATAAGTTAATGCAAGATGGCAATATCACAAGCCGAATGCAACTTTCAATGAAAAGTATGGATACGGTTCGTTCGGGGAAATCGAGCCAGCAAATTCAGCTTGCGACACTTGAAACAACAAAAGGGCTAGACAAATTTGTGCGGCTCCAGGATCGAAAAACGAAAGAACGTCAGCCACTTCGAGATGATGGTGTGGTTATTACGGAAAAACTGGCGAAACTGCTTGATCTTAAAGTCGGAGAAACGCTTGTATTAAAAGATACAGATCATGAAGAATATCGCTTCAAGGTAAGAGGAATTGCGGAGAATTATGCCGGTCATTATGTGTACGTGACGAAAACTGGCTATGAACGTGCGTTTCAATCTGAGCCCGTATATGATTCGGATTTGCTGAATCTGAAGGATACATCGAAGGCGTGGCAAAATCAATTTGCTGAGAAACTTATGGATGAGGGAGGCGTACTTGCCGTCACGTTTTCCAACACAATCAGTGGTATGCTGACGGATATGCTTAAGAGTCTGAATATCGTTATGGTTGTTTTGATCGTCTCAGCCGCGATTCTTGCGTTTATCGTGCTGTATAATCTCACGAATATCAATGTTTCAGAACGGATTCGTGAACTTTCGACGATTAAAGTGCTCGGTTTTTATCCGAAAGAAGTGACGATGTATGTCTACCGGGAAAATATTATTTTGACGGTACTCGGCATTTTAGTCGGCTTTATCTTTGGATTCTTCTTGCACCAATTTGTCATTCAAACAGCAGAAGTGGATAACATGATGTTCAGTCCGACGGTTACCGCGCCAAGTTATTTATACTCGGCGATCTTAACCTTACTATTTTCTACGATTGTCATGCTCGTGATGCATGTGAAGCTGAAAAGGATTGATATGATTGAAGCACTGAAATCCGTAGAATAATACTAGAAACACACCTTTTATTGGAGAAATAAAAGGTGTGTTTTATTTTACTTTTTATTCGAGTAAGGGTAAAATGAAAAAATAGTTCAGGGGGTGAATCATTGTTTTGAAAGAGGCGATTGATCATTTTATTGATGGATACATGCGTACATATTTATTTGCTTTAAAGGAAATTGATCAAGCCATCGAGCAAGTCGATTTTTATGGAAAGCGGATTTCGATGGAACAGTTTTTTATGTTGCGCGAACTTTGCCGTGAGGAAAATGGGGTTAGTGCAACGCAGCTTTCATGCCGGCTCAATGTGAATAAGAGCGCGGTTTCGGCCAAAATTAAGAATCTTGAAGAAAAAGGATTTTTGGTTCGGTCGCAAAATCCGTTTGATAGGCGAGCTGTTGTTTTGCATGTCTCAGACCAAGGCCGGGAGATTTTCAAAGTATGCGAAAAAGCCATGCAGGATTTGATCGGAGATTGGCTCAGGCGGTTTGGTAAAGAAAACAGTGAAATGTTTATGACGCTTTATGACAGGCTGATTGATTTGGTTATTGTGAATCTTGAACGAGGAGGGAAAGATCAATCATGAAATGGATTTTAAAATTCCGCTGGCCGATTCTAGTTCTTTGGATCGTTTTGCTTGCCGGTTTGCTTTTTACGGCACCAAGCATGGCGGATTTAGTGCGTGAAAAAGGAGAAATCAAGCTTCCAGACGGCTATCCGTCGCAGCTTGCTGGTGAGCTGCAGAAAAAGCACAATCCGGATAGTGACGGAGAGAGTTACATTGCTGTTTATACGGCGAAACATAAGCTGACAGAAGCGAATAAAAAGACGATTGAAAAGTCGCTCAGTTCGATTAAAGCAAACAAAGCGGAGCTGCACGTAACAAATGTGCTCGACAGTTTCGATCAAAAGGAGCTTCAAGATAAGTTTGTTTCAAAAGACGGGAAAACGATAGTAGCAAGCTTGACAGTTGATGCCAAAGAAACCCCTGTAAAAGAAGTACGTAAAGACTTGGATAAGAAAATGAAAGTTCGAGGTGTAGATTCCTATCTCACAGGTAACGCAGTCATTCAGGAAGACGTTGTCCAAGGATCAGAAGATGGTTTGCAAAAAACAGAAGGAATTACCGTCGTCTTTATTTTAGTTGTCCTGTTCCTTGTATTCCGCTCGGTAATTGCCCCTTTTATTCCGCTTGTCACAGTCGGAATCAGTTATTTGACAGCCCAAAGTGTGGTTGCTTTTCTGGTTAAATATTTGGATTTTCCGGTCTCTACCTATACACAAATCTTCATGGTGTGTATCATGTTTGGTATCGGAACGGATTATTGTATTCTTCTGATGAGCCGTTTTAAAGAAGAAATCGGTGATGGTCTCTCGGTGCGCGAAGCGGTCATTAGGACTTACCGTACTGCTGGAAAAACAGTCCTTTATAGTGCGATAGCTGTTTTAGTTGCCTTTGTTTCACTTTATTTTGTGCAGTTTGAATTGTATCGTTCTGCTGTTGCAGTCGGAGTTGGTATCGTGATTTTAATGCTCGGTATCTACACACTTGTCCCATTCTTTATGGGAACACTTGGACGAGTGCTATTTTGGCCACTCAATAAAAATATTGCACATAAGGAAAATAAATTTTGGGGCGGAGCAGGGAAACTTGCTTTTATGCGTCCATTCATTTCGCTTTTGATCGTTGCAATCGTTGTGATTCCTCCGATTGTGCTGCATCAAGGCACGGAAAGCTTTAACTCACTAGACGAAATTAGTGACAGCTATCCGTCAAAAAAAAGGCTTTGAAATTGTTTCTGACAGCTTTGGCGCCGGTCAAGTTTCACCGACACAAATTTACTTGGAAAATGACGATAATATGCGGACAGGTGACTATATTGCACTGCTTGAAAAAGTATCGGCAGACCTTGCAAGCGTGAAAGGTGTCGACATGGTGATGAGTGCTTCACGACCTGCAGGAACGCGACTTGATGCTATCTATGTGAAAAATCAAGCGGGTCAGCTTGAAAATGGCTTGGGCGACGCAAAAGGTGGTATTGAGCAAGTAAAATCAGGCTTGCTTGATGCAAGTGATCAGCTGAACGCCTCTTCGCCAAGTTTGAATCAAGCGGTTGATGGGATTGATGCGCTTCAATCCGGAACAGCACAAACGAAAGACGGCGTAGCGGCACTTAATGTTGCTTTAACGCAAATTCGTGATGGGATTTCAAGTGGCAGTAAAGGGGCGGGACAGTTAAAACAAGCTGTGAAAACGGCTCGTTCAGAGCTTGCCAAACTCGAAAGCGGGCAAAAGCAGCTTCAGCAGGGCTATGTGACGATTCAGCAAAATCTGCAGAAAGCAGCGGATTCGCTTGCGCAATTCTCTGGTGGAAATGCTGGTCAAATTGATACAAGCGGACTTACGAATCAAATGAAGAAAGTAGGCAATTCGCTGCAAGCCTTCGCTGCGGCACATCCCGATGCCACTCAAAATGCTGAGTTTCAAAATTTGATGCGCGATGTGGCAGGACTTGAAACAGCAGGATCTGCTTTTGAAAATCAGCTGAAATCGCAACTTGGGAAGCAAATGGCGGCGCTTGAAGCGAAGATTAAGGAATTGAATCAAGGGCTGAACCAGCTTTCTGATGGAATGAAACAATTAAATGCAAAATCGGAACAAATTTCAACGGGACTTTCTGCATTCCATGCAGGTCTTGGTCAAATTGAAACAGGGTTGACGCAACTTGAATCGGGGCTTACCCAAGCGGCAACGGGTCAAAATCAAGTAATTTTGAAACTGCCTCAACTTGAATCGGCACTAGCTCAAATCGAAGGCGGACAGGCTGAACTTAAAACTGGCTTTTCCGCTGTAAGCGGCCAAATCGGCGAGCTCTCGAACGGACTTTCAAGCGGAGCTTCGGGCCTCACGCAAGTGGAGTCGGGACTATCGCAAGCAAACGGACTGCTAAACGACTGGTCGGAACAGTCTTACAATAATTCTGGAATTTACGTGCCGGATGAGCTCTTGACGAATCCCGAGTTTAAGCAAGCGCTCGATCAATATCTATCAAAAGACGGCAAACTTGCAACGATCAATGTTGTACTCAAAAAAAAATCCGTATTCCAATGCTGCGATGGAAGATATTCCGAAGTTAAATGAGCAGCTGAAAAGCAGTTTAAAAGGAACGAAACTAGAAAACGCAAAAATCGGAATCGGTGGTATGACAAGTATGAACTACGATACACGCGACATGTCGCTTGCCGATTACCACCTTGTGATTGCGCTCGTTTTAATTAGTGTTTTCGTAACGCTTGTTATTTTACTTAGATCGATGGTGATGCCGCTTTACTTAGTGGGATCAATTGTTGTCACTTACTTTGCATCGCTTGGTTTTACGGAAATCATTTTTACACGTCTGCTAGATTATAACGGATTAACGTGGGCAACCCCATTCTTCAGCTTTGTTGTACTTGTCGCGCTTGGCATTGACTATTCCATTTTCCTCATGAGCCGGTTTAATGAGTATAGCGGAATGGGCGTGATGGAGCGGATGATTCTGACGATGAAAAACATGGGCGGTGTCATTTTCTCGGCTGTGATTATTCTTGGCGGAACGTTTGCGGCGATGATGCCGGCTGGAGTGCTGTCGCTACTTGAAATTGCGACAGTCGTCTTGATCGGCTTAATCCTTTATGCAGTGGTGGTCTTGCCGCTATTTGTACCGGTAATGGTCAAACTATTTGGCAGAGGAAACTGGTGGCCTTTCATATCATCAGCAGGTGAACGCGGCAAAAAAGAACAATAACAGGCAAAAAGCACATTTCCCGCGGGAAATGTGCTTTTTTTGGCGTAAGGCGTGAGACTTTAGTATAATAAAAAAGAAAAAAACTAGAGGTGACAGCACGTATGATTCAACTTGGAAATGATTGGGATGGACTTTTAGCAGATGAATTTAAACAGCCATATTACCTAGAGTTACGGGAGTTTTTGAAACAACAATACGGATCAAAACAAGTTTATCCGGATATGTATGACTTATTTAATGCGTTAAAATACACATCTTATGAAGCCGCAAAGGTTGTCATATTGGGACAAGATCCGTATCACGGACGCGGGCAAGCACATGGACTTTCTTTTTCTGTTCAAAAGGGGATTCGGATACCACCTTCGCTCGAAAATATTTTTCAAGAACTGAAAAATGACCTTGGCTGTTTCATTCCAAATAATGGGTATCTGAAACCTTGGACAGATCAAGGCGTGTTACTTCTTAATACAGTGCTTACGGTTGAAGCAGGAAAAGCAAATTCACACAAGGGACAAGGCTGGGAAAACTTAACCGATGCCGTGATTCGTTTGCTGAACCAAAAGGAAGCGCCGCTCGTTTTTATTTTATGGGGAAATAATGCTAAACAAAAAACAGCTTTGCTGAATAACCCTAATCACTTGATCCTAACAAGTTCGCATCCAAGCCCTTATTCAGCAAATTATGGTTTTTTTGGCTCCAAGCCATTTTCTAAAACGAATGACTATTTAGTGTTGCACGGTGAAGCGCCAATTGATTGGCAAATTCCGAATTTATATGAAAAAGCTTGAAATCAAGAAGTATACCCTGATTTCAAGCTTTTTTAATTGTTAGCAATGTGCAGTGCTTTTTCGGTGTTGGCAAAATGCTGCTTTGTGTAGCGCCCAAGTGTTTCTAGACCGTGTTGCCTGATAATAGCTGCCGCTTCTTGATCGACTTTGGCACCTGCACCTTTTGTAAGAGACATTCCAAGTTCCTGCTCCATCTCGCTGAAAACTTGAACAAACTTATAGCGCGCTATAATCGAAGCAGCCGCAACCGCTAAATGCAAGCCCTCTGCTTTCGTTGCGAAATATACATTTTCACGCAAAACGATAGGTTCGTTTGCAAGGTAGCGGTAATAAGTATTTTTCTCAGCAAACTGGTCAATTAAAACAGCTTCAGGTTTTTCTGGTGCCATCCGCTTTAAGACATTAAGAAGTGCATGATTATGGAGAATGGCTTTCATTTTCCCTTGATTCATGCCACCTGCAATCAGTTCGTTATATTTTTCATTTGGACAAACAAGCGTGCTATGCGGAACAATCGGAATGATTTTTTTAGCAATCCGGCAGATTTCAGGGTCTTTCATCGCTTTTGAATCCTTCACGCCAAGCTGTTTTAGCAAATCAAAATGTTCGCGGCTCACATAACAGGCAGTCACTGTAATCGGTCCAAAAAAATCTCCCGTTCCGACTTCATCAGAACCAAGAACATTGCGCGTCGCAAAATCAGGAGGAAGTGTTTGAACCGCTACGGACGTTTTTTTTCTTTGCCGGGTTGGCTGTGCTCCATTTTGCTGCCTCAACTTCACCTTGAGCGCCTTGAAACATCACTTTTCCAGACCGATAAGCTGTGACCGTAAGACCATTTTTCTTGGCTGAAAAAAGTGCACCCGGCGGAGTTTTCCCCGTGAAAAAAGGTTGGTATTCCGCTTTCATTCGTTCGATTTCCGCTGGTGCTGCGGTGATCACTGTGTTTGCAATAAGTCTTCTTCCTCTCACTTTCAAGATATGGGTATTGTACCATAAAAAACGTAAACAGAAGTAAACTTTTCCGTCTCAAGGCTGATTCTTCGGTAAAAACGCTTTCCCAGCTTTCCATCTCTGTTTTTTCATGATAATATTGGAGAGTAGAGTTGCACAAACAAGTTGTGAAGGAGGGAACAGAGTGGCTCTTGACGAAAAAAATAGAATCATAACCACCATTTACGGCAGAGAATATACGATCGTCGGCTCTGAACCGACTGATCATCTTCGTAAAGTAGCACAGATTGTTGATAGTAAAATGCACGAAATCGGTGCGCAGAATCGAGCGCTTGATAGCGGAAGATTGGCAGTGCTTACGGCAGTCAACATGACCCATGATTACTTGATGTTGCTTGAAAAATATCGTGAGCTTGAAAAACGATTAGAAAATTCATAAAGGACGAGATTAATGATTTTAAATATTGTACTCATTATTTTATTGATCGGCGGCTTTTTTAATGGTTACCGCAATGGACTGCTTCGCCAGTTGATTACAACAATCGGCTACTTTTTAGCTTTTTTTTGTGGCTTACCATTACTACGAACTGCTTTCGCCGAAACTACATTTCATTCCCTATCCCGAACTCGACAAGTCGGATGGGAGCGTCTATGAACTTTTAAAACTGCTTCACACAGAAGAAGCATACTATAACATTTTAGCGTTTATCTTCATTTTTGTGGCGGCGCTGATTGTAGTGCACATGCTGACAGCAGTTACCGGCTCCCGCACGAAAATCCCGGTTGTCAGCCAAGTGAATGGTTTGATCGGCGGGCTTCTCGGTGTTATTGCGACGTATCTGTTTCTGTTCGTCTTTCTTTATCTCGGTGCGGCTTACCCGTCTGAGTGGCTGAAAAATGTCTTAGAAGGATCAAATGTTGCGCAGTGGATTCTTGAAAATACGCCGATTTTATCCGAACGCTTTTACGACTGGATGACACGTGTGATTACAAAATAGAAAGAATGAGACCAGCGGATTCGACTGGTCTTGTTTTCGTAAGAGGTGAAAGAAAATGGTGAAAACAAAAAAAGAAGTCATTCGGCTGCTTGAGCAAATTGCTTTGTATATGGAATTAAAAGGTGAGAACAGCTTCAAAATTTCAGCTTTCCGGAAAGCCGCGCAAAGCCTTGAAACAGATGAACGCAGTTTAAGCGAAATGGAAGACATCACCGCGCTTCCAGGAATCGGCAAAACAACCGGAGAAATAATCGCTGTATTTTTGGAAACGGGGGAGTCTCCTGAGCTTCAAAAACTGCAAGCAGAAGTTCCAAGCGGCTTAATCCCCCTCTTAAATGTGGAAGGACTTGGCGGCAAAAAACTATCGCGTCTCTATCATGAATTAGGCGTGACAGATCAGGAAAGTCTGCTTACGGCTGCAAAAAGCGGTAAAATCGAGGCACTTAAAGGATTTGGCAAAAAGTCGGTTGAGAAAATGGTTGAAGGTGTTGCGGCACTTGGAAGCCGTCCAGACCGCTATCCCTTTCCAAAAGTGCTTCCTGTTGCAAGCGCGGTAGAAGCGTACCTTTCTGGAATCACAGAAATAGAAGAGTTTCATCCAGCGGGCAGTATGCGCCGTTTACGCGAAACCTTAAAAGATTTGGATTACGTCATCGCAACCAAACATCCAGATGCGGTTAAAAAGGCCTTGCTACTTTATCCGGATATTGCGGAAGTGATCGGTGCAGGCGATACTAAAGTTTCAGTTGAACTTGATGCGGGAATTAAAATCTCTGTAGACTTCCGCATGATTGAGCCAGAGAGTTACGCGACGACCTTACATCACTTTACTGGGTCAAAAGAGCATAATATTAAAATGAGACAGCTTGCAAAAGCGCGCGATGAAAAAATCAGCGAATATGGTGTTGAGCGAGAAGACGGTTCTGTTCAGCATTTTGAAAGCGAGACAGCTTTTTTCAAACATTTCGATTTACCGTTTATTCCGCCAGAAGTGCGAAGAGACGGAACAGAAATTGAACGTATTCAAACTGAAAAACCGCGCTTCATTGAACTTCAAGATATACGCGGCGATCTGCATATGCATACAACATGGTCAGACGGGGCGTATTCGATTCGCGAAATGATTGAAGCAAATATTGAAAAAGGCTACGATTACATGGTGATCACGGATCACGGTAAATTTTTGCGTGTTGCAAACGGGTTGAATGAAGAACGGCTGATGAAGCAGCAGGAAGAAATTAGGCAAGTTGCAGCTGACTATCCTGAAATTGATGTCTATTCTGGAGTTGAAATGGATATTCTGACAGATGCAGCCTTGGATTTTTCAGATGAAATCTTGCAACAATTGGATTTCGTGATTGCTTCAATTCATTCCGGATTCAGTCAGACCGAAACTGAAATCATGAAGCGGCTTGAAACGGCAGCGACAAACCCTTACGTTCGTTTAATTGCCCACCCAACCGGACGAGTAATCGGCCGCCGCAAACCGTATGCCGTAAACCCTGAACAATTGATTAAACTAGCACACGATACAGGGACTGTTCTCGAACTCAATGCCAATCCAGAACGACTTGACCTGAATGCGGAGCATCTTCAAATGGCGACAAACGCTGGAGTGAAAATTGCGATTAATACCGATGCACATGATACCAAGCATCTTGATTTTATGGAAATCGGAGTGCGAGCAGGTGTAAAAGGCTGGCTTACAAAATCCGATGTACTGAATACAATGAGTAAGCAAGAATTTAAGGATTTTTTACAAAAGAAGAAATAGAGGAATGACCGATGGAAAAAAAACTCGAAAACATTTTAGAATTCGATAAAATTAAAAAACAGCTGCTTGAATTCGCTGTTTCAAGTTTAGGTGAAGCAGCAGTTTCAGCACTCAGCCCAGCAGATTCATTTAGAGAAGTTGAACTTTCACAGCAGGAAACTGAGGAAGGCGCCAAGGTGATTCGACTACGTGGAAGTGCTCCAATAACGGGGCTCACAGATGTGGCACCGCACTTGAAACGGCTTGAAATCGGCGGGGATTTAAACGGTCTTGAAATCTATCAAATCGGCAGTAATTTACGAGTCAGCCGATTGATGAAAAATTTTATGGCAGACCTTGAAGATCAAGGGATTGAACTTCCGCTTTTATATACGATTTCAGCAGAACTGCTAAGCTTGCGCGATTTAGAAGAAGAGATCGCACTTTCAGTTGATGAATCTGGCTATGTGCTTGATTCAGCAAGTGATACGCTACGCGGATTGCGACAAACCTTATCTCGGACAGAAGGTCGCGTTCGTGAAAAACTGGAAGGACTTTTGCGTGATCGAAATGCAGCGACAATGCTTAGCGATGCAATTATTACAATTCGAAATGACCGCTACGTTATTCCAGTTAAGCAGGAATATCGCAGCCATTATGGCGGCGTCATTCACGACCAATCGGCTTCTGGGCAAACACTCTTTATTGAACCGCAGAGTGTTGTTGATTTAAATAATGAGCGTCGTGCACTTCAAGCGAAAGAAAATCAAGAAATTGAACGCATTTTAGCCGAACTTTCGGCACGGCTTGCAGAATATATTCAAGAAATTCATCATAACACTTATTTGCTTGGACGATTTGATTTCATTCTAGCAAAAGCTCAGCTTGGTAAAGCAATGAAAGCTGTTACGCCTAGATTAAATGAAAACGGTGTGGTCAAGTTGTATGCTGCACGCCATCCGTTGTTAGATCCTGAAAAAGTGGTAGCAAATGATATCCTGCTTGGCGACGGCTATTCAGCGATTGTAATTACCGGACCAAATACTGGCGGTAAAACCATTACGCTGAAAACGTTAGGACTGCTTACAATCATGGCGCAGGCCGGTTTGCAGATTCCAGCGCAAGAAGAATCGGAGATTGCTGTGTTTGAGAATGTATTTGCAGATATCGGTGATGAACAATCAATTGAGCAAAGTTTGAGTACCTTCTCATCACATATGACAAATATTGTCTCGATTTTGCAGAAGATGAATGCGCGCTCACTGATTTTATTTGATGAGCTTGGCGCGGGTACTGACCCGCAGGAAGGTGCTGCCCTTGCGATTTCAATTTTAGATGAGGTCTCAAAGCGTGGCGCAAGTGTTGTTGCGACAACCCATTATCCTGAACTGAAAGCATACGGCTATAATCGGCCGTTTGCAACGAATGCCTCGGTGGAATTTAGTGTAGAGACGTTAAGTCCGACCTATAAACTTTTGATTGGAGTTCCCGGCAGGAGTAATGCATTTGAAATCTCGAAGCGGCTTGGTTTGGATGACGCGATCATTGGTTCAGCACGAGCATTGATTGATACAGAAAGTGCAGATTTAAACGATATGATTTCAAGTCTCGAAGAAAAACGCAACTTAGCAGAGAAAGAATATCAAGAGGCCCAAGAAACGACACGCGATGCAGAACGGTTGTTAAAAGACCTACAAAAAGAAATTACGGCTTATTACCATGAAAAAGATCGTCTAGTTGAACAGGCTAAGAAGCAAGCTGCTCAAATTGTTGAGAAAGCAGAAGAAGATGCGGATGTGATTATTCGAGAAATTCGGGAGCTTCAGCTTCGCGGGGCGCAAGGCATCAAGGAACATGAATTGATTGATGCTAAAACCCGCTTGTCGGAGGCGAAGCCGAAGACCATTCAAAAACGTGTCGTTCATCAAACAGCTCCAGTTAAGCATAAGTTTAAAGCGGGTGATGCTGTTCGCGTACTTTCGCTCGGACAAAAGGGAACACTAATTGATCAGGCGAGCACAAAAGAATGGAATGTTCAAATTGGGATTATTAAAACCAAAATTAAAGAAAACGACTTAGAATACATTCAACCGGAAAAACCGAAGAAGCAGCGCATCATTACGAATGTCCGAAATACTGAGCCAGTTAAAGCAGAACTCGATTTACGCGGAATGCGTTATGAAGATGCTCTTCAAGCAGTGGATAAATATATTGATGAAGCGCTTCTTGCTGGCTATCCGCGTGTGGCTATTATTCACGGAAAGGGAACGGGAGCACTGCGAACAGGTGTAACCGAGTTCTTACGCAACCACCGAATGGTGAAAGCCATTCGGTTTGGAGATGCGGCAGAAGGCGGCAATGGCATTACGATTGCTGACTTAAAGTAAGCTTTGTGAGCAAAAAAATGGAACACCCGGTATACTCGGTGTATACTGTGGATACATTAAGAGTTAGGAGTTGAAACCAGCATGGCTGATATTAAAGCAATTACAGATGCGACCTTTGAAGAAGAAACAAAAGAAGGCGTTGTATTAACAGATTTCTGGGCAGCTTGGTGCGGACCTTGCCGTATGGTAGCCCCAGTTTTAGAAGAAATCGCGAATGAACGCGGTGATCAATTAAAAATTGTTAAGATGGATGTTGATGAAAATCAAGAAGTTCCAAGCCAATTTGGAATAATGAGCATCCCGACACTTCTTGTTAAAAAAGATGGTGAAGTTGTAGATACAATCATCGGATACCGTCCAAAAGAAGAATTGGATGAAGTCATCAACAAGTATGTGTAAAAGCCTTTAAAATATGGTAAAATAGGGACACCGCGAAAATTGCGGTGTCTTTTTTTGAAGTGGAATGAAGGAGCGCTTTTTGAAGCGTTTTTTAATGATATGAGGGAGTTGATCTAATGGTATCTACTCATTTACAAAATAAACTTGCTCTCTTGCCGGATCAGCCGGGCTGTTACTTAATGAAAGACGAACAAGGCACGATCATTTACGTCGGGAAAGCTAAAATCTTGAAAAACCGAGTCCGTTCTTATTTCACGGGTGCTCATGATGTGAAAACACAACGTCTAGTTCAGGAAATTAAAGATTTCGAATACATTGTGACGAGCTCGGATGTAGAAGCGCTGCTACTTGAAATCAATTTGATTAAAAAGCATGATCCGCGTTTCAATATTCGCCTTAAGGATGATAAAACATATCCGTTCATCAAAATTACGAATGAACGCCATCCGCGGCTGATTATCACTCGACAAGTTAAGCGCGATAAAGGAAAGTATTTTGGACCCTATCCAAATGTCTATGCAGCAAATGAAGTGAAGAAAATTCTCGATCGGCTTTATCCCCTTCGGAAATGTCACGTGCTACCAAATAAAGTTTGTCTCTATTATCACCTCGGTCAATGTCTTGCACCTTGTGTGTTTGATGTATCCGCGGAAACGTATAAGAAAATGTCGGATGAAATTGTCAGTTTCTTAAACGGCGGGTATAAAGATGTCAAACAAGACTTGATGAAAAAAATGGCGGAAGCTGCCGCTGAGATGGAATTTGAGAAAGCGGGGGAATTTCGAGATCAAATTAATGCGATTGAAACGACGATGGAGAAACAAAAGATGACAATGAACGACTTTGTCGATCGGGATGTATTTGGATATGCCATTGATAAAGGCTGGATGTGTGTCCAAGTGTTCTTTATTCGTCAAGGGAAATTGATTGAGCGCGATGTATCGCAATTTCCTTTTTATAATGATGCAGATGAAGATTTCTTAACGTTTATCGGTCAATTTTACCAAAAAGCCAACCATATTCCACCGAAGGAAATTTTTCTGCCGAATGACGTGGATGCAGAAGCGGTAGCGGCACTTTTACCAGATACAAAAGTACTTGTGCCGGTACGTGGCAATAAGAAAGACTTAGTTAAACTCGCTTATAAGAATGCAAAAATTGCGTTGAATGAGAAATTTATGCTCCTTGAACGAAATGAAGAACGAACAGTCGGTGCCGTTGAAAAGCTAGGTGAGCAAATGGGGATTCCTACGCCATCACGGATTGAAGCTTTCGACAACTCGAATATTCATGGTACGGATCCAGTTTCGGCGATGGTGACTTTCCTAGATGGGAAGCCGAACAAGAATGACTACCGCAAGTACAAGATTAAAACAGTCGAAGGGCAGATGATTATGCCACGATGCGCGAAGTTGTAAGAAGAAGATATTGGCGCGTTTTAAAAGAAGGACTGCCTCTTCCAGATTTGATTTTAATTGATGGAGGAAAAGGTCAAATTGACAGTGCGAAAGATGTTTTGACAAATGAGCTTGGACTTGATATTCCAGTTGCTGGACTTGCGAAAGATGACAAGCATAAGACAAGTCAGCTGTTGTTCGGCGACCCGCTTGAAGTGATTCCGCTTGCACGAAATAGCCAAGAATTTTATCTGCTTCAGCGAATTCAAGATGAGGTTCACCGTTTTGCCATTACTTTCCACCGGCAGCTTCGAAGTAAATCTGGTTTTCAGTCGATTTTAGACGGAATTCCAGGTGTTGGACCTGGACGAAAGAAAAAGATTTTAAGCCATTTTGGTTCAATGAAAAAAATTAAGACGGCGACGATTGAAGAATTACAAGAAAGCGGAATTCCTCGTGCTGTTGCAGAAGCTGTTTTTGCGAAAGTCACACAAGTGAACGAGAAGCAAAACGAAAAGAATACAAGTGAAGAGTAGAAAAGGGGCGGAAGTTATGGGAGTTGTTGTGCTGAAATTTGGTGGAACTTCGGTCAGTTCGATTGAAAAAATTGAGAAAACGGCCGAGCAGGCAATTCGCGAAAAAGAGCAGGGGCATCAAGTTGTGATCGTCGTTTCGGCAATGGGAAAATCAACGGATAAGTTGGTTCAAATGGCTGAGCAGATTTCCAAGTTGCCAAGTAAACGCGAGATGGATATGCTGCTTACAACGGGTGAACAAATCACGATTTCACTGCTCGCGATGGCGCTTCAAGCGAAAGGTGCGAATGCTGTTTCATTTACGGGCTTTCAAGCTGGGATTGAAACAGAGCGCGTACACGGGAATGCTAGAATTCTCGATATCGAATCGGAGCGTATTCGTGCGGCACTTGCGGAAAATAAAATTGTAGTGGTCGCAGGTTTTCAAGGGATCACTCATGACGGGGAAATCACGACACTTGGCCGGGGCGGTTCTGACACAACAGCTGTTGCACTTGCGGCCGAGCTCGCTGCTTTAAAATGTGCGATTTGTACGGATGTTGACGGGGTTTATACGACCGATCCGCGCTACGTAACAGGAACGATAAAGCTTGAGCAGCTGACTTACGACGAAATGCTCGAGCTTGCAAATTTGGGTGCCGGAGTGCTTCATCCGCGTTCAGTCGAGTATGCAAAAAATTTCAAAATCCCGCTTGAAGTACGTCTTAGCCACGGAGAAACGAGCGGAACGATGATTGAGGAGGTTTTGGACTTGGAAAATACGAAAGTTGTACGCGGGATTGCGTTTGAAGACGGAATTACGCGTATCACAATTCACTGGAGCCGCAAAGAAGATATGCGCGTGTCAAAAGTGTTCACCGAACTCGCTAAAAATAATGTGGATGTGGATATTATTATTCAAGGAATTACCGGTCTTGGACATGGAAATTTATCTTTCACGCTAAAAACAGCTGCACTGCTTAATGCGCTTGCTGTTTTGGAGGATAAAAAGGGAGAGATTGGCTACGAACAACTTGAATCGGAGCAAGACCTTGCCAAAGTTTCGATCGTAGGCTCTGGAATGGTCTCAAACCCGGGCGTCGCAGCGCGTATGTTTGAAGCCCTGACAGAAAACAAAGTGCCCATCAAAATGATCAGTACTTCTGAAATCAAGGTTTCAACGGTTGTGCCTGAGCGAGATATGGTAAAAGCGGCTCAAGTGCTTCATGATACATTTGAACTTGAAAAGGCGTGAAAACTTTGTTTTCACGCCTTTTTGCTTCCTATTCTATTTCTGATTCGACACTTTCTTTACGATCCCATTTGACGACAATCACGACTTCTTTTTTGCGCGTATTGACTTCATCATAGGCTTCCGTATAGTATCCGCGTTGCGTTTGAATCTGTTCTGCGATAAAGCCTGCTTCTAGCTTGAATGAAGGGCTATTTTGAAGATTGAAGCGTGTTTCCACCGCATTTCCTGAAAGAATGATCTGCAGTTCGTCCTTTTTTTCTTTCGCAATAGCGACAGAGCCAAAAGAAGCTTCCGCAAAAAAGGCGCTGATTTCTTCAAAAGAAGCGAGTGGAAATTTACGAGCCAAGTCTTTTCCAGCCCAGTACAAAATGTGAGGCGTTTCTTCGCCGAGAAGCTCTGGAAGCAAATAATCTCGGAAAAGTTCAATACCAAAACTCGGCACAAGGTTTTTTGCCGGTTCGCTTGTGATTTCATGGTTTGATTCTTCTGTCATTAACATGATACCCCGCTTTCTACTTACCTATTATAGCGAAAAAGGGCTTTAAAAGAAAATAGAATTTGAGAAATTAGCAAAAATACTTGCGAAAACTGCCAAAAAATAAGAAAATGGTAACGTATAGATTTAAAAGGAAATAGAGGCGAGATCGTGAAACGAGCAATAGGATTTATAGATTCTGGCGTTGGTGGACTTACTGTAGTTAAAGAAGTCTTGAAACAACTGCCGCATGAAGAGATATATTATTTAGGCGACACCGCACGTTGCCCTTACGGTCCGCGTGATACTGCTGAGGTTTTGAAGTTTACTTGGGAAATGACTCGTTTTCTAGTTGATCGCAACATCAAGATGCTTGTGATTGCTTGCAATACGGCAACAGCAGCGGCACTAAAAGACATCAGAGCGACACTTGATATACCCGTAATCGGTGTTATTCAACCAGGTTCGCGTGCTGCACTTAAGGCAACTCGAAATGAACAAGTTGGGGTTCTTGGAACAGTGGGAACAGTTCAAAGCATGGCTTATCCAAAAGCGCTGAAAGGATTAAATCAGCATGTCCGCGTTGATTCGCTAGCTTGTCCGAAATTCGTTTCGATCGTAGAGTCTGGCGAATATAAAAGCCCGATTGCTAAAAAAGTAGTCGCTGAGTCATTGCTTCCGCTAAAAAGCACGAAGATTGATACACTGATTTTAGGTTGTACGCACTATCCGCTCTTAAAACCTTTGATTGAAAATTTCATGGGCGAAAATGTTGCCGTTATCAATTCGGGTGAAGAAACAGCGAGTGAAGTAAGTGCGTTGCTTGATTATCATGACTTGCTCGAAAAAGAAGAAGGAAAGAAGCATCATCGCTTCTTTACAACCGGATCAGTTCCAATTTTTGAAGGCATTGCAAAAGATTGGTTAGGACTAGAAAAAATGGACGTTGAACATATTACATTGGGTGAAAAGGAAAGGTTTGAGGTGAATCATGAGATTTGATGGACGAAAACAAGATGAGCTTCGTACAATTGAAGTAGAAACAGATTATTTAATACATCCGGAAGGCTCTGTGCTGATTTCGGCAGGAGCAACAAAAGTAATTTGTAATGCGAGCATTGAAGAGAAAGTACCGCCATTTATGCGCGGCGAAGGAAAAGGCTGGATTTCAGCAGAATATGCGATGCTGCCGCGTGCAACGGGAACACGAAATATTCGTGAATCCTCCAAGGGAAAAGTAACTGGACGAACAATGGAAATTCAGCGTTTAATCGGCCGCGCACTTCGGGCTGTTGTCGACTTAGAAGCGCTGGGCGAGCGGACGATTTGGCTTGATTGCGATGTGATTCAAGCAGACGGAGGAACAAGAACAGCTTCAATTACAGGGGCTTTTATTGCGCTAACACTTGCGATTCACAAACTGCATAAGGAAGTGCCTTTCGAAAAATTCCCAGTTCAAGATTACTTGGCAGCAACGAGCGTTGGGATTTTAGAAGACGGTACGGCTGTGCTTGATTTAAATTATCACGAGGACAGTGCTGCAAATGTAGATATGAACATTATCATGACGGGCAGCGGTCAATTTGTTGAGCTCCAAGGAACAGGGGAAGAAGCAACGTTCTCTGAAACAGAACTTGTTGAACTGTTGGCACTTGGAAGAGCAGGAATTAATGAACTTACAAAAATGCAACATGAAAAATTGGGACAAGAGATTGATGAATTAATAAGGGGCGAAAAATGATGCGTGAACTAGTTATTGCAACGGCGAATAAAGGCAAAGCGATGGAATATGAACAAATCCTTGGTAGCCATGATATTAAGATTTTAACATTACTCGATTTTCCAGAAATTGGCGATATTGAAGAAACGGGGACGACATTTGCTGAAAATGCGGCAATTAAAGCTGAAACCGTTGCAAAGCTTTTGAATAAAACAGTACTTGCGGATGATTCCGGACTTGTTGTAGATGCGCTTGACGGAGCACCAGGCGTCTATTCAGCGCGTTATGCAGGCGAAGCGCATAATGATGCGAAAAATAATGAAAAACTGCTTAAAGAACTTAAAGACATTCCGGCGGAAAAAAGAACAGCCAGATTCCACTGTACGCTAGCGATTGCTACGCCAGATGGTGCACTTGACTATTTTGATGGCGAATGCGAAGGCAGAATCGCTGAAGCCCCTTCCGGCACCAATGGTTTTGGTTATGATCCGTTATTTTACTTGCCGAATTTCGGGACGACAATGGCCAACCTCACACCTGAGCAAAAGAATAAGATCAGCCACCGAGGAAATGCAATCAAAGAACTTGGTAAAAACATCGAAAAGGTACTAGCAAAAATCGATCAAAAGTGAGAGAATAGAGAAGCATGTGGGGAGGAGAACAACAGATTATGAAATTAGTAGTAGTGAGCGACAGCCATTCTGAACATGACTGTTTGACGCATTTGAAAGAAAAATATGAGGGAAAAGTCGATGCCATGATTCATTGTGGCGATTCAGAACTTAGTAAGAATGATCCTGCGATTCAGGGTTTTGCAACCGTTCGCGGTAATTGCGACTTCGGACCGGATTTTCCAAACGAATTGACGCTTGACATTGACGGATATCGTATCTTTGTGACACACGGTCATTTATATAATATTAAAATGACGCTGATGAATTTGCGTTACCGGGCTCGTGAGCTCGATGCCGATTTTGTCTTTTTTGGCCATTCACATGAATTAGGCGCCGAGATGATGGATAACACGCTAATTCTGAATCCAGGCAGCATTTCACTTCCGCGCGGACCAATTCGCGTGAAGACGTATGCTTTGATTGAGAGTGTTCCAGAAGGTATTCTTGTGAAGTTCATGGACGATCAGGATAATGAATTACGTGAGCTGACACAAATTTTTCCGCTATTCAAAGCATGAGCGAACTTTATTGCAAAAATATAAAAGAAGTTGCATAAAAGCATTGACAAAAGAGGGAAATAACCATAAAAATAATATTTGGCTGTTGAAAAATAAGCCAATTTGTCCTGATAGCTCAGCTGGATAGAGCAACGGCCTTCTAAGCCGTCGGTCGGGGGTTCGAATCCCTCTCAGGACGCTCATTTAAAGAGTACACTATTACCTAACTGGGCAGAAATGGGGCAGAGAATCCTAAAAAGGGTTTTTAAACTCATTCGCTGCTTTCATATCAGTTTCTTGTAAGAGATGACTGTATATGTCCGCGGTGGTAGTGTATTTTTTATGTCTTAATCTCTCTTGTACGATTTTACTATTTTTAAACCTTGTTTGAAAAGGAGTTATATCTAGATTACATTGGCTGGAAAATTTGTTAAATTAAGTGATGGATAGTATTGAAAAAGTTAATCCGATTATTAGAAAAGACAAAAATAGCATTTTATGCTAGAATGTTGCTATAGAGCCAATCCTTAATTTAAAGACGTTTATTTTGAGGTTTTTGTACTCTTAAAGATTTAGTAGCAGTAAAACTCTCCATTCATTCTTTTTGTTGTACCCTGGTTTTTGTACTCTTAAAGATTTAGTAGCAGTAAAACTTTACCTTTTGGTATTCCATCTTTTAATACGTTTTTGTACTCTTAAAGATTTAGTAGCAGTAAAACCTAATTTTATTGTAGCGCACGAGACCGCTAGTTTTTGTACTCTTAAAGATTTAGTAGCAGTAAAACGATCTTCTTTTATTCGATAGATAGTTGGGCGTTTTTGTACTCTTAAAGATTTAGTAACCGATCAATAGTTGACCTCGCCTTTAGGCGAGGTCATTTTTTATGCAATAAACAGAAAATTTCACATATAGGTTGATGAGGTTATGATATATTGGATATAGTATTGCATACAAATTTAGGTGACGGGATGAAAAAGATGTGGCTAATATTACTTGGACTTATACTACTACTTAGAATCGGAATTGGAAAGAAAAATATATGGACAATAAAAAGGAACTAGAAAAGTTAGAGGCTAAAAAGCAATCCGCTGAGCTATTAAAAAAAGAAATTTTTCGATATAAAAAAAGTGGAAATAGAGAGCACTGGGTATAATAAAATGGCAGGTTTTTATCGAATGGTTGTGAAGATGACAAATGATAAAAATAAAACTGCTCGTTTTGATTATGGCTATGTAAAAAAACAAAACGAATTATCTACCATAGGATTAGTTGATGAAGAGGTTCAAGAGAAGGGGATTACAACCAATAAAATCAAAGTCATCTATTCAAATGGTAAAGAGGAGGAATTTTGATGACTATTCGGGATAGACAATACAGTAAATTAAGTGATGTGGCTTATTGGTTAGACCCGAAGCATGATGATTATTCTCTTACAATGAAAGAAGGAAATGGTTTTGAATTAGATGGTTACAATTATAAAATTTTAAAAACAGAAAACAACTCAAAAAATGGAATGCAAGCCATGACTGTTGCCCCAGTTGATAAAAACAAAAAGTCGACACCCTATAAATCCGTCATAGCCTATGTAGAAATAAATTTTTCAGCTGCTAAAGATCCGCTTAACCGATCTGCAAACTGTTGTTTAAGGGCATGAAACTCGAACAAAGTACGCTTCATATATGCTTTTTTTGGATAAAGACAGAGTATTAGCATTAATACTCTATAAAAGTGAAAAACTACTGATTTTTAGTCATTTGCGACATAAATTACACATTTTATTACATTTTTAGTTATTTTATACTTATTTGTGCTACAATAATTACGAAAATCGACGAATATAATACTAAAGCGATTTTACTTACTATTGTATTATATGATTAGTTTCGAAGATGGTAAATTATATACTAAAAATCATGAAACTACAAATTTCTAGCTAAGTAAAGAAGTAAGCGTCTATTTTTGTGAATGATTAAACAAGGTAATAGCTACTAAATTTTTAAAAGGAGTTGTTTTTATGAAAAAGAAAGTTATAACGCTTATTCTGCTCAGTTTTCTTATAAGCGTATTTGGTAGCGGACTCTACCCACATTCAGCAAAAGCTATTAAAAATGAAACCATTCATAGAGGTGTTTCAGAAGATACATATGAACCTACTGGTAATGCTGAGGTGGGATATCCTCAAATTGCTATTCGAAGCAATCGAACAGCAGAACGTACAAACTTAGATGAAGTAGTTGCTCTTGCAGATACTGCTGCAGATGAATTTCCAAAAGAAGATGCAGAAAACAGATCCAAGGCAGTGTTAAAAGTTTTGTATGAATATTTTGCCTCTGGTGTAGTCGGACACTCATGGATTGTTGTTTTTAACAGCGATAGGCCTGGAGACTTTACTTCTTATGGCTACCACGGTGGGCAAGGATATACTAAAAACGGAACCGATCCAGAAACTGGTAACGACAGTGCTGAGAGAAAATTTCATGCTGAGAAGGTAGCAAAATTAGATATTTCTGGTGAAGAGTTTTCAAAGAAATTCGAGCGCGAATATGTGCCCAAACTGAATTTGGAAAGCTATTTAACAGGAAAAGCTATGGGATTAGAGGGTTCACTTGAAAGAGGAACATATACCCCTATCAATAACTGTACGTGGTTCGCTGGAGCTGTTTGGAAATATGCCACAAATGATCAAGATCTTGTTTATGAGCAACCATTTAATGGAAGTGCTCATGCAGAAGATTGGGGAATGCCATTTTTAACTTCTGTAAATAAAATTGCCGATCCGGGAATGTTATCGGAGAGTATTTTATTAAATGTCCCAACTAAATAATTTTTGAGATAGCCTTGTTTAATCTTTAATTTTCATGACTAAATTAGATACGTATTATATTTTTAGATTTTTGCTGACACATCAACTCAGATCTTGTTGATGTGTTTTCTATTTCAATGGTTGGAACGAATAAATAAGTATTCTTTTGATTTTAATTATCTGCCCAGTGACGACCGCAAAAAAGCGAAGCGTCAACATATGAAAGGATTTGAAGTTAGAATAGAGGAATTATTTTATATGGAAAAAATCATTGATTAAAAAGAATTTAAGCTAAAAGGATATAATGCACAGGAAAAACATTGAGACTAACTGTGAAAGGATATAAACTCTGTTTCAAGTTACTCAATTAAGACAAAAAATAAATTAAGAAATTCGCTAAAATAGCTATCATCCAATATAATAGAAGAAAATAAATATTTTTACAAAAAGGAGAACTAAAATGTTAGTGATAGCAAGTGCTTTTACGATATGGGATACAGTCTTTACTTTATTGATTTTTGCTTTTGTCATTGGGATTCCATCTGGACTGCTAATCTTAATTTTTTATCTTTTAAGAAAAAGAAAAGCGGAGTTTGACCATAAAGAAAAGAGAGAGGAAGAATTCTGACATCTGATAGATACATGAAAATTTGTTCCCAAAGTGACTGTAAAAAGATGCTAGGATATCCATTTATTCACAATTTGTCTACAGACAGACAAAAATCATAGTGATATAATGAAGATAAAATAAGTACTCATCAAAACCATTAACTCCCACAAGTTAGTGGTTTTCTTTTTTTACTACCTAATTAATAGAAGAAAGTCGATGAAAGGAGCAAAGAAAATGCCTATTAAAGCTATAAGTGTTGATATGGATGGAACATTTTTAGATTCAAACGGTTATTATGATCGAGATCGATTTGATACAGTATTTCAAGCAATACAACAGAATGGAATTTTATTCATCGTTGCAAGTGGTAATCAATACGCTCAGTTAAAATCATTTTTTCCGAATAAAGATGAACAAATTATTTATGTTTCTGAGAATGGAGCTTTGACATTCCAAAATAATCGATTACTTGCTAAACACACTTTTTCGATCGAAATAGTAAAAAAAATTGTAGCATATCTCACGCAGGAATCAGAGAATTTGGAATTTGTTTTATGTGGTGTGAGTCAAGCCTACATGACAAAAAGTGCTAGTTTAAGATTTAAAGAGTTTGCAAAAACGTATTATTTTTCTCTAAATGAAGTGGAAGATTTCAAAATACTTCCTAACGATGATTTTGTTAAATTTGCGCTTGATGTAAAAGAAACGGAAGTAAATCGAGTTGTGCTAGAACTTAATTCGCGCTTCAAAAATCATATAAAAGCTGTATCAAGTGGTCATGGTAGTATCGACATTATGCTCCCAAATATAACTAAAGGGACTGCAGTTCGCCAAATTTTAGAAAAGAATCAACTAGATGTAAACGAACTTCTGGCTTTCGGGGACGCAGATAATGATATAGAAATGCTTCAATTAACTAAATTTAGTTATGCAATGAAACAGAGTAGTAACTCTGTAAAAAGCACTGCTCATCATCAAGCACCTTCTAATAATGAATCTGGTGTTCTACAGATTATTGAAACGGTTTTACAATTATAAAGCAAAATCTATTGAAATTTCATACCGATTTTACTAGAAAAATAAACTTTCAAAAATAAAAAAACTATCTCAAAAAGTAAAAAAAGAAGAAAATCGACATAAATTTAATCAGTTTTCTTCTTTTTTTTCTAAAAATAAATAGAAAGAAAAATCGAAAAAATTTCAAAGCAAAAAAAATAGAACGGATGATCGTTTTTCCTGACAACCATGCCTATTTACAATGAAAATGGATGAAAAGATAAGCAGGTTGCGAATAAATCAAAAATGGGGGACTGACTTTATATTGAAATAATATGAAATAATACAGTAGTTGATTTGAAATGTTGGTATGTTATGCTTATCTCGCATTAAAAATTAAGGAGTGGTTTTAAAATAATGAAGAAGAACGTACTAAAGATGGCTGTAGCTACATTTGTAGTAGGAGTAACGACGGTTGTAGGAGGTCATTTGGCAGACGCTAAATCTATCAGCGTGGTTCAAGGGGATACGTTATCTAAAATTGCTTTTGAAAACAACACTACCGTAGCAAAACTTGCCCAACTAAATGGCATTAAAAATATTAACCTTATCTATGTCGGTCAAACGCTAGATGTTGACGGAAACGGCGTAGCAACTGTACAAAATACATCGAAAGCTGCGGTAACTAATAGCAATGCCTCGAGCCAAACTACTAGCCAACAAAGCCAAAACAAAAAACGTATACAGCTGAGACACAAGCACCAGCTCAAAAACAAACAACTACTGTTCGTCAAACTCAAACAAAAGCAGCCAACACAGGGAGTTCAAGTGAACAATCTGCAAAAGAATGGATTGCGCAAAGAGAATCTGGCGGTTCATACTCAGCTAAAAGTGCAACAGGAAAATATATTGGTCGTTACCAATTAACTAATTCTTATCTGCAAGGCGACTATTCTGCTGCTAACCAAGAACGTGTAGCAAATAGTTACGTACAAAGCCGTTACGGTTCGTGGAGCAATGCGAAAGCACATCACGAACAATATGGTTGGTACTAAGATAAGCTTTTAAATGAATAAAAACTTATTAATTAAAAAGCCCGCGGCACACACCGCGGGCTTTTTTGTGTTTAAACCTTAATCATGATCAGTATCCTGAAGCAGTTCAAAATACGTCATATACTGCGAGACTGCAACAAGTGCTCGTTCAAGCTGCTCTGTAAGCTTCTGCTGGGTCAGTTCATAGTGTTGTCTCACACTCGCAAGATCTGCTTCGGTCGTTTCATCTACAATTTGCTTGATTTGGTCTAAATTATAAATATCTTTTCGAAGCATAGAAATAACGAGCACTTTCTTGATTTCAGGTTCATTATAATAGCGGTAACCACTTGAAGATTCTCGCTCACTAACGATCAAACCACGTTCCTCACAGTAGCGCAGTGCAGAAGTCTCTACACTAGCGAATTTTGCAAGGTCACCAATCTTTAAACGAGAAACCGTTGGCAGGTTTTCAGGAAGAGAAAGCAGAAAAGTGCGGCGTCTTTCGAGCAGTTCTTTCTTGTGAACAAGATTGCGGAGTGAATCTGCAATCAGCCACGATGCATCAGCAAGGTTCCCCTTAAGGGCAAGCTTCATCAACTGATAGGAAATGGCCGTTTTGAATCCAGGTAGGAGTTTCCGTAGCGTTTCGAATGCGATCAGATGCACTTCTCCGTAGCGACGCTGCCCGCCAAGTGTATAGTTTATTTCGGGAAGTAGCTGATCATCTTCATACCTTTTCAATGTAGTATTGCTGACACCGATTCTCTCGGTCATTTGTTTCATTGTATAGAAAATAGTCATCACAACCTTTAAGTAAAACTTTCAAGTAGTAAGTTTACTTTATTGTATCATGAATCCTTATTTAAAAGAAATTTAGTTTCAAAAAGTGAAAGGTTGCTTCAAACTGCTATACTTAAAAGAGAGGTGATTAGATGAGGATAAACATTAAGAATGCACATGAAAAAAATCTGAAACACATTGATCTTGAGATTCCGCGCAACAAGATGACCGTGATTACTGGATTGTCGGGTTCAGGAAAGACCACTTTGCTAAAAGACACCATTTACATTGAATCACAGCGGCAGTATCTGGAATCAATGAGTTTTCAAGGTATTCCAAAACCTAAAGTAGATTCCATTCAAAATTTATCACCAGCCATTTTGATCGATCAGGAAGATCGAAACGGCAATCCGCGATCAACACTCGGCACGCAAACAGATATGTACACCGATCTGCGGATGATTTTTGAGAAGCTACATGAACGTAAATGCCCGCATTGCGGCAAGATAGTTGCTGCACATGAAGCAATTGAGGAAACAGAAAAAACAGATGATCAGTATACGGTATACATGTTTTGTCCGCACTGCGAATTTCGCATGAAAAAGCTCACACGATCAGCCTTTTCCTTCAATACAAAAGAAGGGGCTTGCGGAACGTGCAAGGGAATTGGGAAGGCGCTCGTTATCGGTGACAGCCTATACGACAAAACCAAGTCGATTCTCGAGGGAGGTGTGGTCATCTGGCAAAAAAGTTACGCAGATTATCAGCAAAAATCGTATTTTGGTCTGCTTGAGCATCTCGGTATTGAAACACCGGATAACTTGCCGCTCGCTGACTTTACGTCGCTACAAATCGAACTGCTAAAAAATGGAATTCACTCAAAAGAGCTAGATCCCGAAACGAAGCGAAACTTGCCAACAAAGGTGTTTGAAGGCCGATTTGAAGGAGTTGAAACAAAAATTTGGCAGAAGATCGCTGAGCATAAAGGGGTGCCGACTAACATGGATGCCTATATTCATGAAGCTACCTGTCCAGATTGTCATGGTGAAAAATTAAGTGAACTTAGCCGTTCAGTAAGTGTATTTGGTAAACGCCTTCCGGAACTTGGAGAACTGGATTTGCAGATGCTTCGAGAATGGGTGCAAGAGCTTAAACAAAAACAGCCGGAAGCTGCCGAATTTGTGAAGGATTATTTGTTTGATATCGAAACGAAAGTGGAGCGGATTGCAAAAGTCGGTCTCGATTATTTATCACTTGATCGTCCGTATGCATCACTTTCTGGCGGTGAAGCCCAGCGAATTAAGCTTGCTGCGATTCTTGACTCAGAAATGACCGAACTCTTAATACTTCTTGATGAGCCAACAGTTGGACTGCATCCAGATGACACGACAGGTCTGCTTGAAATGATCGCTCAGATCCAGGCGCGAAACAATACAATCATCGCGATTGAACATGACGAAACCTTTATGAAGCACGCTGATCATATCATTGAAATCGGACCGAAATCTGGGAAAAATGGGGGCGAAGTAGTAGCTTCCGGCAGCTTTGAATCTCTTAGCAAATTGACGAGCTCACTTCTTTTTCAGTCTTCTTCAAATGAATATCGGCAAACGAGCCGAGCACGCAATACAGCAAGCACAGCTGTGACACTTAACGGCGCATCAAGCCACAATTTAAAAGAAGTTTCTGTTGCCTTTCCTGTCGGTTGTTTGTCTGTTGTGACAGGCGTATCAGGTTCTGGGAAATCCACATTGCTATTTCATGAGCTGGCTAAAAATGAACTTTCCGATAGCGAACATGTTACCTGGCATCACAAGTTCAAAGATTTGGTGACTATTACACAGAAGAAACCTGCACGCAATAAACGTTCGATTATTGCCACGTACTTAAACCTGTTTGATGAGATTCGCAAGCTGTTTGCTAAAGAAGCGAAAAAGCAAGATTTGCCGTTTTCTGCCGGTGATTTTTCGTTTAACTCAGGAAAAGGACGTTGTGAAAACTGTCAAGGACTTGGTGTAGTTGAGAATAACCAGTTGTTCTTTGAAAACTTTGAAAGCCCTTGTCCTGTTTGTCACGGAAGCCGTTACAAAGCAGAAGTACTGCAAGTAGAAGTAAGTGGGCATACAATTAAAAGTGTGCTCGATTTATCCATTCAAGAGGCCATTCAGTTTTTTGATTCGAACAAGCTGAATAGCACGGCTTTGAAATTGCTCTCTAAAACGAGTCTCGATTATATTTCGATTGGTCAAACCACGGATAGTTTGTCAGGCGGTGAAATGCAGCGGCTGAACTTGACACGAAAAATTTCGCTGAAGCAAGGAACCGATCAATTGTTTATTTTGGATGAACCTACTACGGGGCTCCACAAACTAGATGTCTTTCACTTCATGGAATTGATCCGAGAATTAATTGATCTTGGCAATAGCTTCATTTTCATTGAGCATAATCTGGATGTGATTTCTCAAGCCGATTTTATTGTTGAACTTGGACCAGATGGTGGGAAAAATGGAGGACATTTAGTCTTCAGCGGACCGATTGAAGAATTTCTGAAAGCTAAAACAAAAACAACTAAATATCTTAGCAAGTAATTGCAAAAAGCCTGTTTTACCGCGGTAAAACAGGCTTTTTAATGTTTAATGCAGGTGTTAAATGGGAATTGTGACGTATGGAATATGAGCTTGAGGGGAGAAAAAATGGAGAATAAGTATGTGGATTCAAGCAAACTGCATCGAAGCGTTTATCCGCTTCCGGATGACATCTTAGCTGAACTAAGTAAGCGCAATTTACTAGAAGCTTACAAAGCACGACCGGATTATCAAAAGAATGATTATATCGGTTGGATTTCTCGAGCCAAACGAATGGAGACACGTGAAAAAAGATTGAATCAAATGCTTGCCGAACTTGCATCAGGAGATAAATACATGAATATGGAGTATCGTCCAAAGGAAACTTGATTTGAAAATAAAGATTGAATTTAAACAGAGAATCAAGTAAAATTCCAATATAGCATCGGAAAGAATGTGATCACTTGAATGTACCAAACGCAGACATAATTTTTGTCGTGCTTCGAGCTGTGCATAATCCGCACAATCGTCTGACAAACTTAACGTTAGAACACTTGGATGAGAAACGTGTTCATCATCACTCGAAAACAGATCTTTTGCATACGTTATACTGGCTGGAATGGAAAAGCTACATTAAGCGTGGAGAAGTGGACGGCAAGAAAACATTTTATCGATTAACGCAAAAAGGTGAAGAAATGTATCGCATTTTACGAGCCTCGAATGAGGTGGAAGAAGAATGATGTATAAAAATAAATGGATTGAAAAAAATCCGGTAACAAGACCGGGAATAAAACTTGAGGCAATTAGAAAAATTGTAATGCACTACACGGCTAACCCAGAAATGACTGCTCATGAGCATTACGAATGGTTAAATCAAGAACGAAAGCGCTATGCCTCGGCGCATTTTTTTGTTGATAGAAACGAGACGTTATGTGTTGTTCCAACGGATGAAGTCGCTTATCATGCAAACGATCGAGCACGCTTCGTAAACGGGGAGCTATATCGCGGTACAAAAGCGCTACTGCCTGATGCGAATTATTTGTCGCTCAGTATTGAAATGTGTGTAGATCGCAATATAGAAATAGCAAGCGAAATCGAGATGAGGGCTTTAGAATTAGCCGTATTTTTATGCGCGAAGCACCAACTTGAAGCAACAGATATCATTCGCCATTTTGATATTAGCGGAAAATTTTGTCCAGCGCCTTGGGTGAACAATCCAGAGCGGTTTGAACAGTTTAGGAGCAAGGCGGTACAGAAGCTAAAGCAAATTCGCCAAGAAAAAAACTGAGGAAAGAAGCAGAACGGCTTTTCCTCAGTTTTTTATATTATTCGCTCGTAATTTGTTTCGTAAAGCCTTCACCGACAACGCTTTGTGCGTCATTGATAATGAAGAAAGCTTTTTCGTCGTGTTTATTCACAATTTTGGTGAGCGGCAAAAGCTGTTGCCGACTAATGACGATATAAAGAATCTTTTTGCCTTGTTTTGTGTAATAGCCTTCACCGTTAAAGATCGTGATACCACGGCCGATTTTGAGATCAACTTCTTTTGCAATCGCTTCGTATTGATCCGAAATAATCGTAACTGACTTTTTCGGATTAAAACCTTCGAGAATAAAATCAAGAACCTTTGTCGAAACATAAAGCGAAACGATCGTGAAAAGCATATTTTGAAATCCAATGATGAAAGCAGAAGGGACAACGACAATTAAATCGAAGAATAGCAAAGCATAACTTGTATTCCAGCCTAAATATTTATTGGCAATTTTTGCAAGAATGGCGCTTCCGGCAGTTGTACCGCCGCCTTGCATGATTAGTCCCATTCCAAATCCCATCAGCATTCCGGCTGAAATGGCTGCAATAATCGTTTGATCGGTTGAAAATGTAATCGATTCTGTTAACCGTAGGAAAAGCGAAGTAAAAGTAATGGCAACTATCGTTAAAATCACTGTGAGCCGGTCGAGGAATTTGTAGCCAATAATAAGAAGAATTCCGTTAAAGATCAGTGTTGTGAGCGCTGGTGCAAGTCCAAGCGTGTAATAAAGAATCATTGTAAGTCCCGTCACACCGCCTTCACCAAGGTGGTTTGGGAGAGCGAAGACATTCACGGCAAGTGAAAAAACAAAAGCCCCAATAATAATTTTACCAAAATCAAAAACCCATTTTTTTGTCATAAATGTATCTCCTTTCTCGCGCGGTGAAGCCATAAAAAAAACTCCGAAAATCCTTGCAAAGGATCATCGGAGTCTTTTTTTTCTAAAAAGCATTAAGGGCTTATTTTCCCTTAACTTTCTCACCATAAAAAATAAATCATTTTTTCCGTCTTTTAAAAATTAGCATAAAATCTTTTTTTTTGGCAACTCTGATTAGCCGAAGATCGCCAAAATCGGCATCAAGTTCAGTAAAAACAAGCCGATCAGCACACTGATAGTAATTTTTAAGACAAGCGGTTTTTCGCTTTCTGTCTGCTTCATAATAAATGCCCCTTTCTTAAAAAGGTCGATCTGAATGAGTCATCAGACTGTTCTACTATCAGTGTACCACAAAAAAAAGTTATTTTTGGAGATAATTATGCTACAATAACGATGGGTGAGTAATTTGAATACAAAAAACAAATACTATGATATTTATTTACAGCTGGAAGAACGAATCCTCAACAAAACCTATGCAGCAGGCGAGCTCATTCCAAGTGAAAATCTGCTCGCAAAAGAGTTTCATGTTTCCCGCGAAACTATCCGCAAAGCGCTCGTACTACTACTTGAAAACGGCTTTATCCAAAAAATGCAGGGGAAAGGGTCGATCGTGATTGACCGTGAGCGTTACGCATTTCCAGTTTCCGGCTTAACGAGCTTTAAGGAACTACATGAAGCACAGCATATGAATGCGACAACAAAAGTCATCAAAAATGAATATGAAGTTTTACCGGAACGTGTACGTCAATACGTTTCTCTTCCAAAAGGAGCAAAAGCGTGGCATATTGAACGTGTGCGATCTCTAAGTGGGGAAGCAGTAATACTTGATAAAGATTTTCTTTTGGAAGAAAAAATCAGAAAAGTTGCAGACCACGAGCTTGAAAATTCATTGTATGAATATCTCGAAAATGAACTTGGCTACGAGATTAGCTACGCGCAAAAAGAATTTACAGTCGAACCGGTGACAGAAGAAGATCGCAAATGGCTTGACCTCAAGCAAGATAGCCATGTAGTCGTTGTGCGAAGCGCTGTTTTTTTACAGGATACAACACTATTTCAGTACACAGAATCACGTCATCGCCTAGATCGCTTTCGTTTCATCGACTTTGCCCGGCGCAGATAAAAAGCCGCTCGTCATATGCGAGCAGCTTTTTTATTTTGTTAAAAGAATAGCCAAAGTTTCATATGGTTTCAAAGTAATCCGCTTGCCAATTTGATCCCGCCCCACATTCGAAATCAAAATTTTGCCATTTAAAAATACTTCTGGGAGCGTGATCTCATGCTCTTCTTCGCCGTAGTAATGAACAGCGAGCAGAGAATCCGTTTCATCTTCGCGCAAATAACTGATGATCCGATCCTCTTCAAGTAGAAAAGGAGTGTAATTGCCTGTTTGGATAACACGGTGTTTTTTCCGGAGTTCAATCAAACGCTGATAAAAATAGAAAATACTCGACTTATCTTTAAGTGCCGCTTCAACGTTGATCCAAGCCTTGCTGTCTGAAACCGGATAAAGTGGAGTTCCCGTTGTAAATCCAGCATTTTTGCCTGATGTCCACTGCATTGGAATGCGACTGTTGTCACGAGAGCGCTCCATGATGATAGCCATCGTTTCTTGTTCCGACAAACCTTCCTGTTGAAGTAACTTATAATGATTAATTGTTTCAATATCACTATAGCTTTCAATCGTTGAAAACCTCGGATTGATCATCCCAATCTCTTCCCCCATGTAGAGATAAGGTGTTCCGCGCATCAAGTGAATCGTTGATGCCAGAAGTGTTGCCGCAGCATAGTGATATTCTTCTTTGTCTGAAGTGAAACGACCAAGCGCTCGTGGCTGATCATGATTATTCCAAAAGAGTGCGTCCCAACCATTGCCGCGTGTCATCTCAACCTGCCAAGTGTGAAAAAGTTCCTTTAACTCTCCAAAGCGTACTTGATCTAGCCGCCATTTTTCACCGTCCTTATAGTCTACTTTTAAATGATGGAAATGAAAGACCATGGACAATTCTTTTTCGGCCGGATTGCTGTAACGAATTGAGCTTGCTATACTCGTAGAAGACATCTCACCAACAGTAAGCAAGTGCTCCGGCCCGAAAGTTTTTGTATTCAGTTCCTTTAAATACTCATGAATATGAGGTCCATCCGTATAAAAACGCCGCCCGTCTCCGATGAAATCATCTTGAAGCGTATCGGGTTTTGAGATGACATTAAGAACATCTAGCCGGAAGCCTTCGACCCCTTTATCTATCCAAAAGCGAACAACTTGATAGAGTGCTTCACGCACCTCAGGGTTTTCCCAGTTTAAATCCGCTTGTGTCACATCATAGAGATGCATATAGTACTCATCCGAGTTCGGCAGCCGCTCCCACGCAGGGCCACCAAATTTTGAAGTCCAGTTCGTTGGTGGAAGACAATTTTTGCCGCGTCCCTTTTTAAAATAATAAAAGTCACGGTATTTCGAATCGCCAGCAAGAGCCTTTTGAAACCAGATGTGGTCGGTTGAAGTATGGTTTAAAACGAGATCAATCATGATACCGATCGAGCGTTTCTTTGCTTCGTGAACCAGTTCTTCAAAATCTGTCATCGTTCCAAATCGCGGATCAACCCCTGTATAATCAGAAATATCATAACCGTTATCATGCTGTGGAGAAGGATAAAACGGGTTTAGCCACAACATATCAACACCGAGTTTTTCAAAATAATCCAGCTTGGCCGTTATTCCAGGAATATCGCCAAACCCGTCGCCGTTTGAATCATAAAACGAGCGTAAATAAATTTGGTAGATTGTTTTCTCAGCCATTCTTTCCATTCTTTAAACCT
The DNA here is from genome assembly GCF_000525875.1 of Listeria floridensis FSL S10-1187. Lineage (GTDB taxonomy): Bacteria > Bacillota > Bacilli > Lactobacillales > Listeriaceae > Listeria > Listeria floridensis. The sequence goes on along the minus strand of NZ_AODF01000032.1, from coordinate 14,573 downwards.
CTTTCATTAAATATTGCCTGCTTTTTTGCGAAACTCATGCTTTCCAAATGTGCGAATTGGAGCCGTATCAACTTTATTTAAAATGTTGTATTTCCGGAACACAACCGTTAAAACGAACGGAACAACAATCGCCACAAGAATACAAATCGTATAAATTAAGTAAAATTGAGGTTTAATTGATAAGATTCCAGGCAAGCCTCCAACGCCGATAGAATTAGCCATAACACCACTTGAAACAGAGATGACAGCTGCAAGCGAGGAACCGATCATAGCTGCAACGAAAGGATACAAGTATTTTAAGTTAATCCCAAACATTGCTGGTTCCGTGACACCAAGATAGCAAGAAATTGTTGCCGGAATTGAAACTTGTTCTTCTTTTTCGTTTCCTTTATGAAGAAAAATAATAGCAAGAACAGCTGAACCTTGTGCAATATTTGAAAGAGCGATCATCGGCCAAAGATTTGTTCCATTAAACTGACTCATCAACTGCAAATCAATTGCATTCGTCATATGATGTAGTCCAGTAACTACGAGCGGGGCATACAAGAAACCGAACAATGCAGCAAACAACCAGCTGAATGCACTTGTTAATCCGCTGTAAACAACTGTCGCAATGACATCACCAATTTTCCAACCAATTGGTCCGAGAATAACGTGAGCAGCTAAAACAGTAGGTACAAGTGCAAAGAAAGGTGTGACGATCATTGAAATCGCATTTGGAACAATCTTTCTTAACCCAATTTCAAGATAAGCAAGCATAAATCCGGCAAGCATAGCTGGAATGACCTGAGCTTGATAACCGATCATAGGAATTTGAGCAAATCCGAAGTCCCAAACAGGAATTTCTGCTGCTTTTGTAGAGGCCACTGCATACGCGTTTAGCAGCTGAGGAGAAACGAGCGTGATTCCAAGAACAATTCCAAGAATTTGAGTTGTCCCCATTTTTTTTTGCAATTGACCAAGTAATTCCAACCGGAAGGAAGTGGAAAATGCTTCGCCGATCAACCAAAGAAATCCGTAAACACCGTTCCAAAATGGATAAACTTCCACAATTGTTTTTGTTCCTTCTTCAAGCATCTTAATGTCACCGATTACATTTCGAAAACCGAGAATGAGTCCCCCAACAACAATTGCAGGAATCAGCGGTGTGAAAATTTCAGCAAGAGCAGCGAGCATTCGCTGAATCAAGCTCATATTTTTTTTTCGCATCCGTTTTCACGTCATCTTTATTAACCCCTTCAACACCGCTTGCAGCAGCAAATTCATTGTAAAATTCTTGAACATCATTGCCGATAATAACTTGAAATTGGCCAGCCTGTGTAAAGGTTCCTTTCACTGCATCGAGCTCTTCAATCTTTGCAACATCTGCTTTTTCCGGGTCCTGTAAAACGAACCGCATCCGTGTAGCACAGTGAGTCACCGATGAAATATTTTCTTTTCCTCCAATCAACGGTAGCAAAGCTTTTACGTCATCTGTATATTTTGCCATTACTTTTCCTCCTTTTTCAAACTTGTATATACAAGTTGCTTAAATAAAATATACTACGAAATAATTGAAAGCGCAACCATTTTTTTTAAAAGAAAAACCAGTTTAGCTGCGAACAGCCAAGCTGGTTTAGCTATTAATTGGATAATGCAACCACTTGAACAGTCTTATTTGACAAATCAAGGAAGGGAAGTTTCACCCGCGTATCTAAACAATAAGCGTCATAAAGATAAGGCTTCAAAGTAGTTTCCTTATTGTTAACTTGCGAAACAAAGCTTTTAATTTCTTCATAAAGAATTTCACTGTTTTTAATTTTTGCCAATTTCGCATCCAAACGATTTTCACTAACATTAACATTAGAATTTTGAATACTTGCATCAAATTCATCATTAATCGCTTGGCGCGTTTTTTCAACTTGCGTATAACGCTGGTCATCCCAATCTACTTCAATAATGTTACAATCCTCAAGTTGCAGAAAATTACCTGTCCAAAGCTTCCCATCAATTTCAACCACCATTTGTGTATCTGGGAAAACCGCTTGATCACGGTATTTTTTTAGTAAATAATCAAACATTTGCAGATGTGCTAAACTTTGCCCCATTTCCATCAGCTCCTTCAAATGTAAGTCTATCATAATGTGAAACATTGAGCAATTAAATTTTTTTCTTTCCAAAAAAATCTATCCAAGGAAGGGGAAAAAATGAACGTTTGAAACAAAAGTCCCAAGAGGTTAAAATAAAAGGAGCAGGGTATATTGAAAAAAAGAGTATAGAGGGGGAAAGCAGCAATGTATACAGAAACAAAGCTGATTTCACACGACAGCTTGCCGCTACATATCCACGAGTGGAGCGACGTTGCATCACCAGTTGGGATTGTCCAAATTGTCCACGGCATGAACGAACACGGAGCACGCTATCAAGAATTTGCCCAAAAACTCAATGAAGCGGGCTATATTGCAGTTGCCGATGACCATCGAGGTTTTGGTGCTACAGCAGAAACAGAATCCGAGCTCGGGCACATTGATCCGGAAGCAGGCGTGGAAGCTCTTATCCGTGACCAAGCTGCTGTAAAAGATTACATTCGCACAAAATTTCCAGATTTGCCCTATTTCATCTATGCACATAGCATGGGTAGCTTCATCATCCGTATTTTCATGACACGTCATTCTGCAGACGGTATTATCCTCTCGGGCAGCGGAATGCAGCCTCATTTACTGCTTTCAACCGCTGTAAAAGCAACCGAACATTTTGTGAAAAAAAATCCGGCCAAAAGAGGGCATTTCCTGAACCAAGCTGCGTTTTGGGGATTTAATAAAACTTATCCGGAAAAACATAAGTTCAGTTGGCTTTCGCGCGATATCGCGGTTCAAGAAGCTTATCAGAACGATCCGTTTTGCGGCCCAGTCGTCGGAACATCCGGATTTTTCGCCGCACTATTTGAATCCATCCAGCTCTCGCAAGCAAGCGAAAATTTTACGCGCGTGCCAAAAGGTCTTCCGATTTTGCTACTCTCTGGTACCGCCGATCCAGTCGGCCATTACGGAAAAGATATTCCAAAAATTGCTGTAAAATTATCCGAAGCGGGCGTACTCGATGTCACTTATAAATTATATGAAAATGCACGTCATGAACTCATCAACGAAATCGGCAAAGAAACCATTATTCGTGATATTATCCTTTGGCTTGATCAAAAACGCAGCGAAGCCTAAGCTTCGCTGCGTTTTCTTGATTTCTATCGAATTTGCCCTTCACCAAAAATAATGTACTTAGTCGTCGTCAATTCATGAAGTCCCATCGGTCCACGGGCGTGTAATTTTTGCGTGCTTATACCGATTTCTGCCCCGAATCCAAATTCAGAACCGTCTGTAAAGCGAGTAGAGGCATTGATATAAACTGCCGCTGCATCTACTTCATTTTGAAATCTCTTTCCGGCGAAATAATCACTTGAAACAATTGCTTCGGAGTGTTTGGTTCCGTAGCGATTAATATGTTCAATGGCTTCATCCAAGCTATCAACAACTTTAACCGCTAAAATAAAGTCCAAAAATTCCGTTTCAAAATCCGCTTCCGTCGCTTCCGTATAATTCTTCAAGAATTGAGCTGCTTTTTCTTCCGCACGTAATTCGACTGAAAAAGGAGCGAGCCGTTTTTCGACTTCAGGAAGGAAGTCCGCTGCAATCGCTTTATGAACCAAAAGCGTTTCCGCTGCATTGCAAACGGATGGGCGAGACGTTTTGGCGTTTACAAGAATATTTGCGGCCATATCAATATCCGCCGCCGCATCCGCATAAATATGGCAGTTTCCGACTCCCGTTTCGATAACTGGCACAGTAGCATTTTCAAGCACCGTTTGAATCAAGCGCCCGCTACCTCGTGGAATCAACACATCGAGATAACCATTTAACTGCATGAATTTCCGCGCTGTTTCATGCGATGTATCCTCTAAAAACTGAACCGCATCCGCCGGAAATCCCGTTTCACTCAGTGCCTGCTGCAGGACTTTGACGAGTGCCAAATTCGAATGAAAGGCTTCCTTTCCACCGCGTAAAATCACAGCGTTGCCAGACTTAAATGTAAGCGCGGCTGCATCCACAGTTACATTCGGACGCGATTCATAAATAATCCCAATGACACCGAGCGGAACCCGCTTCTTCCCGATCGTAAGACCAGCTTCATTTACCCACATGCCATCAACAGCACCAATCGGATCTGCAAGTTCCGCGACCTCCCGAACACCTGCGGCTATACTTTCAATTCGCTCTTCTGTGAGCAGCAGCCGATCGATCATTGGTTCCGCAATCCCGTTTTCCTTCGCCTTTGAGATATCCACCTGATTCGCATCAATTAATTCTTTTTTCGCATCAAGCAGAGCCTTGCTCCAATTAAACAGTGCTTCATTCTTACTATGCGTATCCCGAAGTGCCAACTCCTGTGCCGCACGCTTTGCTTTTTTCCCGAGTTCATCTAATTGGGTCATTCAAGAAACCTCCTTGTTTGTCTGTTGTAAATAATGTTCCAATCTTTTCGCCGGCAATAATCTGATAAATAACTTCAGGGTGATCCCCGTTTGCAAGCACCATCTGCTGTCCGTTTTGCATGCAATATTCCGCAGCAGCAAGCTTTGTGAGCATTCCGCCCGTGCCAAAATCTGATCCACTTCCTCCTGCGAGCTTTAACACGTCATCATTGATTTCGTGTATTTCATCAAACATTTCAGCTGTCGGGTTCAGCAATGGATTTTCATGATAAAAACCATCGATATCAGAAAGCATAATCAAAAGTTCGGCGTTAATCAGCTTTGCGACAATCGCTGAAAGCCGATCGTTATCGCCATACTTCGTGATATGTTCAATTTCTTCGACCGCAACCGTGTCATTTTCGTTTACGATCGGAACCGTTCCTTGGCGAATTAATGTATTAAATGTATTAATAACATTTTTGCGGCTAGTTGGGTAATCAGTAACATCACGAGTAAGAAGTACTTGCCCGACAGTATAGCCATATTCACCAAAGAATTTCGAATAGATATGCATCAATTCACTTTGTCCAACAGCAGCAATGGCTTGCTGTTCTGGAATAGAAGCTGGTCGCTTTGCCAACTGAAGTTTTCGCAAGCCGACACCGATTGCTCCAGATGAAACAAGAACGACTTCCTTTCCTTCATTACGGAGTTCAGACAAAACGCGCGCCAACTTTTCGATAGTTCTGAGATTGATATTTCCGTTCGGGTACATTAACGTGCTTGTTCCCACTTTGACGACGATGCGCTTGCAAGAATTAAGTGATGTTCGCATAAGAAAACTCCTTCAAAATAGAATACTTTCATTCTACTACAAAACTAAGATTTTAACAGTATTTTTTCGTCAAGAAAAACGTGTAGTAGACAAAGAAAAAACGCCTAAACTTTAGGCGTTTCGTTTAACTGATTTAGTTTTTTTTGCTTGTTTAATCGTAAAAGCAACACTGTCAATAATATATTCGCCGGCAGGTTCTGATAATAAATTTTTACCCAGCTGTAAGCTTTCTTCGTATTCAATATCTTCACAAATTTTTTCTAAGCGATATAAAACATCCGTTTCTTTTTCTTTTGCGCGCAAATCATAAGATGGAAGATTATTTTCACCAAGCAGATAATCGATGCTGACATGGTAAAGTTCGGCAATTTTCGTCACCATTTCGAGATCAGGTTCTCTTAAACCATATTCCCAATTTCCATAAGTAGAAGGCGCCTTAAGACTCAATCGGCGTGCAGTTTCCGCTTTCGTCCAACCTTTCTTTTCTCTAAGCAGTTTGAGACGTTGACTTAAATCTACCAATCTATCACCCCTTCGCAGTAATTATACACAAAATGAAAATATAAAGCGAATAAAAGCACGGATTGTCTTTTATTTTGATTTCTGACCAGATAATTGATTGAACATTTCAGCATTTTCGAGCAGACAATGAATATTTTTTTTGTATAAAATCAGAGGTGTGGCTTTTCAAAATTTGTGGGCCAAAGTAGAGCTTTTTTTCAGATGAGAGCAAATCAGCTATACTTTCCAGTTCCTTCTTCATATTCTTGGTGTCGGATTTTGGTTTTTCTTTTTGCACGTCATCCTCACCAATTAAATAATCCACGGTCACATCGTATAAAGCCGCGATCTCTCTGACCATTGACAGATCCGGTTCTCTGATTCCATATTCCCAATTGCCGTATGTCGATGGTGCTTTTAAACCAAGGCGTCTGGCAGTTTCTCTTTTTGTCCAACCTTGTTTTTCCCGTAATAATGTGAGTTGGCGGCTTAAATTTGTCATGTTTATCATCTCCTCGTTAATATTATACACGAGTATACACAAAATAAGTATAAAACAACACAATTAGAAGCCTTATTTTGTTGACAAATACATAAAGTGTTGATAGAATAAGGAAGACAACTCAAAATGTGTTAGGAGGCTAGATGAATGGATCAACTTAAGACAAAGAATATCAACGTAGCCAAGATTAGAGAAATCCGCCTCAGTAAAGGAATCACGCAAGCTTTTGTCGCACGGAAAATGCAGTATAAATATACGTCCGGCTATGCAAACGTCGAGAAGGGAACTGTACGGTTATCTTATCAAAACGCTGTGATTTTGAGTGAAATTCTTAATTGCGATTTATCCGATTTTTGTGATTAATTGCATGAAAACGAGACTCATTGTAGTCTCGTTTTTTATATTTCCTATCAAAAGAATTATAAAAATAACATAAATTATCACTTTGTGACAAAAAAAACAACATTTCACGACTTTTTTTCTTTTTAAATAGGTATTATATGGTAGAATAACAATATTGACTATAAGTATATTGAAAGTTTGAAATCGTGTTTTATCTATTTTGTTCGTTCAGTACTGAACTTGACAAGAAGGGCTGAGATGGCTAAAATGATGCAAGCTGAATAAGAGACCGACACTTGTAAGAGGAGCGAAAAAGCATGACAGGAAGTGAAGATATGTTGCCAACTAAAATAGCGAATTGGCTGAAGGATAAGAATGCTGAACTTAGTTTTGAAGAAGAACTTGAAGTTTTTTCTTATTTGGAAACACAATATGAACTTGAGCCTTGCAATGAGATAGTTGTACAGGCTTTGATACGTCTTTTTGTCACCCGAGGTGAGAACGAGAAGGCCAAACAAATCGGACGTTCATTCCTGACAATGAACGGATACAGCAAGGCCGTATTGTCTGAGCTATCGCTTGCTTATATGAATACGGATGAAATGGATACTTATTTTTCACTTGTTCGCTTTTTTACCGATGAGGAAAAGGAACCTATGGAGGAAAGTAGCGATGTCCACGATAATGTAATCCCGTTTCCCAAAAAAATGCTTTTAAATTCGTCTAGGGGAAATTGGCTGGAATTATCGCCGACTGAGCAGTTGGAGTTTCTTCAAAAGTTAAGGTTTGAAAGTATTTCTCCATTTTTAGAAGAGTTTCGTTCTTTTTTGGTAAGTGATCAGGCTTCGCCGTTTGTTCAGTCAATTGTGTTTGAGCTACTTCAAGAAAAGGGAATTGATCAGCCTTTTAAGGTCAAAAAGTTAGGGCAAGAGGGGGATTTCACCCCTTCTGAACTGCCACTGATCGGTGAAGATGAATTTGCAAAAGAATTGTTTCGCGAACTACGAAGGCTGCTCGAAAGCGAGAATCCTTCACTGCTTGATCAGTTGACGCAAACGCTTCAACATCATATTTTTATGATTTATCCGTTTTCATTTCATCCGAAAGACGCAAAGCTTTGGGCACAAGCCTATTTCGCGTTTGCTGAAAAACTATATAGTGGTACTTTATCGAAGCCAATGTCGTCGGAACTTGAAAATGCTGTTTCATTTATTGAAGATTTGGAAGAGCAACAGCAAAATTATTTGCTCTAATATGGCTTTCCTGTTTTCATAGCTGTTGTTTTATGTTAAAATAATCAAGTATGGCTGAAAGTTGTCATGAATTTACTTATACTGAATTAAATAGATGATGGAGGGAATAGAACCATGTCAGTAAAATGGGAAAAAAAAAGAAGGCAATGTAGGGACGCTTTCTTTTGAAATCGACCAAGAACAAATTAAATCAGGACTTGACCGAGCTTTTCAAAAAGTTCGTAAAACTTTAAATGTGCCTGGTTTTCGTAAAGGAAAGGTACCTCGTCAAATCTTCAATCAGCGTTTTGGCGAAGAAGCACTTTATCAAGATGCACTTGATATTCTTCTTCCAGAAGTTTATACACAAGCTGTTGAAGAAGCAGGAATCGATCCGGTTGATACTCCTCAAGTGAATATCGACTCAATGGAAAAAGGCGAAAACTGGAAGCTTTCTGCTGAAGTTACTGTTAAACCAGAAGTGAAACTTGGCGACTACAAAGGTCTTGAAGTAGCTAAGCAGGATTCTGAGCTTACAGATGCAGAAGTAGATGAAGAAATCAAAAGCTTAACTGAACGTCAAGCAGACTTGGTTGTGAAAGAAGAAGAACCTGCTGCAAATGGCGATACTGTCGTTATTGACTTTGAAGGATTCAAGGACAACGAACCTTTTGAAGGCGGACAAGCTGACAACTATTCTCTTGAATTAGGTTCTGGTCAATTCATTCCAGGATTCGAAGAACAACTTGTTGGTGCTAAAGCAGGAGAAGAAAAAGAAATTAACATCACATTCCCTGAGGAATATCATGCAGCAGATCTTGCAGGTCAACCTGCTGTTTTCAAAGTGAAAGTTCACGAAATCAAAACAAAAGAAGTTCCAGAACTTGACGATGAGCTTGCAAAAGACATTGATTCTGAAGTAGAAACAGTGGCAGAGCTTAAAGAAAAAGTTACAAAACGTTTGAAAGAAGCAAAAGAAGATTCTGCAAGCCAAGCGAAGCAAGATGAAGTCATTGAAAAAGCAGTTGAAAATGCTGAAGTGGAAATTCCTCATGCGATGATCCACCATGAAGCAGACCACTTGATGGGTCACTTTACACAAGACTTACAAGCTCAAGGCTTGACTCCAGAACTTTACTATCAGTTTACTGGTCAAACAGAAGAACAAATGCATGATCAAATGGAAAAAGACGCAGAAAAACGCGTTAAAATGAATCTAGTTCTTGAGGCGATTGCTGAAGCTGAAAACATTGAACCTGATGAAGCAGCGGTTGATGAAGAAGTAAGCGCGCTTGCAGAAAAATACGGAATGGAAAAAGATGCGGTACGCCAAGCTCTTGGAGATTTGAGCGAACTTAAATCTGACCTTAAGATCCGTAAAGCTATCGATCTTCTAGTAGACAGTGCTGTTGAAAAATAAGAAGGCTTAAATCGATTTTTTGCGAAGAAAAGGACACGAGAATTTTCTCTTGTCCTTTCTTTTTTAAAATCAGATGAGTAGTTTTTTTAAAGTTTCGGTGCTATCATTAATATATGGGATTGTAGCACCTCAATCCTAGAGAAACGAAGGGGTGAAACTAATTTGTTTAAATTTAATGATGAAAAAGGTCAACTAAAATGCTCCTTTTGTGGAAAAACTCAAGACCAAGTCAGAAAACTTGTTGCCGGTCCTGGTGTCTATATTTGTGACGAATGTATCGAACTTTGCAACGAGATCATTGAAGAAGAACTAAATGTATCGGAAGCTGTTGATTTTGGAGAAGTACCAAAACCGCACGAAATCCGTTCTATTTTAAGCGATTATGTGATTGGACAAGAACGTGCGAAAAAAGCTTTATCTGTCGCAGTATACAATCATTATAAACGCATTAACTCTAATGAATCAGCCGATGATGATGTGGAACTTTCAAAGAGTAATATTTGTATTATCGGTCCAACCGGAAGTGGTAAAACACTTCTTGCCCAGACTCTTGCACGTATTTTGAATGTTCCATTTGCGATTGCAGATGCTACGTCATTGACTGAGGCTGGATATGTCGGGGAAGATGTTGAGAATATTTTGCTCAAACTGATCCAGTCGGCAGATTATGATGTTGAAAAAGCTGAAAAAGGCATCATTTATATTGATGAAATTGATAAAGTTGCCCGTAAATCAGAAAATCCATCGATTACACGAGATGTTTCTGGTGAAGGGGTACAGCAAGCCCTTCTTAAAATTCTAGAAGGTACTGTAGCAAGTGTTCCTCCGCAAGGCGGCAGAAAGCATCCGCATCAAGAATTCATTCAAATTGATACAAGTAATATCTTGTTTATTGTCGGTGGTGCATTTGACGGCATTGAACAAATTGTAAAAAATCGTATGGGTGAGAAAGTGATCGGATTTGGAGCTGAAAATGAAGTTCTAGAAGATGATGAAACGTATCTTTCTAAAGTTGTACCGGAAGATTTGCTTAAATTTGGGTTAATCCCTGAATTTATTGGGCGTTTGCCGGTCATTGCGTCACTTGAACAGCTCGATGAAGAAACGCTCGTATCGATCTTAACGCAGCCTAAAAACGCACTTGTGAAGCAATATCAAAAAATGCTTGAACTTGATAACGTTGAACTTGAATTTACGGATGAAGCTTTACTTGAAATTGCTAAAGAAGCGATTCATCGTAAAACTGGGGCACGCGGTCTTCGGTCGATCATTGAGCGAATCATGCTTGATGTGATGTTCGAAATACCTTCGCGTGATGATATTGTGAAATGTATCATCACGAAGGAAGCTGTGATTGGGGAAAGTGATCCGCAAATGCAGCTTGATGACGGGTCCATCCTTCCAACGAAAACATCTGCTTAATTTTTAAGCCAGCATCTTACAAATAAGAGATGCTGGCTTTTGTTTTCAGAAAAAAGAACTGCTGCTTTTTTTATTTCATGCTATAATTTAAGAAATGGACGAGAGAGGAATTGTGGGGATGAGTAAAGAACAAGACAAAGGCGGCTTTTTTTCATCAGCTTTTGGCTGGATGAAGATTATTATTTTGGCGCTCGTTGTGGCATTTGCAATTCGATATTTTTTAATTTCGCCTGTCACGGTTTATGGGGATTCCATGGATCCGACACTGCATGATGGGGAACATTTATTTATTAATAAATTGTCCACACCGAAGCGCTTTGATATTATTGTCTTTCCTGCGCCTGATGAGGAGGGCTCTGAATATATAAAACGAATTATTGGTCTTCCAGGAGATACGATTGAATATAAGAAAGATACGCTTTATATTAACGGGAAAAAGTACGAAGAACCTTATTTAGATGCGGAGAAAAAGGAGCTTGGAGGAAGCGGTTATTTGACGAAAAATTTTAAGCTACAAGATTTGCCAGCCGTTAAAAGTGCGAAAGTGGTTCCGAAAAATCAACTGTTTGTACTAGGGGATAATCGGCGCATCAGTAAAGATAGCAGATATATTGGTTTTATTAAACAAGAGGATGTAATCGGTAAAGTTATTTCGTTTGGGAATTCATTGAAACGCTGAGTTCTAGCTGTTTTTGCAAACGCCGTTTTCTTTACAATCGCATTAAACCATGGGATAATAGAAAAAAGTTAAGACTATTAATGAGCAAGCGCTTTTGAGAGGAAGTAGATTATGACAGAAGAAGTGAAGAAAAAATCAATCTGGCAGCAAATACTCAGCTGGGTTCTTGTAATTGCAGTTGCAATTGGAATTGCAATGCTTGTTCGCACCTTTGTTTTTGCGCCTGTAAAAGTAGATGGAATGTCGATGTATCCAACGTATGAAGATGGAAATCGTGTTTTTATCGAAAAACTGACTGGGCCGGATCGTTTTGATAAAATTGTATTTGATGCTCCTGTTTCAACTGGAGATGAAGGTAAGTACTTTATCAAACGTGTGATTGGAGTTCCGGGAGATAAAATTGAATTTAAAGAGGGTATTTTATATTTAAATGGAAAAAAACAAAGTGAATCTTATTTAGCTGATGGAATGAAAACGTATCGCGAACCTGGTGATGGAAATGGTAATTTTACCTTAAAGGACATTACGGGATCTGCAACTGTTCCAAAAGGAAAGCTCTTTGTTTTAGGAGACAACCGGGAGGGCAGCATGGACAGCCGAATATTTGGCTTTATTAACTCGTCTGCGGTTGATGGTGTTGTCGTAAACTTTGGTAAGAAATAAGGCATGTGTAATCCGTGAAGATTCTTCACGGATTTGTCTATTCATGGGCCTTTTTTTTCGTTTATAATGAACAGAAGGTAAGGAAGATTCGTTAGGCGGTGCAAATGGTGAAAGAGAAGAACTTAAAATCGCTCTGGGCTTGGATTTGGGCACTGGTCGTAGCTATTATTTTAGCGCTTATCATTCGTTTTTATTTATTTATTCCAATTGTCGTAGACGGGGTCTCAATGATGCCTACGCTAACAGACGGAAACCGAGTGATCATTAATCGTTTTGAAAAAATTGACCGCTTCGATGTTGTGGTTTTTCGTGAGGGAAAAAACGATTATATTAAACGTGTGATCGGACTTCCAGGCGACGAAATTGAATATAAAGCTGATGTGTTGTATGTTAATGGTAAAAAATTTGAAGAACCATACCTTGATACCTATCGTACCCAAATGAAGGAAGGGTTTTTAACAGAGAACTACAGTACAAAAGAAATGTTAAGAGGCGGAAAAGTACCGAAAGATACCTATTTCGTTTTAGGCGATAATCGGCGAGCAAGTCGCGACAGCAGAATTATCGGACCTATTCCAAAAAGTAAAGTACTTGGTACAACGCCACTATGCTACTGGCCAATTAAAGATGCAAAATTTATTAAATAGGGGTTAAAAGAATGACAATACAATGGTTTCCAGGTCACATGGCAAAAGCACGCCGTGAGGTAACTGAAAAATTAAAATTAGTGGATATAATCTTTGAATTAGTGGATGCGCGTATTCCAATTTCTTCATCCAATCCGATGCTTGAAGAAATAATCCATCAAAAGAAACGTGTCATTATTTTAAATAAGGCAGATACAGCTGACGAAAAAATAACACAAGCTTGGATTGAGCACTTTAAAGAAAAAGGATTGAAGGCTGTTGCTGTGAATTCGCAGCAAGGTAAAAATATGCATGCGATCGAAAAAGCAGCGGAAGCTTTGATGGCGGAGAAGTTTAATCGATTGAAGGAGAAGGGAATGAAACCAAGAGCTATCAGAGCGATGATTCTTGGTATCCCAAATGTTGGGAAATCTACTTTGATTAATCGATTAGCGAAAAAAAAATATTGCGAGGACGGGAAATAAGCCTGGAGTGACAAAAGCACAACAATGGATAAAAGTTGGGAAATCACTGGAATTGCTGGATACACCAGGCATACTTTGGCCAAAATTTGAAGATCAAACAGTCGGCTTTAAACTAGCGCTAACAGGAGCAATTAAAGATGATTTGCTTAATATGGAGGACATTGCATTATATGGACTACATTTTATTTATGATCACTATCCGGAGCAGTTTTCTAAGTGGATTAAACATACAGAAAAAAGTAAAACAGGAGCAGAATGGTTAGCAGAGATTGCAGGTGCACGAGGACTTAAAGATCGTTATGGAGATCCAGACTATGGTCGGGCTGCAGAGCTGATTGTTAGAGAAATCCGATCACAAAAAATGGGACGTCTCAGTTTTGATTTTCCACTTGAGAAAGAAGCGATCGAAGAATGAAAAGATCTATTTCTGAGATCAAACAGATGCTTGCTCAAGTTAAGAAGGAGTCTGAGCTGACTGAGTTTTATACCGATGAACGCAAGGGTGTGGCTGTACTTGTAAAGAGTGCAGAAAAACGTCTCAAAAAAAAGCAGCAATTGATTGATCAGTTTCATGAAATGCAGCACTATGAAAAGATTTATAAAAAAAAAGGGATTTTTAAATATTGCAGGGGTTGATGAAGTAGGAAGAGGGCCGCTTGCTGGCCCAGTAGTTGCTGCTGCAGTAATTTTACCTGACAATTTTATGCTCCTTGGTATGAATGACTCTAAACAATTAAGTGAAGCTAAGCGAAATGACTTTTATGAACAAATTATGAATCATGCTGTAGCCTCAGGAGTTGGGATAGTATCACATGAAACAATTGATAAGGTAAATATCTATGAAGCCACTAAAATTGCGATGACACAAGCTCTGGATGCGCTTAAAGTTCCGGCGGATTATACGTTAATTGATGCAATGCCGCTTCACTATTCGGAAAATGAATCTTCGATTATAAAAGGAGATGCGAAAAGTATTTCAATTGCCGCTGCGTCCATTATAGCGAAAGTAACTCGAGATCGGATGATGGTTGAATTCGATCAGCTATACCCTGGGTATGATTTTGCGAGTAATATGGGATATGGAACCAAAAAACATCTTGAAGGTTTACGTGAACTTGGTCCGTGTCCGATCCATCGTCTAAGTTTTGCGCCAGTAAAATCATGTTTTGCAAAAAAGAAAAAATGTAAAACAAAGAAAATATAACGATAAAAAGACCATTTTCAATTGAAAATGGTCTCAGACTGTTGAAAAACGACAATTCCAAAATGAAAAAAAAGACGGGATTGTCGTTTTTAGCTCTCAGAATGAAAAAACTCGAAGAAGAACAAGACTTCTTCCACGTCCATAAAGCTAGTTTTTTTCAGGTTCATGGCAGTATAAGTAAGCGTGGCTTGCAGTGTGACTTTCGCTAATCCGCGATA
>NZ_AODF01000031.1 GCF_000525875.1 Listeria floridensis FSL S10-1187 | reverse complement strand
CCACTTTTCGAACTAAATGGTCTTCTGGCACTAAATCATCCATGGAGATGGCCACCATTTGGTGGCGAATATCGTCTTGATGTTTGGATAACATGTTCTTCACCTCTTGTTTTTTATGTCAGTTCTCTCCTTAGTATAATCAAAAAAAGACTGTAAACAAAAGTTTTTTCACTACTTTGTCTACAGTCTGACGCACCGTTCACCGGTGCGTTTTTTTTATTCTGCTTTAGCGGTTGAAGAGCTCGAATCTTCATAAGGAAGTGCATTCGGAAAAGGACTTGTGATATCAAGTTCCGAAGCAAATTTATTCGCCACGCTTTCAACGGAATTTTCATTAAGTGCATAGTAGTAAATACCGTTTTGCGGAGCATCTTCTCCTTCAAGGTTGAGTGATTTAATCTTAAGATCATTTGTCATTGCGTATTTTGCAATTGAAATCATTTGGTTAAAAGTTAAATTCGTTTTCATGTTTTCGCCCACTGCATCAATAATACTAGAATACTTATTGATAGAGGTGATTTTAGTAGCTTCATTTACAATTGCTTTGATGATAAGCTGCTGTCTTTTGCCACGCTCGATATCACTGTCGATATGACGAGTTCGAGCGAGTGCAAGAGCTTGCTCAGCATTTAAGTGCTGTTCCCCTTTTTCAAGTGTAATTGCACCAGCTTCATCTTTGGAATTTTGCTCTGTAAAGGAAACTGGAACATCTACATCAATTCCGCCAAGCGCATCGATGATCTTTAAAAAGGCATCAAAGTCAAAACGGACATAATAATCAATTGGAATCTGGAATTTTTCTTCGACAGTTTTCATGGTGAGTTCAGGACCGCCATATGCATGAGCGGCATTGATTTTGGTGTATTTATCTATGCTCTTTTTCGGATAATCAATATGAACGTATGAATCTCGTGGGATGCTTGTCATTTCAACGCGTGAATCTTTCACATTAAAAGTAGCTAAGATCAGCGAGTCACTGCGCGGATTTCCATCCGAGGCACGTGCTGTACTAGTATCTACACCGATGATTAGTACCGAAAAATTATCTTTAATCGGTTCAATATCTTTTGTTCTTAGCGTTGAGGCCTGGCCGTTCCTGACGTTGTCAAAAGAGTTATCTGCTGCTAACTTCGTCTTGCTGAAAAGGTAAGTACCGTAACCAACTCCTACAAGAATCAGAATTAAAAATGGGATTAAAATCCAATAAAGAATTCTGCGGCGGCGTTTATATTTGGACGTACGATTTTGTCCATTAAAGCCATTATCCATATAATCATTTTCTCCTTAATTGTCGTTTTCGATTTGCTAACAACAAACACAAGCATAATTGTATCATCTCACCAAGAACCTTTTGTTACGTAAAATTTACGATTTCTTTAATTTTATAAGGTGGAAAAAGAAACGAATAGAATATGCCATCTTTTTATTATACCGAAATCTTGGTAAAAAGAAACAAAAAAAAGTGTTAGCTTTCAAAAATGTAAGACTAGCAAATTTTAATTTTCTCAAAAAAATGCTTAAAAATTAAGATTTTACTCATGCTTTGGATGGCAAGATCCCACTCTTCGGTTTCTTCAACAGCCTTAAATCCTACTTTTTCTAAAAGCTGAATCGAAGCAATGTTTTCTGGTAAAACTTTTGCGTATACACCAGAAAAGTTTAAATTTGTTTGAAGCAATATCAAAAATTGATTTAAAAGTTCAGTCATAATTCCTTTGCGCCAATGTTCTTTCGCCAATTCATAACCAATCTCGATAGTATTTTCATGTTTGTTTATTTCGTTAATGCCGAATGAGCCGATGATTTCGTCATTTAGGAAAATGGTATATCTGATAGCGTCTGGCTCTGCATCAATCGCTTTAATCATTTCTTCTGCTTGGCGAATGGAAGAGAATTGCTCAATATTCATATATTTTGCAACTGCACTGTCAGACCAAATGCGAAAAAGCGGTACAGCATCTGCAATTACGGTTTTTTTTTAACAGCAGACGATCGGTAATTAAGTGATCAGGAAGGCTGCTGAATACTTCAAGTTCCATTTAGGAAACATCCTTTTCGTGATATTTTTTCTCGCCAAGCTGGCATGTTACTTGCCCATTAGATACTTCGGTCATCCAAAGTGTAAAATTTTCGATATCTGCTTGGTCAACAAAAACAGAAAGTGTAACTTCGTCTGTAAATTCTTTTTCTGCAATTTCATAACCTTTTTGGGAAAGCAGGTTTTCAAATTTGCCAAGCTGGCTGTAGCTGATGGTGAAGGAAATCAAGGTTGCAAGCTTACGCTCCACAATGCCAATTGAATTCAATGCTTCACTTACGGCTCCTCCGTATGCGCGAACTAATCCTCCGGCGCCGAGTTTAGTTCCTCCGAAATAACGCGTTACTGTGACTGCGACATTTTTCAAATTCCTCTTTTTTAAAACTTCAAGCATCGGAACTCCGGCGGTACCACTCGGTTCGCCATCGTCGTTTGCTTTTTGAAACTCAGAACGTTCTCCTATTAAATAAGCTGAACAATTATGTGTAGCATCCCAATTCTTCTTTTTTACTTTTGCAATAAAATCTTGCGCTTCTTGTTCCGTTTCTGCTCGAATAACAGTGCAGATGAAGCGCGATTTTTGAATGACAATCTCATGTTCCCCGTTTTTGCGAATCGTCAGGTAATCGTCTAACATGTTTGCCTCCTTGTAAGTGAAAAGTAAATAATATGCTTCTATTTTAGCGGAAATACACAGGCTTGTATAGCAGAATTTTGTGGGAAATACTGGCATTCTAAGTGAAGTGGTAGCAAATTCATGTTATAATGAAAATCACTGTTACTTTTGATAGATGAAAATTAATAATTGCTTTTTTTATATAGGCAAAATGAATTACTTTCACACTTTGTTTGATTTTAAAATAAAGAGGAAATACTTCAAAGTAAGAGTGTTGAAAAAGAGATTTTGGATATTAGCTTAAAATTAAAGGGAAGACTTTAGTGCTACTTTGAATATACTGTGGATGATAAAAACCAGAGAATTTTATACGAGGAGGAATCGTTATCATGACTCTCAAAATTATGATTGTCGACGATCACCAACTGTTTCGCGAAGGAATTAAGCGAATTTTGGAATTGGAAGATTCGTTTGATGTAGTAGCGGAAGCAGAGAACGGGAAGAATATAGTTGCCAAAGTTCGTGAATATAAACCTGATATTGTACTTATGGATATTAATATGCCTACAGTAAATGGGCTGGATGCTACAGAAATGTTGGTTCGCCAATTCCCAAGCATCAAGGTTATTGTACTTACGATTCATGACTCGGATGAGTATGTAACTGAGGCGCTTCGCTCCGGAGCAGTGGGTTATTTGTTAAAGGAAATGGATGCGAAAGAGCTTGTTGATGCCATTAAAATAGTTGATGAAGGGGGAGCTTATATTCACCCAAAGGCGGCTATTAAATTGATTCGTGAATATAGGCATCTTGCAAGTACTAATACGGCTCAAGGGGCTTATGGATATCAGCAACCAGAAGTAAAAATGCCGTTGCATATTTTAACACATAGAGAGTGTGAAGTTTTACAGCTTTTGACGGATGGAAAAAGCAATCGAGGTATTGGTGAAACGCTTTTCATCAGTGAAAAAACGGTAAAGAATCACGTGAGCAGTATTTTACAAAAGATGAAAGTAAACGACCGGACACAAGCTGTTGTAACGGCGATTAAAAATGGCTGGGTTTACATTCGCTAAGGGATTTAGGGGGATAAAATGGTTAAGGAAAAAATTGCGGTTGTTGCGGACAGTACAGCTTATTTACCACAGAACTTAGTTGAGAAGTACCAGATTCGAATTGTTCCGCTTTCTGTTATTATTGACGGGGTTTCTTATAAAGAAGAAGTAGAACTCTCAACGGAGCAGTTTTATCAAAGGATTAAGACCAGTGAAGATTTTCCAACGTCTTCGCAACCTGCGCCCGGTGATTTCGTAACGCTATTCGAATCATTACGTGATGAAGGTTTTACTTCGGTGATCACGGTTCATTTGACAAGCGGGATCAGCGGTACGTTTCAAAATGCTGTTTCGGCGGGAACAATGGTGGACGGAATTGATGTCCATGCAGTGGATTCTGGGCTTGCATGTATGGCTCAAGGTTCGCTTGCGTTAAAAGCTGCGATACTTGCGGAAGAAGGTAAGTCAACTGAGGAAATTTTAGCGTATTTAGAGCGAATGAAGAAAACGATGGATGCGTACTTTATGGTAGATGACTTAAATAATCTGCAACGCGGCGGTCGGCTTTCTGGTGCACAAGCGATGATCGGAAGTCTTCTGCAAATTAAACCGATTCTTCACTTTGAGGATCTGCACATTGTTTTATTTGAAAAAGTGAGAACACAAAAAAAAGGCGCTGAAACGCATTGAAGAAATTTTAGCAGAAGCCGTTCAAAAAGGTGAAGCTGAGCAAGCATATGTCATTCATGGCAATGCCCCGGAAAAGGGCGAAAAATGGCTGAATGAATTGGTTGAACAGTTTCCAGAAGTAGAGTTTCATCTGAGTTATTTTGGCCCAGTTATTGGAACACATCTGGGTGAGGGCGCACTTGGTTTAACATGGTCGATGAAATAAGGAGAAAGCACACTTTTTAGGGTGTGTTTTTGTGTGCAAAATAATTGAAAATCGTCCTAAAATAGGGTTTTAAAGCGAGAAAACACGAAAGTTGCTTTAGGTGAATTTTGGTTTTTGCGATGCGAAAATGCTATTTTTGCTTCTGCAGATTATCTGAAAATAATGTATAACTGTGCTAGTGAGGTGAAAAAATGTATCCGGGAATTTTTTATTTACAGGAAGAACTTTCTCCGAACGTAAGCGGACTAGGGTTTCAGTGTCAGGCAGGTATTGTTGAAAAAGAAAGGAGGCTATTTTGCTTTCGCTGTGGAAATAATGATGCAAATCAATTTGGAACAACATTTCAAGGGGAGAAATATTGCCGGAATTGCTTGATGATGAAGCGAATCACGGTTTCAACCCAATTGTGTTTTAGAAAAGCAACTGAATCTGAACGGGTGTACGAGGAACAGGCCTTAAACTGGAAAGGTGCCCTTTCTACGGGACAAGAAAAAGGTTCGCTTGCTGTTTTGGTAGCCATTCAAAAGCGGGAAACACTGCTGCTCTGGGCAGTGGCGGGGTCAGGCAAAACAGAAATGACTTTTGCAGGATTGGAAGAAGCATTTAGGCAGGGACTTAGAGTTTGCTTCGCTTCCCCACGAGTAGATGTTTGTATTGAGTTGTTGCCGCGCTTTAAGGAAGTGTTTCCCAATGTTCCGCTCGTATGTTTGTATGGGGACTCGAAAGATCGTTTTCGCGGAGAAAGTTTTGTCATTGCAACCACGCATCAACTAATTCGATTCTATCAGTATTTTGATGTTGTTTTTATTGATGAGGTGGATGCTTTTCCGTATGCAAAAGATCCATTTCTTGAATACGCGGTTAAGAAGGCACTTGCTGATGGCGGAATCGAAATCTATATGACAGCGACGCCGGAACGGAGCTGGCAGATTGACTGCTTAAATGGGAAACGGAATTATGTAAAAATTCCGGCACGTTATCATCGTCATCCGCTACCCGTTCCAAAAACTATTTGGATCGGCAATTGGGCAAGAATGCTTCGGAAGAATAAAATTTCAAAAAAAAGTTCTTGGCTGGATAGAAAGACATTATCAAGCGGGCAAGCCTATCTTGCTGTTCTTCCCCAAAATCGAAGTTATGCATGCATTTGGGGATGTGCTTAAAAAAGCAGGGTATAGCAAGTTGGACTCAGTACATGCGGCTGATCGGATGCGTAAGGAAAAAACGGCTAAGCTACGAAATGGTGAGATTCAGCTTCTGCTAACGACAACTATTCTAGAAAGAGGTGTTACTTTTAGTGATGTCCAGATTGGAGTGTTTGGAAGTGATGGAGCCATTTTTACAGAGGCGGCGCTTGTGCAAATTGCGGGACGCGCAGGTAGAAAGGCCGATCGTCCAAATGGAGAAGTCTGCTTTTTTCACCATGGAAATACCCAAGAATCAAAACGGGCAATTCAACATATTAAGATGATGAATAGGCTTGGTAAAGCAGAGTGTCTTCTCGATGTTTAAATGTCTACTTTGTTCTGGTGATGTTAGACGAGAGCTTAGTTTCGCGACTGTTTTTGAATCAGCTCCGCCCAAATATCTGTGTGTAAAATGCCATGAAAGTTTTGTGAAGTGGCACAAGAAGTCTGCGAGTGATGCAAATTATGGTTATGCAGTGGATGCTGTTTTTATCTTGGACGATGCAGGGCAAAACTATCTAGAAAAATATGTAAATTTACAAGATGATGAGTTGGCAGTTTGTTTTACGGCGGAAATTCGTTCCAAGTGTTATGCTGGATTGACATACCTAACGATTAGCGACGAGGCGAGTCAACTTTTGAAAACGGCGGGGATTCCATTTTCAAATGAAGTAGAAGAAATAGAAAACCTTCGAGAATGGGGCTTATTTTGCTTACATGAAAATGAGCGAAAGGAAAGGACTGTAAAAGGTAATATAAATCATGTTTTGTTACTTTTCATGGAGATGTAATTTTTTGGTAAAAGAATGTTTGCTTTATCGGATATTGTGGAAATATGAAAGAAACAAGAGGTAAAACAAAGGTCTGAGAATAAAGCAGAAAGTTTGTGTAAATGTTTGCAAAAAACCGCTTATTCCCTTAGACTAGAAATAAGGAGAGATATTCTCCGTATCAAAAGAATTTGTTTTATCCCAAAGGAGGAATTACAATGCTTAAGTACAACATTCGTGGTGAAAACATTGAAGTAACCGAACCAATTCGAAATTATGTCGAGAAAAAAATCGATAAACTGGAAAGATATTTTACTGAAACACCGGATGCCAATGTGCATGTTAATCTAAAAGTTTATTCGGATAAAAATGCAAAAGTTGAAGTAACAATTCCTCTACCTAACCTTGTTCTTCGTGCTGAAGAGACAAGCGGAGATTTATATGCAAGCATTGATTTGATTGCTGATAAATTAGAACGGCAAATCCGTAAACATAAAACGAAAGTAAATCGTAAATTCCGCGATAAAGGAGCGGTTCAAGACTTCTTTGCTGAAGCAAGTGAAGGAGCTCCTGTTGCTGATGCGGAAAGCGATCTTGAAATTGTACGTACGAAACAGTTTGATCTGAAACCAATGGATAGTGAAGAAGCGGTACTCCAAATGAATATGCTTGGGCACAGCTTTTATGTTTACACTGATGCTGAGTCGAATGGGACTAACATCGTGTATCGTCGGAAAGATGGAAAATACGGTTTGATTGAAACAAATTAATTTGTCTTTTGAAGCACCCCGCCACATCGAGTGGGGTGCTTTTTTATTCTCCAAAAGATAATGCATAAGTTCACACAAAATACATATTTATCTGTTCAAGAAAATGATATAATGGAGAATGACGCATCAAACGTTTGAACTTCCTAATATCATTTTTTCGGAATAAGTGATAAAATTAATGAGTATATCTTATCGACAGATCGTATCCGGAAATTCATATAAAATAGCAAGATTTAGTTAAATTTAGTGGAGGAGAATTCATAATGGCAGGATTATTAAAGAAGATGTTTGAGTCTGGAAAAAAAGACATTAAATATCTTGAGAAAAAAGCAGATCAAATTGAAGCATTGGCAGATGAGACGGCTAAGTTGTCTGATGATGGACTTCGTGAGAAAACCGCAGAGTTTAAAGAGCGGGTTCAAAACGGGGAAACATTGGATGACATTTTAGTTGAGGCATTTGCGGTAGCTCGGGAAGGTGCGAAACGAGCGCTTGGCCTATACCCATTCCGAGTCCAGTTGATGGGTGGAATTGTTCTTCATGAAGGGAACATTGCGGAAATGAAAACTGGGGAAGGTAAAACGCTGACAGCGACCCTTCCGGTTTATTTGAACGCTCTTTCAAGCGAAGGCGTACACGTTGTAACAGTCAATGAATACTTGGCACAGCGTGATGCGGAAGAGATGGGAGTTCTTTATGAATTCTTAGGACTTACTGTAGGTTTGAACTTAAACGAGCTTTCGAGTGAAGAGAAACGTCAACAATATGCATGTGACATCACTTACAGCACAAATAACGAACTTGGATTCGACTATTTGCGCGATAATATGGTTGTTTATAAAGAGCAAATGGTGCAACGGCCACTTTCATTCGCAATTATTGATGAAGTTGACTCGATTTTGATTGATGAAGCCCGTACACCGCTGATTATTTCTGGTGAAGCTGAAAAGTCCAACTTGCTTTATGTGCGTGCAAATACGTTTGTTACGACACTTACGAAAGAAAAAGATTACACGGTTGATATTAAAACAAAATCGGTAAACTTGACTGAAGAAGGTATGGAGCGCGGCGAAAAATATTTCGACGTAGACAATCTTTATGATCTTGAAAATACGGTTTTGCTCCATCATATTGCCCAAGCACTGAAGGCAAACTATACGATGTCGCGCGATGTGGATTATGTGGTTCAAGATGATGAAGTTCTTATCGTTGACCAGTTCACTGGACGGATTATGAAAGGTCGTCGTTTTAGCGAGGGTCTTCACCAAGCGCTTGAAGCTAAGGAAAGTGTTACGATTCAAAACGAATCGAAAACAATGGCGACGATTACGTTCCAAAACTACTTCCGGATGTATAAGAAACTTGCCGGTATGACTGGTACAGCAAAAACGGAAGAAGAAGAATTCCGCGATATTTACAATATGCGTGTTATTGAGATTCCAACGAACCGCCCTATAGTTCGGGATGATCGTCCTGATCTGATTTATACGACAATTGATGCGAAGTTTAATGCGGTTGTTGAAGATATTGCTGAGCGTCATGCAAAAGGACAGCCGGTTCTTGTCGGTACTGTTGCCATCGAAACTTCCGAATTGATTTCAAGTAAATTGAAGCGCAAGGGAATTCGTCATGATGTTTTGAATGCGAAACAGCATGAGCGTGAAGCTAATATCATTGAAACTGCCGGTAAACACGGTGCCGTTACGATCGCAACTAACATGGCTGGTCGTGGTACGGATATTAAATTGGATGAAGAAACACTTGAAGCAGGCGGGCTTGCAGTAATTGGTACAGAACGGCATGAGTCACGGCGGATTGATAATCAGTTGCGTGGTCGTTCTGGGCGTCAAGGAGACCCTGGGGTTACGCAATTCTATCTATCAATGGAAGACGAATTGATGCGCCGCTTTGGTTCTGACAATATGAAGAGCATGATGGAACGCTTTGGTATGAGCGAAGAGGCTATTCAAAGTAAGATGGTCAGTCGTGCTGTTGAATCTGCACAAAAACGTGTTGAAGGAAATAACTTTGATTCACGTAAACAAGTCTTGCAATATGATGATGTGCTTCGTCAACAACGTGAAGTGATCTATAAACAGCGCTATGATGTGATTACAGCTGAAAGTGGGCTGCGCGAAATCATCGACGGTATGATTGAACGAACACTTCATTTTGTGGTTTCTTCAAATGCTTCTTCGCATGAATCGGAAGAAGATTGGAACTTGCAAGCAATCGTTGACTATGTAGATGCAAATCTGCTAAATGAGGGTGCTCTTACAGTTGAGGACTTGGAAGGTAAAACTTCTGAGGACATTGAAAGCTACATTTTGGAAAAAATTAAAGAAGCTTATGATGAAAAAGAAACTCTTTTGCCAGAAGCAGAATTTAATGAATTCCAAAAGGTTGTCCTTCTTCGTGTAGTGGACACGAAATGGGTGGATCATATTGATGCAATGGATCATTTGCGCGATGGTATTCACTTGCGAGCTTATGGACAAATTGATCCGCTACGCGAGTATCAATCTGAAGGATTTGAAATGTTTGAAGCGATGGTTGCATCGATTGATGAAGATGTTTCAAAATATATCATGAAGGCTGAAATCAGACAAAATCTTGAACGTGAGCAAGTTGCGAAAGGTGAAGCGGTGGATCCGGCTGACGGGAAACCAGAAGCGAAGAAAAAACCGGTCGTAAAAGATAACCACATTGGACGTAATGACCTTTGCCCTTGCGGCAGCGGTAAGAAATATAAAAATTGCCACGGCAAAGAAGCATAGAACTCGGAGCGCCATATTCGGCGCTCTTTTTGTTATAAAAAAAGAGAATAGCTTTCTAGAAAAAATTTCGATATACTAGAAAGTAGACTTTTATTAAAAGAAAAGGTGGAAATGAACATGGAATTAGCAGAAATTCGTAATTCGCTTGAGAAAACAGCGAGCCAAATTAAAGACTTTAGGGGGTCTCTTTGACTTAGAAAGTATGGAAGCCCGCATTGCTGAGCTTGAAGATCAAATGCTTGATCCTAATTTTTGGAATGATCAGCAAGCGGCACAAAAAGTTATTAATGAGTCAAATGCCTTGAAGGAAACTTATAATGCATTTCATAAAATGGAAGAAGAGCAGGAAAACCTTGACGTGAGTTTAGAGCTTTTACGGGAAGAAAGCGACCCGGATTTGCAAGCTGAACTTGAGGTGGACTTGACGAATTTTGTGAAGGAATTGGACGAATTTGAGCTCAAATTGATGCTTAGTGATCCTTACGATAAGAATAATGCTATCGTCGAGCTACACCCAGGCGCCGGAGGTACGGAGTCGCAAGATTGGGGCTCAATGCTTCTGCGAATGTATCAGCGTTTTGCAGAGAAAAAAGGCTTTAAGGTGGAAACGCTCGATTATCAAGCAGGTGATGAAGCGGGAATCAAAAGCGTTACGCTTTTAATCAAGGGACATAATGCATATGGTTATTTTAAAGCAGAAAAAGGTGTTCACCGGCTTGTCCGGATTTCTCCATTCGATTCATCTGGCAGACGGCATACTTCTTTTGTTTCAGTCGATGTTATGCCAGAAATGGATAACGATATCGAAATTGAAGTGCGGCCGGAAGACTTAAAAATTGATACGTACCGGGCAACAGGGGCTGGCGGACAACATATCAATACAACGGATTCTGCTGTTCGGATGACACATATTCCAACTGGGATTGTTGTTACTTGCCAGTCAGAACGTTCGCAGCTGAAAAACCGGGAACAAGCGATGAAGATGCTTAAGGCAAAGCTTTATCAAAAAGAACAGGAAGAAAAAGAAGCGGAACTTGCGGAAATTCGCGGGGAGCAAAAAGAAATTGGTTGGGGGAGTCAAATTCGCTCGTATGTCTTCCACCCGTATTCGATGGTGAAAGATCACCGGACAAATGTGGAAACTGGCAATACGCAAGCAGTAATGGATGGGGATTTGGACGAATTTATCAATGCTTATCTTCGTTCGCGCATCAGCTAAAATTAGGGGGTAGCTATGACAGCACAACAAGGGAGAAGAATACTTTCGCCGCGTATGAAAAAAAATACGCGATTATTTGCAAGTTGTTTTGGGATCAGCGATTATCGCGCTGGCGTTTAATGTTCTTTTGCTACCAAATCATATTGCATCTGGCGGTGTAAACGGGATTAGTACGATTATTAACTTTTTGACGGGTTGGACTCCGGCTTTCATTCAGTGGACACTCAATATTCCGCTCTTTGCTGCTGGAATCTTTTTTCTCGGCTATCAATTTGGCATTAAAACGTTTGTTGGAACGATGGCAGTTCCGTTGTTTGTATTTTTATCACAGTCTTTTAAACCGTGGACGAACGAGCCGTTAATTGCAGCGCTTTTTGGTGGAGTGATTGTTGGGATCGGTCTTGGTATCGTTTTTCGGGGTAAGGCATCGACGGGCGGAACGGATGTAGTGGCACAAATTTTGCACAAGTACACCCACCTTTCGCTCGGGATATGTATGGCATTGATTGACGGCTTCGTGGTGATGATTGCAATGGGTGTATTTGGAATTGAGTCTGGTCTTTATGCGCTGATTGCACTTTTTGCTACAAGTAAGACGATTGACTTGGTTCAAGTGGGAATGGATCAATCGAAAACGGTGATGATTATTTCGGAGCACCAAGAGGAAATTCGTGAAGCAGTCCTTTATAAGATCGGACGCGGAATTACGAGGCTTAAAGCACAAGGTGGCTATACGGACAGCGAAAAACAAATCCTTCTGTGTGTGATTCAACAACGCGGGTTTCAAAAACTCAAGGAAGTCGTGCAGGAAATTGATCCGGATGCCTTTGTTGTCGTAATGAGCGCAAGTGAGGTCATGGGTGAAGGGTTTAATAGTTAAAAAGAAACAGCTGAATTCTTTTCAGCTGTTTCTTTTTTTTATATAACAGTTTGATGACATGCAAAACCTGTGAAACTGTAAACTTGTCATGGTTTAGCTGAAAATCGGTCTATGCCTTTTCTTTCAAATTGTAAAGATTTTTTAATCTAGCTGTAATGTTATTTTTTCAAAAAAAAAACGATACAATAAAGTCACTGGAAAAACAAAAAAGTTTTCAATTGTTTTTTTTAAAGCAGTATAAAAAAGTCAAAAGAAAATATCCCCTATTTAAGGAATTCTAAA